>JBBSTY010000059.1:0-22842 GCA_038235385.1 Acidimicrobiales bacterium | reverse complement strand
GATCGACGTCCTCGACGTGTCGATGGTGCAGAGCGACCTGATCGAGGTTCGATCGATGATCCTCGACCGTCGCGAGGGGGGAACGTGATGACGCACGTACCATCGGGACCGACGGAGAGGATCTCGGTGATCGAGGCGTCACGTCGCACAGGCGTGCCAGCAGCGGCGATCTACCGATCGATCGATCGATGCTGGCGAGCTCATCGGCTACCGGGTTGGTTCGGCGATCAAGGCGAGTTCCGACGAGCTGGCGAAGCTGACGGCGCACACATCAGGCTGACCCGGAGATCCTGGTCGCGTCCCTGCTGCGATGGGTAGCGTCGCCGAGATGACGGGAGTTGGAGCGAGGTTCATCGGCTGGTGGGAGCTCGAGGGGGTCGGCGGCACGGTCGTCGCCATCGACGTGATCCGGGCGTTCACCACCGCCGCCTACGCCATCGACGGCGGCGCGTCGTCGATCCACCTGGTGGCCGAGGTCGACGAGGCGCGTGCGCTCGCCGCCGAGCTGCCTGACGCCCTGATCATGGGGGAGGACGACGGGCGACGACCCGAGGGGTTCCACTTCACGAACTCGCCCGCGCAGATCTCGCGGGCCGATGTTGCCGGGCGGGTGCTGATCCAGCGGACCTCGGCCGGAACGAGGGGAGCGGTGGCCGCGACGGACGCTGATCGGCTCTTCGCCGCCAGCCTGGTGTGCGCCTCGGCGACCGCTCGCGCGATCGAGGCGACGGGTCTGGGCCCACCCACGTACGTGATCACCGGCCGGTTCGACGATCGCGACGACCGGCCGGGGTTCGACGACCTGCTGACCGCAGAGCTCATCGAGCGGGCTCGCACCGGGCAGCCGACCGATGCCGAGGCGACGGCGGCGGCGGTGCTCCGGTCCGACGAGGCGGCGCGCACCCTCGCGCTCGGCGGCGACGACGTGGACCCGGACGACATCGTCTACGCGACGCAGGTGGATCGGTTCGACTTCGCGATGGAGGTCCACCGGGTGGATCGTGGCCTCCAGCTCGTGCGGATCGAGCCCTGACGAGCGAGACGACCGGTGTCGAGGTCCACGGGTCCTCCGTCAGGTCGTCGGATCGCCGTGGCGGCCCTGGGCCCAGCCCGCGGCCATCGACGCGCTCGGCTTGGGTCGCCGCTCCCTGGTGAAGAGGCCGCGCTCGACGTCGAACCCGGCGCCCCACTCGTAGCCGTCGACTCCTGCGCCGTGGAAGAACCCACGGACGTCGACGCCATCGGCGACCGCTCGTTCGACCTCGCGGATCTCGCGGTCGAGCACCTGGTAGCGCCACTCGTCCTGGGCGGGGTCGCTGGCCGGCGTGGCGATGCTCGTGGCGGCGACGACGAGCGGCCGCTTCGGGAGCTCCTCGTGGAGCCGGCGCAGGACGACCCCGAGTCCCTCGGGCCACGGCGCCTCGCCCAGCGGCCCGACCCGCGCATCGGCGGGGTACGGGCCGACCGATCCGTCCGCGAAGACCGACAGTGCGTCGTCGTAGGTGAAGCCGATCAGGTCGTAGGCGCCGGCGAGCTCGTCGATGGCCTCCTCGGCCAGGCCCGGGATGGCGAGGATCCCGTCTCGCAGCGCCCGGATCCACGTGGTGAAGAGCAGATCGTCGAACCGGGCGGTCGCCGCACCGGCCGCATCGCGCTCGTCGGGTTCGCGGGAGCGCACCGCGGGGTAGACCGGCGAGAGGTTCATCACCGTGGCAACCGGTTGCTCACCCGATCGGAGCAGGCGCCAGGCCTCCAACCCCGCCAGGTGCAGGGCCCGCAGTGCTCGGGGGAACGTCTCGGGGTCGTGGCGACCGGGCGGGATCTCGCCGCTCATCCAGCCGCCGTAGGCGCACGACGTCGGTTCGTTGACGGGCACCCAGGTGCTCACCAGATCGCCGAACGTCTCGGCGACGAACTCCACGTGGCGCGGCCAGAAGTACGTGCGGGCCCGATCGTCGATGAAGCCGTGGGCGTCGTCGGCGAACCAACCGGGGAGCGAGTAGTGGTACAGCCCGGCCCACACGTCGATGCCGGCGTCTCGGGCCGCGGTCAGGATGCGTCGGTAGCGCTCGACGACCTCGTCATCGTGGTGGCCGGCCTTCGGTTCGAGCCGGGCCCAATCCAGCGTCATCCGGTGCTGGGTGAGGCCGTGCTCGGCGAACAGGGCGAAGTCGTCGGGGTAGGTCGTCGCGAAGCCGTTGCCGTTGCCGCTCGCCGGCACCCGCTGGAGCTGCTCCCACCGCTTCCAGGTCGACGTCGGTGCCGCCCCTTCCACCTGCGTCGACGACGACGTGGTGCCCCACCAGAACCCGTTCGGAAGCATCTGCCCATCCTCGTCCCGGTTGCTGCGTTCGCCCAACTCGACCGTAGCGACCGACGGTTCCCGACCCCCGATGGGTGCGCGTTCGACTCCCTCCGTCGCCTCTCGGTCGCGTCGCGCCGCGTCGGCCTCGATGTGCATCGCTGGCCCGAACGCGACCTTCGGGGCGCCGGTAGCCTCGAACCATGACTCGGGGATCTGACGACGCGCAGGGTGCCGATGGTGCGGGGACCGGCCCGAAGCCGATGCGCCGAGGCTTCGGCGCCGCCCGTGCGGCTCGGCGCGAGCGGGCCCGACGAAGCAACCTCGGGCCCACCGTCGCCTACTCGCGCTGGGACGGCACCCAGACCGGGTTCGAGCTCGACGCCTGGGACGTCTTCGGCGAGATCACCGACGACCTGCTGTACCACGGAGATCTCAACGCGGCCCTGCGCCGAATGATGCAGTCGGGTTTCGAGGACCGCAACGGCGAGGACCTCATGGGACTGCGAGAGATGCTCGAGAAGCTCCGCCGCAAGCGCAAGGACCAGCTCGACCAATACGACCTCGGCGGGGTCTACGACGACATCGCCCAGGAGCTGCGCGACGTCATCGACCAGGAGCGTGCGTCGCTCGACGAGCTCGCCGCGGAGGCCCGGGGGTCGGGCGAGGCCCGCCGCCAGGAGATCACCGAGCAGGTCGTCGAGGAGCGTCAGCTCCAGCTCGACATGCTCTCGCCCGATCTCGCCGGACAGGTGCGTGACCTCCAGAACTACGAGTTCACCTCGTCGGAGGCCCGTGAGCGGTTCGAGGAGCTGATCGACCAGCTCCGTCAGCAGCTCATGCAGCAGTACGTCGATCAGATGACCGGGTCGATGCAGAACATGTCGGCCGAGGACATGGCCCGCATGAAGGACATGATGGCCGACCTCAACGCCATGCTCGAGCAGCGCCAGGCTGGTGAGGAGCCGAACTTCGAGGAGTTCATGGAGCGCTACGGCGACTTCTTCCCGGAGAACCCCGAGACCCTCGACGAGCTGCTCGAGGTGATGGCCCAGCGCATGGCGGCGATGCAGGCGATGCTCAACTCGATGACGCCCGAGCAACGAGCGCAGCTGCAGGGCTTGATGAACGAGCTCATGGAGGACATGGATCTGGCCTTCCAGGCCGACCAGCTCGGCGAGAACCTCCGCAACCTCTTCCCCGACATGGGGTGGGACCAGTCCCAGGACTTCCGTGGCCAGGATCCGCTCAACTTCGCCGAGGCCGCCCAGATGATGCGCGACATGGGCGACATGGACCAGCTCGAGAACCTGCTGCGCGGCGCCTCGAGCCCGGGCGCGTTGGCCGAGGTCGACATCGACCGCGCCCGCGACCTGCTCGGCGATCAGGCGGCCGACTCGCTCGAGAAGATGGCCCAGCTCACCAAGATGCTCGAGGAGCAGGGCCTGATCGAGAACAAGGAGGGCCGCTTCGAGCTCACGCCCCGCGGCATCCGGCGGATCGGGGCCAACGCGCTCCACGACCTGTTCAGCAACCTCGACGACGACAAGCTCGCCGAGCACGAGATGCAGAAGTCGGGGGCCGGCCACGAACGCGAGTACGACACCAAGCCCTACGAGTTCGGTGATCCGTTCAACCTCAACATCGAGCGCACGGTGCGCAACGCCGTCCGGCGCGGCGGGGGAACCCCGGTGCACCTCACCCCCGAGGACTTCGAGGTCGAGCGCACCGAGCAGATGGTGCGCTCGTCCACCGTGCTCATGCTGGACCTCTCCCTGTCGATGCCCATGCGCGACAACTTCCTTCCCGCCAAGAAGGTGGCGATGGCGCTGCACTCGTTGATCTCGTCGTCGTTCCCGCGCGACTACCTGGGGATCGTGGGGTTCTCCGAGGTCGCCCGCGAGCTCAAGCCCGAGCAGCTTCCCGAGGTGTCGTGGGACTTCGTCTACGGCACCAACATGCAGCACGGCTTCCAGATCGCCCGTCGACTGCTGGGCCGCCAGAGCGGCACCAAGCAGATCATCATGATCACCGACGGCGAGCCCACCGCCCACATCGAGCCGAACGGTCAGGTGCTGTTCAACTACCCCCCGATCCGAGCGACGGTCGACGCGACGCTGCGCGAGGTGGCCAGGTGCACCCGCGACGACATCCGCATCAACACGTTCATGCTCGATCCCACCGAGCACCTCAAGCACTTCATCGAGAAGCTCACCGAGATGAACCGCGGCCGCGCCTTCTTCACCACACCCGAGACCCTGGGCGACTACGTCCTGGTGGACTTCATCGAGGAGAAGCGCAAGCTCCTCCGGGGTCGCCGCGCCAGCTGACGGCGTGCGTGCGAGCGCCGATCCTCACCCGATCCGACGTGCGCACGGGGCGCGCCGGGCCCGGTTGCGTCGTCGACGCGAGCGGTCCGCACGTGGGCGGACATCGAAAGAATGCAGAGTTCTCCGAGGTTCCACTTGCGCTCGGGCCCTGGAGTCGCCATGATCACACTGTTGTAATTACACGTGTGGTAAGCGCCGCACGCTCCTGATGCGCACCGCTGCGACGGTACGGTCGAACGGGGCGGTCGGGGCGAGCCAGGGCGGGGAGTGAGGAGGCCGATACCCATGCGAAACGCGGCCGAAGCGATAGCACCAGCACCAGACAAGTCCTGGCAGGACTTCGCCAACTGTCTCGGCGTCGACCCTGATCTGTTCTTCCCGGAGCGGGGAGCCTCGACCCGGGAGGCCAAAGAGGTCTGCCGTGGTTGCGTCGTACGCGAGGAGTGCCTCGAGTACGCGTTGGCGAACGGCGAGAAGTTCGGTATCTGGGGTGGCATGAGTGAACGTGAGCGTCGGCGCATCCGCCGTCAGCGAGCGCTCGCCCGGGCCGCCGCATCTGCCAGCGCCTGACCTGCACCACAACCGACGCGAGACCCACGTGCCCCGCCGATGCGGGGCACGTGCGCGTCTCGACACGTCCGATCACCGGATCTCCGGGTCTCACGCCTGATCGTCGTCGTCGTCGGGGATGCCCCGAGCCGCCAGACGGGCCTCGATGGTGCGTTCCGGCGCCAGGTCGAGCTCGGGCCAGCGGTCGGGCTCGATCGCGTCGAGCACGGCGTCGGGTGCCAGCCCGACGAGCTCGGCTCGCACGATCTCGGCCCGATCGGCCACGGCGTCGTAGACGACCTCGGGGCCGACCGCGAGTGGGTCGATGAGGTTCATCGACACCTGGACGTGCGTGCCCACCGCGAGCGCCAGCGCTCGCACCCCCGGCCCGCGCAGGTCTCGGGCGATGGAGCGGGCCAGGTCCAGATCGGGCTGGCGGAGCCACACGTTGTACGCCACGAGCACCGGCCGCGCGCCCACGGCCATGGCGCCAGCGGTGGGATGCGGACGACTCGGTCCGGTGGTCGGCGCGAGGTCCGCCCAGGCGTGGCGTCGGATGTCGGGGAGCGAGCGTTCGGGTCCATACACGAAGCACGGGACGCCGAGGGTCGCACCGGCCCACTGCGCGAAGCGGTCGCGGGCGGCGAGGGCGTCGGCGAACGTCGATCGGCCGAGCGGGACGAAGGGAACGACGTCCACGGCCCCGATGCGCGGGTGGACCCCGGTGTGGGTGCCGAGATCGAGGGTGAGGACCGCGGTGGCGGCGACGGCCTCGGCGGCGTGCATCCCGACGGTGGTCAGCACCGACCGGTTGTGATCGGCGTCGGTGTGCACGTCGAGCAGCTCGCGCCCGGCGGCCCGTCCGATGCGCTCGACGAGATCGAGGCGAGCGCCCTCGCTGATGTTGATGACACATTCCAGCAACCGGGGCCTCCTCGCGTGCCGCCGGGAGCACGGCCCGTTGCGGGCGGTCGTCCCCAGCGCGGACGGCGGCCGAGTGTAGTGAGGCGTCCCGCGCGACCGAGGCCGCCGTGGCGCGCCCGATCGGCTCCGGTCCGCCGCTCGGGTTCGCCGCTCGCCCGGGCTGCCGTGTGGTTCGCGGCCGGGTGGGAGTACCATCGATCCCATGAACCTTGGTCCTCCCGAGCTCCTCATCATCCTTGCGATCGTCTTGTTGATCTTCGGTGGCTCGAAGCTTCCGAAGCTCGCCCGCTCCCTCGGCGAAGCCAAGAAGGAGTTCGAGGCGAGCTCGAGCGAGAAGGACACCTCCACCAAGATCGTCGAGACCAAGGAGACCGTCGTCGAGCGTTCCGACGCCGACGACGCCTGATCCCGAGCAACGATCGATCTCGTCGAACCTTCCACGTTCGGCGCCCAGGTTCGTAACGACCCGGACCCGCCAGGGCCGGGTCGTGTCGCGCCGGACCGCATTTCCCCGGCGCCGCCGCGATCGCTCATGAGGGCCGGTTCGCCGACGTCCGCCCGGGAACTGATCTGCGTCTAGCGTCGTTTCGATGTCGAGTCCGTTGTCCGCTGCCTGCTCCCGGTGGCCGTCGATCGATCTGGTCCCCAGATCGATCGAGGGTACGGGGATCGTGCGGTGGTCATCGTGAGCGGCGATGGGTCCGCTCAGATCCCCTCGTGGGAGGACGTCGCCCGAGACCACGGACGGTTCCTCTACACGGTGGCGTATCGGCTCACGGGAAACCATGACGATTCGCAGGATCTCGTGCAGGAGGTCTTGCTCCGGGTCCGCCGGGGCTTGGCCACCTATCAGCCGGGATCCATGGAGGGTTGGTTGAGCCGCATCACCACGAACGCGTTCCTCGATGACGTCCGACGCAAGAAGCGTCGTCCGGTCGAGGCGCTGCCCGACGACGCCGAGCGCGTCCTGCCGGGTGCGCTCCCGGCGGACGAGGCGCTCGACGCGGCGAACCTGCCCGATCACGTGCAGGACGCCGTGCGCGCGCTGGCGCCCGACTACCGCGCCGCCGTGGTGCTCTGCGACGTCGTCGGGATGCCCTACGACGAGATCGCCGCATCGCTCGGCGTGCCGATCGGCACCGTTCGGTCTCGGATCCACCGCGGCCGTTCGCAGCTGCGCAAGGCGCTCGCATGAGCCACGACACGGCCGACGTGCCGCCCGACGACCTCGGTGAGCTGCTGAGCGCGCTGCTCGACGGTGAGCTCACGCCCGACGAGGAGACCAGGGTCGAGCGGTTCATCGCCGATTCCCCCGCCGTGCAGGAGGAGCTCGCCGCCGTGGCCGCGGTGCGTTCCCTCGTGCGCGACCTCCCCGCCGTCGATCCGCCGTTCGGCTTCTACGAGCGCATGCTGCGCCCCGCCGGATCCGCCCGCGGTCGACGGCACACCGGCATCAAGGTGATCTCCGCGGTGGCCGTGGCGGCGGCCGCCTTCGTGCTGGTCATCGGGGTCACGCCGGTGGCGGACTCGGTGGTGCCGCCCGTCGCCGCATTCGCCGATCGCCACGTGCAGATGGATCCCACGACCGCCGCATCCGGTGCCGGGCCGCAGACGGCGGACCCGGCAAGCGGCGACTTCACACCCGTGCCGGCGGACGAGCTCGACGACATGGGCGCACCGGCGGAGCTCGCCGGCCAGTTCCATCGGGTGTCGGGGTACCAGAGCGGCGGCACCCGCACCGTGCACCTCGTGTACAGCGACGGGCACGTCATGGTGTCGGTGTACGAACAGGCCGGTCTCGTGTCGTGGGACCGCCTCTCCGGCGGCACGATGGTCGACCTCGACGGCGAACCCGCGTGGACCTCCGAGCGCGACCAGGAAGCGGTGATGGTGGTCGAGCGGGGCCCGGTCGTCTACACGGTGATCGCCCAGAAGTCGTCGGCCAGCCAGGACGAGATGACGGCGTTGGCGGGGGCGCTCCCCACCGCCGAGGACCCGTCCCTCGTGGATCGTGCCGGGAACGGCTGTCGATCGGTCGCCACGCAGTTCTCCCTCGGCCTGTCCGGTTCCTGAGGGCCAGTCCGGTTCCTGAGGGCCTGTCCGGTTCCTGAGGGCACTGCCGCGACGAGGCGAGCGCACCACCGCAGCGGTGCGCTCGACCGGGCACCGCTCGGGACGCCTCCGTGGACCCCGTCCGCGACGCCACGCGCTGAACGGCGGCTCGCGCCGCCGTTCGCATCAGGATCTCGTGGTCAGGTCGGCGACGGCCGCCGTGATCAGGCGCTGGCGGAGCTGGTGACCTTGGGGGTCTCGACCGCGGTGACGGTGGACTTGCGCTTCTTCAGGATGCGCCGGCGCTGCCGTTCCGAGGTGCCGCCCCAGACGCCGTGGTCGATGCGGTGGGCGAGCGCGTACTCGAGGCACGGCTCCTTGGCGACGCAGGTCTCGCAGATCCGCTTGGCGATCTCCACGCCGACGCCGTCGCTGGGGAAGAAGGTGGCAGGGGGCTCGAAGCGACAGTTGCCTCGTGCCATCCATTCGTTGTCCATGTACGCCTCCGTTGTCCTGGTAGTTCTACGGTGACAACGCTCAACTAGTTCCCGGTCCAGCACGATTTTCGCGCGATCGGCTCTGATCGACGGTACTGCCCGGCACCGGGTGGAGCCGAATCCGCCGGTACCATCCTGCTACGCCTTGCCCACGAGGGGAGCGATGGTCGATTCAGTCGAGCACGGTGACACATCGGGCGGCCCACGCCCGCCGCGAGCCGCGTCTGCTCCCGGGTTCCCGGCCGCACCCGCACCGGACCGACCCGCACCGGACCGGGCGGCTCCGGCCCACGTGGCGTGGTCGCGTCCCGGTGAACCGTCCGTCGCGCCCGACGCCGCGACCACCGAGCTCCCCCGCGGCGCCTTCCCGGCCCCGGGTGCGGCACCGAACGACGACGCCGCGTTCGCGGGGACCCTCCCGTCCGGCTCGCCGTTCGGGTCCGCCGACGCGCCGGCGCAGGGGTCCGTGTCCGCCGGGTCGACCGACGCCGCTCCCGCGTGGCGCTCCCCGGCGCCGGCAGGCGACCCGTGGACACCTGCGGCGTTCCCGAGCCACCGGCCCGTGGATGCGGCGAGCCCGTGGTGGAACCAGAGCGCCTCGGGTGGGCTCCCACCCGGACCCCCGGAGTACGACCCGTCACGCTTCGGAGGCCTCGGCGCGGCGGGAGGGGTCCCGCAGCTGGCCGCTCCTCCGGGTGGCCACCCCGCCGAGGCCCCCCGACGCAGCACGAGCATGCGCGCGGCGATGGCCATCGGCGTCGTGAGCGCGGTGATCGCCTCGCTCATCACCGGCGGCCTGTTCGTCACGTTCGTCGGCCCGGACGGTTCGGACGCCGGCGGACGCGCGGACCGCGGACCCGCCCCGACCCTCGTGGCGCCGCTCGACATCTACGAGCTCCTCGAGAAGGCGCAACCGTCGGTGGTCTCGATCCGCACCGACCTGTCGTCGCCGTCGGGCACGACACCGTTCGGCGCCGGATCCGGCGTGATCATCAGCGACGACGGGCTCGTGCTCACGAACGCCCACGTGATCAACGGGTCGAGCGCCATGCGAGTCACCCTCTACGACGGCCACGAGCTCGACGCCACGCTGGTGGGCAGCTTCCCGAACGACGACATCGCGCTCATCCGCATCGCCGACACCGATCCCCTCGTCCCGGCAGTGCTCGGCAGCTCCGCCGACATCGTGGTCGGCGATCCGGTGGTCGCCATCGGCAACGCCCTCAACCTCGGTGGCCCACCGAGCGTCACCGAGGGCATCGTGTCGGCCAAGGACCGCAACATCCAGACCCGCGAGGGCACGCTCCGCAACCTCATCCAGACCGACGCGGCGATCAACCCGGGGAACTCCGGAGGCCCGCTCCTGAACGCCCAGGGCCAGGTCGTCGGCATCAACACCGCGATCATCGACGACGCCCAGAACATCGGGTTCGCCATCGCCATCGATCTGTTGAAGCCCCTGATCGACGACCTCAAGGCCGGCCGTGGCGACATCACGCCGGAGTCGCCGTTCCTCGGTGTCAGCACCCAGTCGGTGAGCGACGTCACGGCGGCGGCGCTGGAGCGCTACGGGGTCACCGCCGAGGACGGCGCGTTCATCTCCGAGGTGGTGCCCGGTTCGGGCGCGGAGGCTGCTGGTCTCCAACCCGGCGATGTCATCGTCGGGATCGACGGACAGCCGGTCACGTCGTCGACCGACGTCGGCGAGCTCATCCGCAACCGCGAGGCGGGCGAGATGATCACCATCGACATCGAACGCAAGGGCGAGCGTCGTGCGCTCACCGCCACCCTCAAGAGCCGCTCCGAGACGGGGAACTGACCGACCGACCGGCCCCGCCTCCCCTCGGGATCGGCTCGCCTCGATGCGCCGGCGGGCGAGGATCGGCGGAGCCCGGGTCGATGTGGCGGGGTGCCAGGGGTAGGTTGGTGGGTCCGTCCGAGCACGAAGGAACCCGACCGGCATGGCTGTCACCGAACCCGTCGTCAACACCGAGCCTCCCCGAGGCCATGTGAACGTGGTCTACCTGGGTCCGGTCGCGCCCCACTGGGAGGTTCGCTCGGACTTCGGCGACCGCTCGGTGATCGACGAGTTCCGCTCCCGGACCGCCGCGCGCCTGCTCCTCCTCCCGCCGCACGATCCCCAGTTCCGCCGCAACCGCGAGCGCGTGATCCGCGATGCCGAACGCGAGAACCTGCTGCTCCAGTGGGACCTCGGTCTGCCCGACGACGACTACCAGCCGGCATCGGCCACGCCTGCATCGAGCACCGCCGAGGTGGACGCCTCCCCCGAGGCCGAGGCGGCCTCGGCTCGCGCTGGCGAACCGACCGCCGACGCACCGACGGGCGAGGAGGCGATCGCCGAGCCCGCGACCGCCGAAGCAGCGATCCCCGAACCAGCGACTGCCGCCGACGAGCCGTCGGAGCCGTCGGAGCGGTCGAGCGAGCCTGGTCCGTCCGCGGGGTGACCACGGCGCGGCCTGGGTCGAGCCGGGGTGCGGTCGCCGTCTGCGACCGGGCGCCGTCGGCGGCCGGCCAGGTGGACAACCGGTAACGTCGATCGCATGCCGGACCCTTCCACGCCCGAGAACGATCACGCGGCAGTCGGTGTCCACGGCACCTCCGAGCGCTTCCTGAACCGGGAGCTCTCCTGGCTCGACTTCAACGCCCGCGTGATCGCGCTCGCCGAGGACCCCGCGGTGCCCCTGCTCGAGCGGGTGAAGTTCCTCGCCATCTTCAGCCAGAACCTCGACGAGTTCTTCCAGGTCCGCGTGGCCGGTCTCAAGGACCAGGTGGCCGCCGGGCTCACCAGCCGGACGCCGGACGGCCGCACCCCCGCCCAGCAGCTCCTCGAGGTGCGCGATCGCGTGGTCGGGCTCGTGGAACGTCAGGAGCGCATCTTCCACGAGCAAGCGGTTCCCGAGCTCGCGGGCGCCGGCTTCATCTTCTCGCAGTGGGCCCAGCTCGACGACGACGACCGCAAGTACCTCGACGAGGTCTTCGCGGAGCGGATCTTCCCGGTCCTGACCCCGTTGGCCGTCGACCCGGGCCACCCGTTCCCGTACATCTCGGACCTGTCGCTGAACCTGGCCGTGGTGATGCACGATCCGGACATCGCCGAGCGACGCTTCGCCCGGGTCAAGGTCCCCCTGCTCCTGCCGCGCTTCGTCGTCATGCCCGACGGCGAGCGCTTCGTCCCGCTCGAGCAGGTCATCTCCCAGCACCTCGACGCGCTCTTCCCGGGCCTCGAGATCCTCGGGTACGAAGCCTTCCGGGTCACGCGCAACGCGGATCTCACCCTCGAGGACGAGGAGGCCGACGATCTCCTCGCCGCGGTGGAGCTCGAGCTCCGGCGTCGCCGCTTCGGCCGCGCCGTGCGCCTCGAGGTCTCGGCCGACATGTCCGAGGAGGTGCGCGATCTGCTCCAACGCGAGCTCGACATCGACGACGACGACGTCTACACGTTGCGGGGACCGCTGGATCTCAGCGGGTTGTGGGCGGTGCACGGGCTCGACCGTCCGGACCTGAAAGATCCGCCGTGGTTGCCGGTCACCCAGCACCGGTTGATCTCCGACGACGACACACCGGTCAACTTCTTCGCCGTCCTGCGCCAGGGTGACGTGCTCGTCCACCACCCCTACAGCTCGTTCTCCACCTCGGTCGAGGAGTTCGTGCGTCAGGCCTCCTCCGATCCGAAGGTGCTGGCGATCAAGCTCACGCTGTACCGGACCTCGGGCGACAGCTCGATCATCCGCTCGCTCATCCGGGCCGCCGAGCGCGGCAAGCAGGTGGCGGCGCTGGTCGAGCTCAAGGCGCGCTTCGACGAGAAGAACAACATCGAGTGGGCACGAGAGCTGGAGAAGGCCGGCGTGCACGTGGTGTACGGGCTCCCGGGTCTGAAGATCCACACCAAGACCACCCTCGTCGTGCGCGACGAGAGCGACGGCATGCGTCGGTACTGCCACGTGGGGACGGGCAACTACAACCCCAAGACGGCTCGGCTCTACGAGGACTTCGGTCTGCTCACCTGCGACCCCGACATCGGGTCCGACCTCACCCAGCTGTTCAACTTCCTCACCGGCTACGGGCACGACATGCAGTTCGAGAAGTTGCTCATCTCTCCCCGCGACCTCCGGCCGCGCATCACCGAGCTCATCGAGCACGAGGCGGACCTGGGTGCGCGCGGTCGGATCATCCTGAAGATGAACAGCCTGGTCGACGCCCAGCTCATCGACGCGCTGTACGCCGCGTCGGCCCGCGGGACCCAGATCGATCTCGTCGTGCGGGGGATCTGCTGCCTGCGGCCCGGGGTCGCCGGGCTGTCGGAGAACATCCGGGTGCGCTCGATCATCGGCCGGTACCTCGAGCACTCCCGCCTCTACCACTTCGCCCACGGCGGGCCCGACGACGGGCCGGCCTACTACATCGGCTCGGCCGACATGATGCCCCGCAACCTCGACCGACGGGTCGAGGCGCTCGCGCCGATCACCGACCCGGAGCTCCAGGACCGCCTCGCCGAGGTCCTGGACGTCAACCTGGCCGATGACACCCTCGCCTGGGTGCTCGATCCCGACGGCGACTGGCACCCGGTGGAGGGCGCGGGCACGGTCGACACCCACCTCCGGCTCCAGGAGCTGGAGCTCACGCGACGTCGTCCCGAGGTCTCCCCGTGAGCCACGATCGAGGTGGACGTTCGCGGGTCGTCGCTCCATCGGTTCCGGTCCGCCTGACCACGCCGGTCCTCCCTTGAGCCGAGATGGCCGAGGCGGGCGGAGCCCGGACGAGCCCGAGGTGCGCGCCGCCGGGGGTGTGGTCTGGCGTCGTACCGACGACGGGATCGAGGTGTTGCTCGTGCACCGTCCCAAGTACGACGACTGGAGCTTCGCCAAGGGGAAGCTGGATCCGGGTGAGTCCTTCCGAGACGCGGCGCGACGTGAGGTGCGCGAGGAGACCGGACTCGAGGTCGAGTTCGGTGACGAGCTCCCGCCGACGGCCTACCTCGACGGCAAGGGTCGAACCAAGCTCGTGCGCTACTGGATCATGACGGTCGCCGGCGGGTCGTTCGCCGAGAACCACGAGGTCGACGGGATCCGGTGGGTCACGCCCTCCAAGGCGGCGAGCCTGCTCTCCTACGATCGAGATCGGCCGCTGCTCGAGGCGTTCACGACATGGGAGCGCACGTCGAGGGATCACTGAGCCCGGCGCCGACGGCCGGTCCGCCACCTCGGCGAAACCTTCCGGTGCTGTTCACCTGCCGTTCACCCGGACGCATCCGCCGCGTCACCACGCCCCCCTAGGTTGACCGCATCGGGTCGACGACGTCGTCGGCCCCCGTCGATCGATCGGAGCTCTCGTGTTGCCACGCAGGTGTCGCCGTGTCCCCCTCGTGCTGCTTGCGGCTGTGGTCGTCGCCAGTGCCTGTTCGTCCTCCGCCAACGATCCGTCGGGCGGATCGGGCGGTCCGGAGGGAACGACGCCGGCGTCTTCGGCACTCGGTGTCGAGGCCACCCTCAACGGTTCGGGCGCCACGTTCCCCAAGGCGTTCTACGAGGAGGCCATCGCCGACTTCAGCGGGGGCGTCGCCCCCGATGTCGTGGTGAACTACGGCGGTGGCGGCTCCGGCAAGGGCAAGCGCGACCTCGCCGATCAGATCGTCCAGTGGGCCGGCACCGACAGCCTCGTGAGCAGCGCCGACAAGGGAAACTTCAAAGGTGGTGCGTTCCTCTACTTCCCCACCGTTGCCGCGCCCATCACGGTGTCGTACAACGTTGCGGGCGTGCGTGAGCTCGACCTCAGCCCTGATACCGTCGCCGGCATCTTCCAGAGCGACATCACGACGTGGGACGCGCCCGAGATCCGCGCCGACAACCCCGCCGCGACGCTTCCGTCGTTGCCGATCACCGTGGTGCACCGCTCCGACGGCTCGGGCACGACGGCCAACTTCACGTCGTACCTCGCCGCCGCCGCACCCGACACGTGGAGGCTGGAACCGGGCGACTCGGTGAACTGGCCCACCAGCACCCAGGCGGGCAACGGCAACAACGGGGTCGCCCAGATCATCGCCCAGACCGACGGTTCGATCGGCTACGTCGACTTCTCCGACGCCAGGGCCACCGGGCTCACCTTCGCCTCGATCGAGAACCGCGACGGGCAGTTCGTCGCGCCGACCCTCGAGGGGGCGTCGGCGGCACTCGCGGGTGCGGTGGTGCGCGAGGACCTCACCTACGACGCGCTCGACGCGTCGGGGCCCGATGCCTACCCGATCACGGCCAGCACCTACCTGATCGCCTACGTGGACCAACCCGACCGCGCCCTCGGCGACGCGCTCGAGGGGTGGATCAGCTACCTGCTGACCGACGGCCAGGATCTGGCGCCGACGGTGGACTTCGCCCCGTTGCCCGATTCGCTCCGGCAACGGGCCATCGCCCAGCTCGCCGACTTCAGGATCGGCTGACCGGATCTCCGGTCGAGGCCCCGCGTGACTGATCCATCCCGCTCCGCCAGAGGTCGAGATGCCCGCCGCGGCGCGGGCATCGGCACGCTCGATGCGCAGAGCGCCACGGCGATGTTGTCGTCCGGCCGCGGAGGCCGTGGCGATCGCATCTTCCGTGGGGTCGCGCTGGCCGCCGGGTTGCTCGTCCTGGCGGTTCTCGCCCTCATCGCCTGGTCAACCACCAAGGAGGCCTGGCCGGCGTTCGCCGACCAGGGCATCTCGTTCGTCACCACCGACAACTGGATCCCGAGTCGCGGCCAGTTCGGTGCACTGGCCTTCGTCTACGGCACGGTGCTGTCGGCGGTCATCGCGCTGATCTTCGCGGTGCCCATCAGCCTCGGGATCGCGCTGTTCACCAACGAGGCGGCCTCGCGGCGCGTGCGCAAGACCGTGGTGTACGTGATGGATCTCCTCGCCGCCATCCCATCGGTCGTCTACGGGCTGTGGGGGGTGCTCGTGCTCGCCCCGGCCATCAAGCCGGTCTACCAGGGCGTCGCCGACGCGGTCGGTGACTGGCCGATCCTCGAGTGGTTCTTCGGTGGGCCCGCCTATGGTCGCAGCTTCATGACCGCAGGGTTGATCCTCGCCGTCATGATCATCCCCATCATCACCTCGCTCAGCCGGGAGGTGATCGCAACCGTGCCGCGATCACAGCGGGAGGCGGCGTACGGGATGGGTGCCACCCGGTGGGAGATGATCCGCTACTCGGTGATCCCGTGGAGCCGGGGTGGCATCGTCAGCGCGGTGATGCTCGGTCTCGGGCGGGCGATGGGCGAGACCATCGCCGTCGCGCTGGTGATCGGATCCACTGCGCAGATCACCACCGAGGTGTTCCTTCCCGGCGATGCGATGGCGGCGGTCATCGTCAACCAGTTCGGCGAGGCCAGCGGAACCTTCCGCTCCGCGCTCATCGGCCTCGGCGTGGTGCTCTTCGTCCTCACCATCCTCGTCAACCTGGCCGCTCGCGGGATCGTGAGTCGCTTCGACCGGAGGTTGCGGGCCTGATGGGCGACACCCTGACCAGGGAGCCCGGCGACCGCGCCGGTCAGCTCCTCCTCGAGGTCACCACCAGCCGCTCCCGACGGGTGCGCAACCAGCTGGCGACGATCTGGATGTACGGAGCGTTCGTCGTCGCCGTGATCCCACTCGGCTTCGTCATCGTCTACGTCGCCGCCAAGGGTGGATCCCAACTGAGCGTCGACTGGTTCATCCGCGACGTGCCGGCCACCGCTCGTCGCGTCGGTCCCGGGATGGGCCCCGCCATCGTCGGCACCGTCCTCATCACCCTCGGCGCGACCCTCATGGCGGTCCCGCTCGGCATCCTCGGTGCCATCTACCTGCACGAGTACGGGCAGAAGGGCCGGTTGGCCGGGCTGGTGCGGTTCATGGCCGATGTCATGACCGGAGTCCCGTCGATCGTGATGGGCCTGTTCGTCTACACCGTCTGGACGCTCCGCGTCGGCCTCAACGGGTTCGGCGGGTCGCTCGCCCTCGGCTGCCTGATGCTCCCGATCATCATCCGCTCCACCGAGGAGATGCTCCGGCTCGTGCCCGACGAGCTCCGCCAGGGCAGCTACGCCCTCGGGAGCCGGAAGTGGCGAACCATCGTCACCGTCGTCCTCCCCGCCGCGCTCCCCGGCATCGTCAGCGGGGTGATGCTCGCGGTGGCTCGCGCCGCGGGGGAGACCGCTCCCCTCCTGTTCACCATCGGTGCCGCCCGCAACCTGAACCTCAACCTGTTCGAGGGACCGATGACCTCGTTGTCCGTGCAGATCTTCGGCAACGCGTCGACGTCGTTCGCCGCCGCCCAGGACCGGGCCTGGGGCGCGGCGCTCACCCTCGTGGGCATCGTCTTCCTGTGCACGGTCGCCGCCCGGATCGTCTCGTCCCGCTTCTCGCTCAAACATGGCTGATGGCGCGCACCGGTCCCGCGTGGAACGCTGCGTCCGGCACCGCCCGCCGAGCACCGGCCATGACGACCGCACCGATTCCCCGACCCCGCTGAGGAACCCTTGATGGCACGTGAATCTGCGATGGCCACGGCTCGCGCTGCGGCCCCGTCCATCGACGAACCGGTCGCGCACAGCGTGCACACGTCGCGGCCGGTGGCGCGCGTTCCGGGCCCGGAGTCCGGGGTCGAGCACAAGGTCGTCTTCGACGTCGAGGACCTGAGCGTGCACTACGGGCCGTTCCGCGCCGTCCGCGATGTCAACCTGCAGATCCGCCAGCGGGAGATCACCGCCTTCATCGGTCCGTCCGGCTGCGGGAAGTCGACGGTGCTGCGGTGCTTCGACCGCATGAACGACCTGATCGACGGTGCCCGGGTCGACGGCAAGGTGCTGTACCACGGGGTGGATCTGTACGACCCCCGCATCGATGCCGTCGAGGTCCGCAAGCGGATCGGCATGGTGTTCCAGAAGCCGAACCCGTTCCCCAAATCGATCTACGACAACATCGCCTTCGGGCCGAAGCTCGCCGGTCTCAAGGACGATCTCGACGACATCGTCGAGCAGGCGCTGCGTCGCGCCGCGTTGTGGGACGAGGTCAAGGACCGCCTCACGGCCTCGGCCATGGGGTTGTCGGGCGGCCAACAGCAGCGGCTGTGCATCGCCCGTGCCGTCGCCGTGCAGCCCGAGGTGGTGCTGATGGACGAACCCTGCTCGGCGCTCGATCCGATCGCCACCGCCCGGATCGAGGACCTCATGCAGGAGATGAAGGAGGACTTCACCATCATCATCGTCACCCACAACATGCAGCAGGCAGCGCGCGTGTCGGACCGCACCGCCTTCTTCACCACCGAGGTGAACGACGAGAGCGACACCCGCACCGGCCTGCTCGTCGAGTTCGAGCAGACCGAGGCGATCTTCTCGAACCCGTCCGACGAACGCACCGAGAACTACGTCACCGGCCGCTTCGGTTGATCGCCCGAGCCGGTCGGGAGACGGTGCTCGGCCGAGCGGCTCCTACGATGGGGGCGCCAGGTTCGAGAACGCGAGCACCGCGGTCGGCCCGAGACGTTCCACCGCGTCGTCATCCCACCAGGAGAGGTCCATGACCGAACGTCGAGCGTTCCACCAGGAGATCGACGAGATCTGCCAGGACATCGTGCGCCTGGCCGCACTGGTCACCGAGGGCATCCCTCGCGGAACCGAGGTCCTGCTGGCCATGGACCTCCAGGGCGCCCAGGCGATCATCGAGGGCGACGACGAGCTGGACGCGCTGGCGCTCGAGATCGAGGAGCACTGCTACCAGGTGCTCGCGCTCCAGCAGCCGATGGCGAGCGACCTCCGAGCCATCGTCACGGCGCTGCGGCTCACCTCCGAGATCGAGCGTTCCGGCGACCTCGTGGTCAACATCTGCAAGGGTGCTCGCCGCGTGTACGGCGCCGAGTTCGATCCTCGCCTGCGCGGGCTGATCGAACGGATGAGCGAGGAGGCCACCCGGCTGTTCCGGTTGGCGATCGACGCCTACGCCGAGGGCAACGCCGCGCTGGCCGCGGCGCTCGACGACATGGACGACCGCCTCGACACCCTGCACAAGGACTTCATCCAGGCGATCTTCGAATCGCATCGGGCCGAAGGCCTCGATCTGCAGGCCGGCGTGCAGCTCGCGCTCATCGGTCGGTACTACGAGCGGATCGGCGACCACGCGGTCAACATCGGCAACCGCGTCCAGTACATGGTCACCGGATGGCTGCCCGAGCACACCGGACAGGCGCGCGTGCAGGCCCGCGAACGGCGCGATGCCGGCCAGGAGACGCTGCAGAGGGCCGGCGGCAGCACGACCGGTGCGCCGACGAGCGTCGCCGACACCGGCCGCCCCGCGGCGCGCCACCTGGCACCCGCCCCTGATTCCGACACCGGTGGCTGATCGGCTCGCGATCGCGCTCGCGGCCGTCGCGGTGCCAGGCGCCGTGATCGTGGTCGGGTCGCTGTCGATCCTCGCTCTGCTCGTGGTGGTCTTGGCGCAGTTCCGCACCCGCCGTCGCATCGTCGAACGGCTCGGCCGGCTCGCGGCCCGGACCGACCGCGACCGCGATGGCGATGGCCACGGCGTCGCGGCGTCGGTCGATGCCGACGACGCGGTGGCGCGGCTCGAACGCTCGGTGGATCGCCTGTTGGTCCGGGAGCGATCGGCTGCGGAGGCGCTCGTCCGCCTCGACCGCGCGCTCGGCGCCATCCCCGAAGGGGTCGTGGTGACCGATGCGAACGGTGTGGTCGTGGTGCGCAACGCGGTCGCCGAGCACTTCGCCGACGCTCGCCACGGCGACGCACTCGTCGAGGCGGCGCTCGATGAGCTCGTCAGCGAGGTGCTCGTCAGCGGTCGGGAGGCCAGCCGCACGCTCGACCTGTTCGGCCCGCCACGCCGGGCCGTCGTGATCGACGCGGTGCCGCTCGCCGGCGCAGGTCGGTCGGTGGGTGCGCTCGCGATCGTCAGCGACGTCACCGAGCGGCGGAGGCTCGAAGCGGTGCGCCGCGACTTCGTCGCCAACATCAGCCACGAGCTCAAGACCCCGGTCGGCGCCCTCAGCCTCCTGGCCGAGACCATGATCGGCGAGCCCGATGCCGACGTTGCCCGGCGCCTGGCCGAGCGCATGATGAACGAAGCCATGCGGGTGGCGGCGACGATCGAAGATCTCATCCAGCTGAGTCGGATCGAAGCTGACGAGGCGCCTGTCCGCGAGCCGGTGCCGGTGGCGGAGATCGTCGCCGCAGCCGTCACCCGTCTGCGCCCGGCCGCCGAGCAGGCGGGCATCGTCGTGGACGTCGGCGACGTCGATGAGCGCCTGCGCGTGCTCGGTGACCGCCGCCAGCTCGTCTCGGCGGTCTCCAACCTCATCGACAACGCGGTCAAGTACTCCGATGCCGGATCGGTGATCGAGGTGCGGTCGGGCACGGAGAGCCAGACGGCGTGGATCTCGGTGAGCGACCACGGGATCGGCATCCCCGCCCGTGACCTCGAGCGGGTCTTCGAACGCTTCTACCGGGTGGACGTCGCCCGGAGCCGCCAGACCGGGGGCACGGGACTCGGCCTGGCGATCGTCCGTCACGTCGTGAACAACCACGAGGGCGAGGTCGAGGTGCGCTCGCGCATGGGTGAGGGCTCGACCTTCGTCCTGCAGTTCCCGGTGCTGTCGGGAGCCCCCGCCGTGTCCGAGCTCGCCCCGACGTCCGAACCCGCGGTGTCGGAACCCCTCGCAGCGTCCGAACCCCTCGCAGGATCCGAACCCGGGGACCGCTCCCGTGCCGACTGATCCCATCGAAAGAGGTGACCACCCATGGCTGTGCCCACCACGTCGGTGCTGATCGTGGAGGACGAGGATTCCTTCGTCGACGCGCTGACCGTCGGGCTCGAACGGGAAGGGTTCACCGTCCAGGTGGCGCGCGACGGTGCCGAGGCGCTCGACATGTTCGATGACGTCCGGCCCGACGTGGTCCTGCTGGACGTGATGCTGCCGAAGGTGTCCGGTCTCGACGTCTGTCGCGAGCTGCGAGCCCGTTCGAACGTGCCCATCATCATGGTCACGGCCAAAGGGGCCGAGATCGACACGGTGGTCGGCCTCGAGGTCGGGGCCGACGACTACGTCACCAAGCCGTACCGCCTCCGCGAGCTGGTGGCCCGGATGCGCGCCGTGCTCCGTCGCCGATCGGTGGACGGTTCGTCGGGAGCCATGGCCGACGTGGAGGAGGGGATCCAGGTCGGCGACGTCCTCGTCGACCACCAGAGCCACGAGGTCGTGATCCGCGGCGAACACGTGCAGCTCCCCCTGAAGGAGTTCGAGCTGCTGGGGTTGCTCCTCGAGAACGCCGGGCGCGTGCTCACGCGCGACCAGATCATCGACCGGGTGTGGGGCGCCGACTACATCGGTGGCACCAAGACCCTCGACGTGCACGTCAAGCGGCTGCGCTCCAAGGTCGAGCTCGACCCCTCGAACCCGACGCGCATCGTCACCATCCGCGGCCTCGGCTACAAGTACGAGATCCCGCGACCCTGACGCATCGACCGTTCCGGGCCGGTTCGCGCCGTACGTACGAGCCGGTGCTCGCTCCCCGCGCGTCGGGTCACCGGCAGCACCCGACGCCCGTAGCATGGGCACCGTGAGCCCGACGTACGCCACCGAGACGCCGCGCGATCCCACGCGTCCGTGGGCGCCGTCGCCGTTCCGCCGGTTGGCTCGCACCCACGCGCTCTCCGTGGCCGGCGATGCCATCTTCACCACCACCATCGCGGGCCTGGTGTTCTTCAACGTCAGCGATCTCGACCAGGCCCGATGGCAGGTGGCGCTGGCTCTGGTGTTCACCTTCGTGCCCTTCACGGTTGCCGCGCCGTTCATCGGACCGCTCGTCGATCGCGCTCACGGTGGTCGCAAGTGGATGATCGTGGGGCTGTGCGGCCTCCGAGCCGCAGTCTGCTTCGCGCTCATCCTGAGTCGGGGGAACGCGCTCGCGCTGTACCCGCTCTTCCTCGTGATGCTGGTGTTGTCGAAGGGCTACGTCATCGCGCGCGGCACCATCGTGCCCACCACGGTTCGCAGCGACGCCGAGCTGGTGGAGGCCAACTCGAAGCTGTCGGCGATCAGCGGCTTCGCGGCGGTCGCCGGTGGCGGCCCGTCGCTGCTCATCATGAAGGTGGCGGGCGACGCCGGCCCGGATCTCGCACTCGGGCTGGCAGGCGTCGTGTTCGCCGTCGGAGCCGTCCTCGCCGGCCAGCTCCCTGCGTCTCGAACGGCGGCGCTGCCTCCTGACGAGAAGGAGGAGGTCGAGCTCGAGAGCCTGGGCATCCGCCATGCCGCACGCGGTGTCGCGTTCTCCCGGGGTGTCGTCGGGTTCCTCACGTTCATGCTCGCGTTCCACTTCAAGGACCTCGAGGGCAACGAGGCCCTCGCCGGCATCGGCGTCAGCGTGGTCGGCGCGCAGGTGGGGTTCATGGTGGGGGCGTGGTTGGCGCCGCGCCTGCGCCGGGTGGTGAGCGAGGAGCGGATGTTGATGATCTCGCTCGGCGTCATCGCCGTGACCGGGGTGCTCACCGCCCTGATGGGCGCCCTCGCGGGCGCGGCCCTGCTCGCCTTCGGCGTCGGGTTGGCGTCCAACGCCGCCAAGCAGGCCTTCGATGCGCTGGTGCAGCGCGATGCCCCCGACGCCAACCGGGGCCGTGCCTTCGCTCGGTTCGAGACCCGCTTCCAGCTCGTGTGGGTCGCCGGTGCCCTGATCCCGCTGGCGATCACCATCCCCATCCACCTCGGGTTCATGCTCATCGCGTTCGGCGCGCTGATCTCGCTGGCCGTCTACGCGTTCGGGTTGCGCCGTGCGGTCGCCGACGCCCGTCGTCGACCGTCACCGCTGGCCGGCGAGCCCGAGCTGGTCGAACCACGGCTGCCGTCACGTTCGTTCGTGCGCGGCCGCCTGGCCGACCGCCAGCGGCGTCAGCACCCCCACGACCGGTTCGATCCCGACGTTCCCGACCGCGACGGCGACGGCGTGCACGATGCCACCGGGTTCGCGATCGACCCCACCCTCGACGCCGAGGCCGAGGCGCATCGGTTCCCGGAACCGATCGACCGCGAGATCCAGGGCCTCGACCCCGGACCGGATGCCACGTCGATCGGGCCGGTCGAGGACACCGCCCCGGCGCGGCGATGGGGCGCAACCACCGATCCCACCATGGTCCAACCCGGCCCCGCGGCCGGCCCCGCGACCG
>JBBSTY010000058.1:0-22983 GCA_038235385.1 Acidimicrobiales bacterium | reverse complement strand
GACGATCACCTCGACGACGCCACCGACCGTCCGCGCCCGGACGGTGAGACCACCGACGGCGAGCACCAGCCCGGCATCGGGGACGACGGCATCGGGGAGCCGATCGTCCGACGGCGCCAGGACCTCCGCCACGTCGAAGCGCCGGACCACGATCTGCGCGACCGATGCGGCCGAGCGCGAGCCGGTTCGGACGACGAGGACATCGAGGTGGTCGACCCCGGCGCCGCGCAGCGCACCGAGCAGGTCCTCGGCACGTGCCCGCCCATCGATGGTGAGCACGAGTCCGCCCTCGCCGCCGGGGGCCACGTCGAGCACCGCACCGACGCTCAGCGCGGTGGTGCCGGGAGGCGGCGACGGTCGTCCGGCCAAGGTGGTCGCGACGACGACCGCCACCGCGGCGAGCGCCGCTCGACGCACGTGACGGCGCTCGACCCGCACGATGCCACGCTCCACGGCCGCCACCGCGATGCCCACGAGGGCCAGCGCGGCGACGTGCGCCACGCCGAAGTCACCCAGCGGCGCCGACGAACCCGCGCGGGCGACCCACGCCACCCACCCCCGCAGGAGACGGGTGGGGACGTGGACCAGCGCGGCGACGGGACCGCCGACCAACCCGGCGAACGTCCCCGCGGTCAGTCCCCACACCATCACCGGTCCGGCGGCCCAGGCAGCCAGGAGGTTGGCGGGGACAGCGGCGACGGGCACCCCGCCGAACGCCGGCACGAGCAACGGGGCGACGGAGATCTGCGCAGCGACCGCCACCGCGGTCGCTTCGGTGAGAACGGCCGGGCCGGGCAGCCAGGCGGCGATCGGGCGGGCGAGCACGACGATCCCCGCCGATGCCGCGACCGACAGCTGGAACGCCAGGGATCCGGCCAGCAACGGGTCGACCAGGATCAGACCGGCGACGGCGAGGGCCAGCACCCGCACCGCCGAGGCCGGCCAGCCCAGGGTGGTGCACCCCAGCGCCACCACCGCCATGGCGGTGGCCCGCAGCACCGACGGCTCGAACCGGGTGACGAGCGCGAAGAACGCCAGCACCGCGGCCGCGACCACGAACCGTGTGCGGAGCCCGAGCCGGCGCAGGATCGGACCGGTCAGCGCGAGGACGAACGCCACGTTGGCCCCCGAGACGGCGAGCAGGTGGGTGAGGCCCGACGCCCGGAAGTCGAACCGGGACTCCCCCGTCGCCTCGCGATCGTCGCCGAACACGAAACCGGTGAACAGCGCTCGTTGGCCGGGATCGAGCGAGTTCGCGCCCTGGGCGAGCAGGCGGCGGAAGCGGTTGGCCGTGCGTGCCGCCAACCCTCCGTCGCCCCCGCCGACCAGTGCATCGGACGACGAGACGGCGATCCGGCCGACGACGTGACGGCGCAGCAGCCACGGCATGTCGTCGGGACGCGGACGCACCGTTCCCGACACCCGCACCTCCTCACCGGCCAGCCGGTTCCGGAGCGCGCCGATGGCGCCGTCGGACGCCTCGAGCTCGTAGCGGGCACCGTCGAACCGGATGTCGGCCCGCACCGATGCACCTCGGCTCTCCGGGTCCGAGACCACGGTGGCGATCCCATCGATGCGGTGGGCGGGTTGGGGGCGGGCCGCATCGAGGGTGTGCTGGGCCAGGGCCGACGCCAACGCGCTCACCGCCAGCACGAACAGCACCGGTCGGCCGGCCAACCAGCCGAGCGCGACGACACCCGCGACGACCACGACCGGCAGGGGCGACGGAACCAGGGCACCGACGACGGCGCCGACGGCGAGGGCCACCGTTCCGGCGTCGGAGAGCGACCGTCTCCCCCTCATCCGACGCGCACCCGCTCGCGGAGCTGGGCGAGCTTCGCCGGTCCGATGCCCGGCACCTCCAGCAGGTCGTCGACGGAGCGGAACGGTCCGTGCTCCGTCCGGTACCGGATGATGGCCCCTGCCGTGCTCGGTCCGACGCCCGGCAGGCCGTCGAGGGTCGCAGCGTCGGCCCGGTTCAGATCCACCGGTTCGGCCGGCCCACCCGAGGAGCCGGGTCCCGACGGGCCGCCGCCCGATCCCGATCCCGATCCCGATCCCGATCCCGATCCCGACCCAGATCCGCCTCCCGTCCCGGGCCCGCCGTTCGGTGCCGGCGATGCACCCCCACCCCCGTCGCCGGCGACCACGTCGGGGATCGTCGACTCGCCGCGTCGGGGTACGTACACGCGCTCGCCGTCACGGACCGGTGCCGCCAGGTTGATCCGGTCCGGGTCGGCCTCGGGCGTCATCCCACCGGCCGCCTCCAGGAGGTCGGCCACGCGCGCGTCGTCGGGAAGGTCGTGCACCCCGGGGGTCGTCACCGCGCCCGCGGCGTGCACCCGGATGCGGACGGCGGTGGTCCCCGGAGGATCAGCTCGGGCCTCCTCGTCCTGATGATCCGGCACCGTTCCCGGGCGGACGGCGGTCGCGTTCGCATCGACCCGCGGGAGCACCTGCACGGGGTCGATCGACGGTGCGCCGCCCGCCCCGACGACCACGAAGGCGACCACACCCAGCGCCACGGCCGTCGCTGTGGCTACGAGGATCCGGAGGGGACCGACCCGGCCGATCGTCGCGACCAGGCGGGCGAGATCGGCGCGCTCGCGCCAGGGGTCGGGGGCGGTCAGCAGCGACCGGAGGCGGTCGGTGTCGAGACGATCGGTCCCCCTGTTGTCGGGCGCGTCGTCGGGCGCGTCGTCGCGGGGTCGCGCAGGGTTCGGGACAGCATCCGGCACGGCTTCCTCCATCCGATGGGTGATCGGGAGGGGGAAACCTGCGGGCCGGGCGGATCGACACCCAGCGAGAACGGGCCGACGCCGGTGATCGACGACGCCTCGTGCGGACGGACGACCCGACGGCCGGGCCGAGCTTAGGGCCCGGATGCGGCGATGTCAGCAGGTGGTCGACGGGTCGGCCGACGAGACCGGGGAGCCGCCGACGGGTGCGGCGTGCGCTCGCCCGAGGTTCAGTACAGGCGGGCGGTGAGCCGTCGACGGAACTCCGCGGTCCGCGGATCGTCGGCACCGAGCAGCTCGAGCAGGTCCAGGTACTCCTGGCGCGCCGCATCGTCGCCCTTGACCTGGTCGAGCAGGACGGTGAGCTTGTCGGTGATGTCGTCGGTGCCGAGATCGCCACCGGTGCGGGCCAGCGCGGCGACTCGGCGCGTCTCGGGGCTCTCGGGGATCCGGGCCAGGAGCGCGAGCGCGTCGTCGCGCCGGTCGTCGGCGATCAGCAACTCGGCCAGCGAGACGATGGCCTCGGCGTTGTCGGGTTCGAGCTCGAGTGCCGACCGCAGCGACGCCTCGTCGCCGGCCTCGATGAGGGCGGCCAGCGCGTTGTCCTGCTCCGACGGCAGCAGCGACTGGACGAAGGCCCGGACCTCGGTCTCGCCCTGCGCCCCGACGAACCCGTTGACCACCTTGCGGTCGGCCATGGCGTACACCGCCGGGATGCCCTGGACCTGGAACGCCTGGGAGACCCCGGGGTTGTCGTCGACGTTGACCTTGGCGAGGACCACCCGCCCGCCGGTGTCGGCGACGACCTTCTCGATGATCGGCCCGAGCGAGCGGCAGGGTCCGCACCACGGCGCCCAGAGGTCGACCACGACGGGCACCTGCTGGGACCGGTCGAGCACCTCGGTCTCGAACGTCGCGTCGGTGACGTCGATGAAGGTCGGTTCCGGGGTCGTCGTGTCTGCGTCGGTGTTCGTCACAGGGCACCACGATAGATGCCGTCGCGCCGATCTCCGACCTGATCGACCACGCCGGGCACGAGCCGGTCCGACGGGCGGCGTCGGCCGAAGGGCCACCCTCGCGCAGGGGTACGATGCTGCGGCAGCACCAGCCGACAGGGGGAGCACACGGTGTCGAGCAACGAAACCGAGGGGATCGACGCAGAACAGGTCACCGTCTGGTTGCAGGAACGAGCCGACATCGCGCCTCCGCTGTCGTTCGACCTCATCGCCGGCGGCCACTCGAACCTCACGTTCCAGGTGACCGACACCACCGGACGCAAGTGGGTGCTCCGGCGGCCACCGCTCAAGCAGGTCCTCGCCACCGCCCACGACATGGGACGCGAGCACAAGATCATCTCGTCGCTCGCGGGCACCGACGTGCCCGTCGCGCCGGCTGTCGGGCTGTGCACCGACGAGTCGGTCAACGGCGCACCGTTCTACGTCATGGACTTCGTCGAGGGCACCGTCGTCCGGGATCTCGACACCGCGAAGCGGCTCACCGAGGCCCAGCGCCGCACCGCCGGCAACTCGACCATCGACGTCCTCGCCCGCATCCACGCCGTCGACGTCGACGCCGTCGGGCTCGGCGACCTCGGCAAGCGCGAGGACTACATCGCCCGGCAGCTCAAGCGCTGGTACGGCCAGTTCGAGAAGAGCAAGACCCGCGAGCTCCCCATCGTCGACGAGGTCCACGACCTGCTCCGCGCCGCCATCCCGGACCAGGGACCCGCCACCATCGTCCACGGCGACTACCGGCTCGACAACTGCATGGTCGGCGCCGACGGCGAGGTGGTGGCGGTGCTCGACTGGGAGATCTGCACCCTCGGCGACCCCTTGGCCGACGTCGGTCTGCTCCTCGTGTACTCGCCCGACGAGGAGGGCACCTCCGCCACCGGGGTCCCCGCGGTGACCGCGCTCCCCGGGTTCCCCACGCAGCAGGAGATGCTCGATCGCTACCAGGACATCTCCGGTCGCGACCTCACCCACATCGACTACTACGTGGCGTTCGGGTACTGGAAGCTCGCGTGCATCCTCGAAGGGGTCTACGCGCGCTACGCAGGCGGGGCCATGGGCGGGGGCGGCGAGGCCGGGTCGTTCGACTTCTTCGGCCAGCAGGTCATCACCATCTTCGAGCGAGCCCGGGAGGCCGCCCGTCGCGTCGGGTGACGATCACGCGCAGGAACCGCCTATCGTGGTCGGCGATGCCCCCGATCGACACCGCCGTCCGATGAGCCCGCTCTTCGAGCTCCACGAGCGCCCGGACCTCGACAGCCCCGTGTTCGTCATCGCCCTCGACGGGTGGATCGACGCCGGGTACGCGGCCGCGGCCGCGCTGCGAACGATGCGCGACGAGAACGAGTTCGTCACGGTCGCCACCTTCGACACCGACAACCTCCTCGACCACCGGTCGCGCCGTCCCTCGATGACCCTGGTCGACGGGGTCAACACCGGTCTCACCTGGCCGACCATCGAGCTGTGCGCCGGTGTCGACCGCTCGGGCAACGACGTCCTGCTGCT
This sequence comes from Acidimicrobiales bacterium, assembly GCA_038235385.1. Classification (GTDB taxonomy): domain Bacteria; phylum Actinomycetota; class Acidimicrobiia; order Acidimicrobiales; family Acidimicrobilacustridaceae; genus JBBSTY01. The sequence goes on along the minus strand of JBBSTY010000058.1, from coordinate 17,729 downwards.
CGTCGGCGCCGAGCCCGACCACACGTGGCGGGCCTTCTCCGACGCCGCCATCGACCTCGCGCTCGAGTTCGGTGCGCGCCTCGTCACCGGCCTGGGCGCGTATCCCGCGCCCGTGCCCCACACCCGGCCGACCCGCATCGTCTCCACCGCCACCAGCACCGAGCTCGCCGAGATCGTCGGCTTCCTCCCCGGCCGGGTCGAGGTGCCCGCCGGGGTCGCCGCCGCCATCGAGATGCGCGCCGCCGAGGTCGGGCTCCCGGCGGTCGGGCTCTGGGCTCAGGTCCCGCACTACGCGTCGGCGATGCCCTACCCGGCCGCGGCCGCCGCCCTGATCGATGGTCTGGATCACGCTGCCGGTGTGCGCTTCGGTACCGGCGACCTCGTGGACGAGGCGTCCCGGACCCGCACCCGGCTCGACGAGCTCGTGTCCGGCAGCCCGGAGCACCTCGACCTCGTTCGTCAGCTCGAGGAGCAGGTCGACACGATCGATGCCGGGCAGATCTCGGAGATGTCGGGCGACGAGCTCGCCGCCGAGTTCGAGAAGTTCCTGCGCGACCAGGGCACCTGAGGACCTCGGCCGTCTCCTCCCCCGACCGTCACCGCCTCGGCCGCTCCTGATCAGGAGCCGGTCGGGCTCGCCGCCGGCGAGGGGTAGTCGGGGGCGCGGTCCTCGGCGGGCACCGCGTCGAAGATCCTCACCGAGCCCTCGTCCTCGAACGCGTTCAGACCGCTGGCGGCCATCTCGCCGGGCGCGTAGCGCTCGGCGTCGTTGGCGTACGCCCACATCCCGACGCCCTCCTTGCCCTGCTCGTCGACGCCTGCCGCGTCGGCGTCCCACCAGATCTCCACCGAGTCGTCGACGCCGTAGTAGTCGGGCCGGGGCACGCTGGGTTCGCAATCGTCGCCGATCATGGTGAAGCCGGAGTCGGGGCCGTAGCTGATCGTGGGCGTCGTCGGCCCGCCGCCGCTGGCGGGGTAGGCGAACAACCCGGCCTCGAACGTCGCCGGGGTGAGGTTGGCCCCGGCCATGTGGATCCCGAGGAAGAGCTGGTTCAGCGGGGGAAGGATCACCGCGTCGGTCTTCGCGGCGGTGGGCGGACGACCGAAGTACCACTCGTGCAGTCGGTACGAGCCGGCGAGCTCACGGGGCGTGCGGGCGGCGAGGTTGGACACGCCGAACGCGCTCTTCCACTGGTTCGGGTCGTAGAGCCGGGCGAGGGTGGTGGTGTCGGTCAGCACGGTGCCGGCGATGACCCACTCCGGGTGGTAGTCCTGCAGCGTCGCCTGCTGGGTGAGGTAGATCGGCATCAACGGATCGCCCAGGAAGATGAGCGTCGTGACCCCTGCGGCCTTCATCTTGGCGATGATCGTGGCCGCCCGGTCCGGGAGCGTGCCCATGTCGAACACGTAGGTCTCGGTGACGGCGGCCTGGTATTCCGGGGTGGCGTTGCACTCGGCGATCCGCTCGCTCAGCGCGCTGAACACGGGCGGGTCCTGCTCGAAGTGCGCGACGCCGAACACCCGATCCTTGGCCCGGGTGGCGTCGTCGCCGGCGAACTCGGCCTTCTTCCCGGCCAGGTTGCCGCGGATGTAGGCGCCGAGGTTGACGAGGAACTCCTCCGAGCTGGGCTGGCCACCCCAGATGTACGGCGCGTGCTCCTGGGTGAACGAGTCGGGCAGGCCCAGCGCGCACCCGATGCAGATGATCTCGCGTCGGGCCATCTCCTCGGCGAAGACCGGGGTGAGTGCCGGCCCACCGATCACGGCGAACGGCGCGATGGTCTCGGCGATGTTCACCGCATCGGCCTGCGCGGCCACGGCGTCATCGCCGTCGCCGGTGCCGGCGAACTCGACGACGTCCACCGTGCGCCCGTAGGTCTCCGACACGTCCTGGAGCATGGCGGTGAAGTCGCGGCGCGTGGCGACGACCTGTTCGGGCTCGTCGGCCGCGCCCTGGAGCGCAGCCAACGCGTCGCCGTTCGCCGGAGCCGTGTACGCGACGACGGTGATCTTCTCGGCGGTGACGCCCGGCGATGTGACGCCGCCGTTGTCGCCCGCGAAGCGCGGGACGCACGGTGCGGCGTACACCGACGGGATGGCGATCCGGCCGGTCTCGGGATCGCAGTTGTCGGCCCACTCGACGTCGTCGACGGTTCCGTCGGCGACGGCATCGGCGTAGGTGATCGGGGTGGCGACGTCACCAGCGGCATCGGCGTCTCCGGTGGCCGGCGGCCCAGCCGTGGGATCGCCGTCGTCGGAGCCACCTGCCAGCACGACCACTCCGGCGATCACCACCAGCACGACGATGATGGCGACCAACGGCCCGTACCGCTTGAGTGCGGTCGAGGTGGTCGGCCCGTTGGCCCCTGGGCTGGTCATGGCGGTTCCCCCACTGCTGACGGTCAGGACGTGACGGGATGGATCCCGTCGGCCCCGTCCACCCGTCCCGGTTCACCGTAGGAGACGGGTTCGGGCAACGGGGGTCGGGCCCGACGGCCCGACCGGGCGGACGGCGAAGGGGCGATCAGGAGCCCGATCGCGGCGACGGGTACTCGGGCGTCTGGTCCTCGGGTGGGACCTCGGCGAACAACGTCACCGTGTTCTCCCGCACGAAGGCGTCGGTGGGTGTGTCGGGCATCTGACCGGGCCCGTAGCGCTTCCCGTTGTTGGCGTAGGTCCACATGCCCACACCCTCCTTGCCCTGTTCGTCGACACCGGTCGCCTGGGCATCCCACCAGATCTCGGTGGTGTCGTTGGTCGACAGGTAGTCGGGCCGCGGGAGGCCGGGTTCGCAGTCGGGTCCGTACATCGTGAACCCGGGGTCGGGCCCGTAGCTGACCTGCGGGGTCGTGGGGCCGCCGCCCGCGGTGCCCGAGTTGAACATGCCCTGCTCGAAGGTCTGGGGGGTGAGGTTCGCGCCAGCGTGGTGGATCCCGAGGAACAGCTGCGTCAGCGGCTGGAAGATCAGCGCGTTCGTGTTGGCGGCCGCCGGCGGTGTCCCGAAGTACCACTCGTGCAGGAGGTACGAACCGGCGAGCTCCCGGGGCGTGCGAGCCGAGAGGTTCGAGAGGCCGAAGGCGTGGGTCCACTGGGCCGGGTCGTAGCGCCGAGCCAGCGCCGTGGTGTCGGTGAGCGCCGTCCCGGCGATGATCCACTCCGGGTAGTAGTCCTGTGCGGTGGCCTGCTGGGTGAGGTAGATCGGCATGATCGGATCGCCCAGGAAGATCACGGTCGTGACGCCCTCGGCCTTCATCTTGGCGATGATGGTGGCCGCCCGATCGGGCATGGTGCCCATGTCGAACAGATACGTCTCGGACACCTTCGGGTCGTAGCCCAGCGTGCCGCCGCACTCGAGGATGCGCTCGCGGATGACGTTGAACACGGGAGGGTCGAGGTCGTAGTTGACCGAGCCGATGACCCGTTCCTGGTCCTTGAGGGCGTCGCCGGCGAACTCCGCCTTGCGGCCGAGCACCCGGTTGGCCACGAAGTCGGCGAAGTTGCCGAGGTACTGCTCGGTGCTCGGTCCGGCGCCCCACATGTACGGCGCGTGGTCCTGGTAGAACTGGTCGGGCACCGACGCACCGCACGCGATGCAGATGACTCCGGCCCGGGTGATCTCGTCGGCGTAGGCGGTCGCACTCGGACCACCGATCACCGCGAACGGCTCCATCTCGATGATCGAGGTGGCATCGGCCTGCGCGGCGGTGGCATCGGAGCCGGCACCGGTGGCCTGGTAGTCGACGAGCTCGACCTGACGACCGTAGGTCTCGGAGAGGTCGTTCAACATCGTCGTGAACGCGGCGCGGGTCTCGGCCGCGACCTCGGGCTCATCGGTGGCACCCGCCAGGGCGGCGAGTGCGTCGGCGTTCTGCTGGGCCACGTAGACGATGACCTTCACCGAGTCGGCGGTGACGCCCGAGGAGGTCGCGCCGCCGTTGTCGCCGTCGAACTCGGGCACGCACAGCGGCGCGTACACCGACGGCATCTTGATGCGTCCGGTCTCGGGATCGCAGTTGTCGACCCAGGTCGTGTCGTCCTGGGTCCCGGCCGCCTTCGCCTGCGCGTAGGTGATCGGAACGTCGGCAGCGGTCGAGGCCGGGGTCGTGCTCCCGCTGGTCTGGGCCGAATCGCCGCTGTCACCACCGCCGCTCGACACGATCACGACCGCAGCGATGACCGCGATCACCGCGACGATGGCGACGATCGGTCCATATCGCTTCAAGGCGCTCGACGAGCTCGTGCCTGGTCCTGTCGGGTTGGTCATGACACTCCTTCAGTGTGCGGTACAGGGTCGGTCCGGCGACCGGGTCGGGAGCGGTGGCCGATCACACGCTGGCTCGTGAGCCGGATCGGGCGATGACCTCGTCGGTGCCGCCGAGGTAGGACGCCAACACGTCGGGGTGGGTGAGTACGTCCTGGGGATCGCCGCTCGTGATGACGTGGCCGAGCTCGAGGGCCACCAACCGGTCGGCGATGCCCGAGACGAGGGGCATGTCGTGTTCGATCACGAGGATGCTGGCGCCGAGCGCCTCGCGGATCCGCAGGATGAGCGGTCCGAGCGCCTCCGCCTCGCGTTGTGCGATGCCGCTCGACGGTTCGTCGAGCAGGACCACCGACGGCTGGTGAGCCAGCACGCAGGCGAGGTCGACCACCCGCCGGGAGCCGGTGGAGAGCTCCCGGACGAACTTCGACCGGAAGCTCTCGATGCCCATCAGCTCGATGAGCTCGTCGACGCGATCTCGCAGCATCGACTCGGAATCCTGTTGGGCGGGCAGGTGCAACATGGCGTTGAACGGATCTCGGACGTCGACGAAGCGCTCGAGGGCGATGGTGATGGTCTCGACGACGGTGAGCGCAGGGAAGAGGCGGGCATCCTGGAACGAGCGCCCGAGGCCGAGGCGAGCCCGCTTGTCGGGCCGGAGACCGGTGATGTCACGGCCAGCCAGCAGGACCCGGCCGCTGTCGGCCCGGGTGAAGCCGGAGATCAGATCGAACAGGGTGGTCTTGCCCGCCCCGTTCGGTCCGATGATGCCGATCACCTCACCCGCTCCCACCTGCAGCGACACCCCGTCGACGGCTCGGATGCCCCCGAAGCGAACCGCCACCTCGCGCAGCTCGAGCGCCGGGTCGGCGCTCGCGGCGACGCGCTGGGGTGCGGCCGCGCCGGCAAGGAGCGCGTCGTCGGTGGACCCGCCGACGGCGCGTGCCGGATCGGCCGATGCCTCGTGCGTGGCGTGGGCCACATCGCCGCCGCCGCCGTCGGGGCCGCCGGCGCCGTCGTGGCCGCCGGCGCTCGACGCCGACCCGGCGACAGACGCGCCGCTCCCCGTCCGGATCCCGCTCCCGCTTCCGCGTTCGGCAGCCGGAGGTTCGGCGCCGACGGCGGCCATGCCCTTCTCCGCACCCTCGAGGAACACCGATCGCAGCACATCAGGGCGTTCGAGCAGCTCCGCGGTCGGCCCGTGGAAGCGGATCTCGCCCTTCTCCATGAAGTACGCGGTCTCGACCAGGGTGAGCGCCACGTTCACCGACTGCTCCACCAGGATGATCGTGGTGCCCTGCTCCTTGATGCGGCGCACGATCGCCAGCAGCTGCTCGACGATCACCGGTGCCAGACCGAGCGACAGCTCGTCGATCACCAGGAGCCGCGGTTCGGACAGGAACGCCATGCCGAGCGCCAGCATCTGCTGCTGACCGCCCGAGAGGTTGGCCGCGGGCTCGTCGAGGCGCTGGGCGAGCACCGGGAAGGTCTCGAGGACCTCGGCCATCTTGTCGTCGAGCGGGGTCCCATCGCTCTTGCGATCGCGCCGTCGCTCGATCCACGACGCAACCGACAGGTTCTCCTCGACGCTCAGGGCCGGGAACACGCCCTGGCCGCCGGGCACCATGGCGATGCCCCACCCGGCGATCTCGTGCGGTGGGGCGTGGGTGATGTCACGTCCGTCGAACACCACTGCGCCGTTGTCGGCTTCGACGACCCCGCAGATGCTCTTGAGGAGCGTCGACTTGCCCGCGCCGTTGGTGCCGAGCAGGGCCACGATCTCGCCCTCGTCGACCTCGAAGTCCACGTCGAAGAGGACCTGCACCGGTCCGTAGCGGACGTCGAGGTTGCGGACGATGAGGAGCTTCGCCTTGCCCTGCCGGCGGTCGTGGAGCATCTCCGAGCGGGTCGCCGCTGACGTCCAGACGTTCTTGATGTCGCGGTGCACCACGTTGCCGGCCGATGCGATGATGAAGCCGCCGATGACGAAGACCGGCGTCATGAGCAGCATGCCCCGGCTGATCCCCCAGTTGTCGCCCACCCAGCCGATGAGCGGCAACATGATCAGGCCGGGGATGACGAACAGCGAGCCCATCGAGAAGCCCACCGACCGGGCGCGCGGCGGGATGGCGAGCGACAGGGTGGCGAGCACCCCCGGTCCGACGATGGCGAGGCAGATCGAGATCCCGATGTTGCAGCCGATGGCGACCCACACGTTGGGAGCGAGCGCGAACCCGGCCGCCATCACCGCTGACACGAACGCCGTGACGGCGATGGACTTCAGGATCAGACCCGGATCCCGAGCCATGAGACGGGTGCCCAACCTGGCGCCGAGGTAGAGCCCCACGAGCTGGAAGGGCTCCACCACCGCTGCGGCGAAGCCGCGCTGGGCCTCGTTCAGCCCGAGCGCCTCGTACTTGAGCACGCCCAGCGAGGCGAAGCCGATGAGGGCGGCGGCGAGGAACGGCAGCGCGACGAAGATCCGGCGCAGCGTCTGCACCTTGAAGATCATGCGGGTCGCTTCCTCGAACGACGGTGGCTGCTCCTCCGTGGCGATCGCCCCTTCCGACGCGCCCATCGCCCGACGCTCCTGGGCCCCTCGCACCGGCTCCTTCATCTTCATCCCCGCGATGACCAGGGCGATGGTGGGAACCGCGAACACGAAGAACGGCAGTCGCCAACCGACCGACGCACCGAACCACTTGGCGCCGTAGAAGGCCAGCAGACCACCGATCAGCGGTCCGAGGAACTGGCCGAGCGCATTGGCCGCCCGATGGAACGAATAGACCCGGGAACGGTGGCCCACCGAGAAGTAGTCGGCGATGAGCGAGTTGTGGGTGGGATCGACCACCGCCTTGCCGACGCCCGACCCCGTGCGCATGAGTCCGAGCATGAGGACCGAGACGGCCAACCCGGTCCCCACCGAGAAGAACGCCCACAGCGACGCGCCCATGAGCGCCAACCGGACCCGCGGCGCACGATCGGCGTAGTGCGCGATCGGGATCTGCAGGAGCAGCCCGCAGAGCGCCACCAGCGCGACGACGGTCAGGATCCCCGAGAGATCGAGGCCGAACGCCTCCTGGATGTTCGGGAGCAGCACCGCGAACGCCGTGCGATCGAGCTCATCGGTGGCGTTGAGACCGAACAGGATGAGCAGCGGATAGACCGCCTCGCCACCGGTGAGGTCGCGCAGCCATCGCACCGGATGGCGGAGACCGCTCAGGAACCGGACCACCAGCGGCCGCTGATCGGTGGACGGGGTGGGCAGGGTGATCATGTCCGCTCCCTGGCGCCGACCGACGGTTTGCCACCGGGCCGCGACCGTCCCGGCTCGGTGACGATCGCACCCACCGCATCGCCACCGGCACCGACATCGCCACCGGCACCGACATCGGCATCGGCAGCGGCAGCGGCAGCGGCAGCGGCAGCGGCAGCGGCAGCGACATCGGCGACATCGCCGGCCGGGTCGTCGGTGGCCTCGAGCTGGCGGGGATCGCCGAGCACCGCCTCGGACGAGGCCGCGAGCGCGTGCTCGGACGACCCATCGTGGTGCTCCACCGACGCCTCGGCGTGCTCGAGCACGTCCTCGGGTTGCGCGACATCGGCGAGGAGGCTCGGGACGATGATCCCGTTGCGCCGTGCGACCGATCGCAGCCAGTGGTCGCGGACCCGGAACACCGCGCCGCCGAGCCCGCTCGGCAACGCCAGCAGCACCGCCAGGACACCGATCGCCGAGGGCAGCAGCTGCCAGTTCCCCTGGAGGAACCACGTGCCGCCGCGGGAGAAGACGGCGCCGATGAGACCGCCGGTGAGCGAGCCGAGGCCTCCGACGACGGTCGACGTGAACACGGCGAAGCTGGCGCCGGCGCCGTACTCGGATGCGGTGAAGCGCTGGGTGACGTGCACCAGCAACGCGCCGGCGACAGCGGCGAAGAACCCTGACAGCGCGAACGCGCTGAGCTTGGCGCGCGTGAGCGAGATCCCGAACGACTGCGCGGCCCGTTCGTTCTCGCGCAGCGCCAGCATCACCCGACCGGTTCGGCTCCGCCGCAGACCCCGGACGGCCAGGAGCGTCACCACCAGTGCGGCGAGGCACAGGTAGTACATGTTGGCGTGGGGCTCGAGGTCGATCTTGCCGAACAGCGGTGGCCGCTCGATGCGGTTCTTGGGGATCCACGAGAAGTAGCTGGGGTTCAACAAGAAGTTCGACGCCGTGATGGCGAAGGCGAGGGTCGTGACCGCGAGGAACATGCCCCGGACCCGCAACGCCGGGAGCCCGATGATCACCGAGACGAGCGCGCCGGCGAGTCCCGCGACCGGGATGGCCACCATCAGGTCGAGCCCCCACCGGCTGGTGGCGAGCGCACCGGTGACCGCGCCGACGCCGACCACCGACATCTGCCCGAGCGTGACCTGACCCGCCCACCCGGTGAGCATGATGATCGAGACCCCCACGATGCCGAAGAGCACCACCGCGGACGCCTTGATGAGGTTGCCCGAGTCCATGAAGCCGAACGAGGGCAGCCGCAGCGCCAGCAGCGTCAGCAGTGCCAGCCCGCCCCACTTGACCAGCGCGACCTCCGGGATACGTCGCAGCTCCTGCGGGACCGGGCGGATCTCATCGCTCGCCTGCCAGCTGTCGGCCGTGTCGTGAGCGGTGCGGGACTGACCCGTCTTGCGCAGGGCCAGGCCCACCAGGATGACCACGGCGAGCACCGGATAGATCGCCTCGGGCCGGTTGCCGAAGCGCCACACGACCGACTGCTCGAGCACACCCAGTGCGACGGCGGAGACGGCGACCGACGGCAGGTTCGTGAACCGGCCGAGGGTGAGCGCCGCCAGGGCGGCCAGCAGCGCACCGAAGCTGGTGGTGCCGAACCCCTCGTTCGACGCGAAGGGCAGCCCCACGACGCCCGCCTTCAAGAAGACGCCGGTGAAGGACAGCAGTGCGGCGATGCCCCACACCAGCGTCTGCAGCCGCTTGACGGGGACACCGAGCATGTTGGCGCGATCGGCGCGCTCGGCGGCGGCCCGGACCGCGATGCCGACGTTGGTGGAGGTGAGGAAGAGCGCTACCGCGGCGATCACGATCGGGGCCACCACCAACGCGATCACGTGGTTCCCGGTGAAGGTGATCGGCGCCACCTCGAAGCGGATGTCGAAGGGGGCGACGATCTTCTGGCTCATCGGGTCGCGGTCCCAGATGAGCGGGATGGCGAGCGATGCGACCGTGAGGAGCTGGGAGAGGCCGATCGTCGCCACGGTGAGGATGAGCCGCGGCGCCTTGGCGAAGCGACGGATGATCACGAACTCCACCACGACACCCAGCAGCACGGCGGCACCGAGACCGAACAGCAGCGCGAACACGTACGGCATGGCGCTGAAGGTGATGAGCCCCAGGGCTCCAACCGACGGCGCCAGCCCCAGCTCGCCCTGGGCGAAGTTCAGGATGCGGTTCGACCGGTAGATGAGCGCCATTCCCAACGCCGTGAGGGCACCGAGCATGCCGAAGACCAGGCCGAGCACGTAGACCCCGGGTTCGGCGATCGGGTTCACGCCGAAGAAGACCATCGTCGCGACCAGGATCACCAGCGCCGGTCCGAACACCTCGAGTGCGCTCCGCACACGCGGGTTGGCGAGGAGCGCGCTCATCGGGGGGCCCCCGTCGCGAGACCGTGGAAGAAGATCTCGATCACCGCATCTGCGTGGCCCTCGACGATCGCGGGATCGGTGACATCGAGTCCGTAGGTCTCCCACATCGAGGCGCGCACCATGAAGAGGTAGGCGCCCGATGCGCCGATGCTCGAGATGACGCTCATCAGTGGGAGCGGCTTCATCCACCCCGCGTCGACCCCCTGCTCGAACAGGATGCGGAACCAGTCGAAGTTCCCACCGATCGCCGCCTCGTTGAGCCACCGGAGCCGGTCGCCGCCCTGCATCGACTCGTGGGAGACGATGCGCGCCAGCTCGGGGTGGCCGGCCGAGTAGCGCACGTAGCGACGGGTGAGCACCTTCATCTGATCCAGCGGATCGAGACCCGCGAGCTCACGCTCGACCCCGGCGAACGCCTGCGCCGACTCGTCGAAGGCGAGGCGGACCGCCGACTCCCAGAGCGAGAGCTTGGCGTTGAAGTGGTAGTGCACCAGAGGCTGGGTCACCCCCGCTTGACGGGCGATGGCCGCGGTGGTCGTGCCCTCGAAACCGCGGTTGGCGAACTCCTCGAGCGCCGCACGGAGGATCCGCTCGCGGCTCCGTTCGGTCGTGTCGCCGCGATCGGTCGCCGGCGCGCCGACGTGGTCGATGTCGTGGACCATGTGTCGAAGCCCCCTCGCGACGGCACCAGCTCGCAACCGTACGTGGCTCGGACCCCCCGGACCGAGCCACGTTGCACGGAGTGTGCAATATCATGATTTATAGATCAATCAGGACCGGCGTGCAAGGGGTCACACCCGATCCCTCCCCCGACATTGCGGCGGTGAACCCCACTCCGGTTGCTGAGCGCCGCAATTTCGGGGGGTGGGCGGTCGCGGTAGCGTGCGCTCGGCGGTCGAGGACGGCCGAACGAGCTCGAAGGGGAACCGATGAAGGTCGACGGAGGTTTCGGGATCGCGCCGGAGGCGCTCGACGCGGCCGGCGATCAGGCGAGGTCGCTCGAAGAGGCGGGGTACGACGGCGTCTGGAGCGCCGAGACCAGCCACGATCCGTTCCTGCCGCTGCTGGTCGCCGCCCAGCACACCGAACGGCTGCAGCTGGGCACCGGGATCGCCGTCGCCTTCGCCCGCAACCCGATGACCCTGGCCCAGATCGCCTGGGACCTGCAGGCGTACTCGAAGGGCCGGTTCCTGCTCGGCCTCGGCAGCCAGATCAAGCCGCACATCACCAAGCGCTTCTCCATGGAGTGGTCCCACCCCGCGCCCCGCATGCGCGAGATGGTCCTCGCCATCCGCGCCATCTGGGACTGCTGGAACAACGGCACCCCGCTCGACTTCCGGGGCGACTTCTACACCCACACCCTGATGACCCCCTTCTTCAACCCGGGTGCCAACCCGTCGGGCGACGCCGAGATCTTCCTGGCTGCGGTCGGCGAGCACATGACCGAGGTGGCCGGCGAGACCTGCGACGGGCTGATCGCTCACGGGTTCACCACCGAGCGCTACCTGCGCGAGTGCACCCTGCCCGCGCTCGAGCGCGGGCGCGCCAAGGTGGACAAGTCGCTCGACGGCTTCCAGGTCTCGATGCCGGCGTTCGTGGTCACGGGCACCACCGAGGAGGAGATGGCCGCGTCCGCCGAGGGCGTCCGCCAGCAGATCGCGTTCTACGGGTCCACCCCCGCGTATCGCAAGGTGCTCGACCTGCACGGCTGGGGCGACCTCCAACCCGAGCTCAACGCCCTCTCCAAGCAGGGGGGCTGGGTCGAGATGGGAAAGCTCATCGACGACGAGATCCTCACGACCTTCGCGGTCGTCGCCGAGCCCGACCAGATCGCACCGGAGCTGCTCCGGCGCTTCGGCGACCTCATCACCCGCATCAGCTTCTACGCCCCGTACAAGTCGGCCCCGGACACGTGGCTCCCCGTCGTCGCGGCCCTCCAGGCGGGTTGAACACCGGTCGCAAAAGGTCGGCGGCCCCGATCACACCAGGAGACGTGACCGCAGATCACCGACATCGGACGCGATGGCATCGGCGTCGGCGTCCTCGAGCTCTCCCGGTGCGGCGTATCCCCATCGCACCCCGATCGACGCGATGCCCGCGGCCTTCGCGCCGAGGACGTCGTGCTCCCGATCACCGACGATCACCGTCCGGGAACGGTCGGCCACGCTCGTGCGACCGATAGCCGCCAGGGTGTGGTTGATCACCTCGGCCTTGGTGCGGCGGGCTCCGTCGAGCGAGGAACCGCCGACGAACGCGAACCACGACGCCAGCTCGAAGTGGCACAAGATGTCGGCCGCGACCTGATCGGGTTTCGAGGTGGCCAACGCCACGAGCGCGCCCGCATCGTGCAGCGTCGCGAGGAGCTCGGGCACCCCCGGGTGGACCACGTTCTCGTACATGCCCTGGTCGCGGTAGTAAGCGCGGTAGGCGCCGACCGCCTGGTCGATGCGATCGGGCGCGACATCGGCAAGCTCGGCGAGGGCGTCGTGGATCGGCGGGCCGATGGAGGACACCAGGGTGTCGGGATCCTCGACGAGCACACCGATCGTGGCGAGGGCGTGCTGCATGCCGTTGGTGATCCCGACCCGAGGGTCGGTGAGCGTCCCATCGAGGTCGAAGAGGACGGTCGGGAAGCGCAGCGTGGCGGCCATGGTTCGCCGATCGTACGGGTGCGCCCGGGCCCTCGCCGAGGACCGGTCCGGCGATCGATCTCGAATTCGCAACCGGCGGTGACGCTGGTAAGGTCAGCGACCCGTACGGGGCTATAGCTCAGTTGGTAGAGCGCTTCCATGGCATGGAAGAGGTCAGGAGTTCGATTCTCCTTAGCTCCACTCAGGCGTGTTCGCGCTAACTCCTCCCTGGTGTTCGCGCTGCGCGCCGAAAGACGGCCCAGCGTGGGGGTTGATCCTTGTTCGCACCCGTGGCGGACGTGAACCGTGCCACCGCCCGTGCAGTGTGGGCCGAAGCGCACGAGATTCGTGCGGGTGACGCGAGCGAGAGCGATCTGGGGCGCGACGAATCCGCCCTACTGGGCGGACTCACTCTCAGCAATGCCTCGCTAGCCGGTTCGGCGTCGGCTCGTACCCGGCTGGCCGATGTCTTCCCAACGTGCGAGTCGGCCAGTTCTCGGCTTGCGCTTCTTCGGCTGTCCAACGTCGAGAGCGCGCAGTTCTTGGTCCTTGTTCCAGCGTGACAGTGCTCGGTGGTTGTACCCGGCGAGGGTGAACGCCAACGCCATCGAGATCTTGGTGCTGTTGAACGTCCTCACGAAACCGGCATCGAGCCGAACGAACGTATCCTTGAGTTCCGAGTTGACTGTCTCGATCAGATTCCTGCGAGCGAACGCCGCATGCCACGCCGTCGTCCCCACGATCGTCCGCTGCCGCAGCGGGAGTTGGTCGGCGCCAACAGAGACCACGCCATCGCAGCAAGTGGATACCCCTTCCGCGAGGGCGACCAGTGGCGCCGACTTGGAGTTGCGCATCGAGCGCGCGTTCGCCCGGCACCGCACCGTTCCACGGTGGACGGGACACATCCACCGTGTGACGCCAGTCTCTACAGACGTCTGGTGATGCCCGTAGCGGAACGCTGCTCGACGGTTGTACTTCGCCGTCACCTCGGCGATCTGGAGCTGAGTGCTCGATCGGTCAGGCAACCGCAGATCCCGGAGTTCCTGAGGAAGCAGATCGCTGAAGATCTGGCCGTCAACCACGATCGCTCGCCCCAAGCCTGCCTTCTCACCAACCTGATGTGAGGCCGGACGCATGGTCAAACCAACACCCGCCGCCTGGAGCGGAAAGTGGAACGTCTCCGCCCTCATGAGCGTGTAGCCCCCGTCGGCAAGCACCTCAGCGCAGTACCCCGCTTCTGACGCACCGAGAAGCAGGTCCGTAACGGCGTTCCCACGATGCGTCCCGGCCGGGGTAGCCCTCGCCACCACCACGAACGACGGAACCGCAGGGCCGAAGTTCGCGTAGGTTACGCCGTCGGTGCTCGTTAGGGCGGGAACGGTGGCCCCAATGTGGAGTTCTCGACCGATGTAGGGCCCGGCACGACGCGAGTTGACGGCGCTTCGGTGTCCTGCCCGAGCATCAAAATCTTTGGTGAAGATCGGCCTCCCGTCCGGGCCCACGCCGTAGACCTTCGCCTTGGCTCCGGACTCGATGCTCTTGCCGTTCGACTCGCCAGGAGTTCCTCCTCGGTCAACGTGTTCGTCCTTTACATCGAACGCGACCACGGCATGAGTTGGTAGATCCGTTCCATCGATGGCGATTGCTGCCCCTTGGATGAGGTCGAGCGGGACGGAGGAAAGGATCGTTTCACTCATGAACCAGTCCGAGTTGATTTCAAGAATCTCTCCAGTACCGGCGTCGACATGATCCCAACCAGTGGCTAGGAGCTTGCAGATGCGGTCGTGAAGACGCCAAACACGGTCGTAGCCTCCGCTGTCACGCTTCCATTGCGGCATTCCAAGCTGACGCAGTTGGTGATTGTTGAGGGAGTTGAGCTTTCGGACCCACTCCACAGCGTGCATCCGGTGATGTCGCTCGCGGCCGTGGAGGCTCATCGCCACGAAGAGGCCAAGAACGGAGAGGCGAGCGGTAGCGTCACGCCGACGACCGAGTTTGTCGTCGATGATGCGCGTCGCTCGGGTTCCTCGTGCGTCTGCGAGCGCGCTATCGAACAGGGCCGTACTGACGCTAGTCTCTTCGATCAAGGATACGCGATGTTGGCGAGGCAGCTCTCTCCGCGCTCGGTCGGCCAAGCGTTGCTTCTCACGCATCTCGGACCGACTTCGCTGACTCTTCCCACGACACCGGCTCGATGAACTCAAGAAGCTCCGATAGCGCTCCAAACTTGGTCAATCCGGCTGCAGTCAGCAGGCTCATCAATGGAACAGGCGATGAAAGCTGAGCAACCAGCCAAGTCGCTCGCAGTCGTCGTGGGTCGAGTCGGACCCTGTCCTGGTCGATGACGATCAGCTCGCACAGCTTGCTGATGAGATTCCGCCCGGTTCCCGTGCCACCGACGAGGAGCCCGCAGTTTGCCAGGTCGGCCAGCGCGAGCATTTCGTCTTCGAAGAGACCGCGCACAGGCACGGTACGCTCGCGCCCTTTGGGCATCGGGACGCGCACAACGACCACGCCCGCCCGGCGAGCCACGTCGATGCCCCGGATCTGCGTGAGCGCCATTCCGGACACTCCTGCGCCGAGGCTGAGAGCCACGATGGCGCGTCCTCCGATGGATCGACGAGCTGTACTCTGCCGACCGGCGTCGCGCATGATTACCCCGACCTCGTGGGCGGTGTAGGGAGGCAGCCGCTTTTCGTTGTTGAGCTTGACCTGCGCGATCGGCCAGGGTGCTGACTTGGTAAGCACGGGACCGATCCGACTGAGGTCCGTTCTGTAGGCGGCGCGAACGCTCATTCCGACGTCGGCTGTCCCGAAGCGGATGAAGCGATCGACAGTGTCTGGATCGAGGACCTGCTCCACATCGAGTGGAATCCCCTCGACAACGCAATACCGCGCGAGGTGAGCGAGGTAGCGCGTGTAAGTCCGAGTGGTGGAAATGCTGAGGTCGAGCCGCATGATCTGAGCTCGCACGAAATCACCCAACTCGCCTTCCCACTCGTCCCGCGTCGTTCGAGCGGGGGTGAACGTTGTGAGAAACTCTCGAATCTCGATGTCTCGGCTCGACTCGATCGCGTTCGTCCTCCGAAGCCGCGGTGGTCGCGACATCAGTTCGCTGCTTCCAAGTAGCGTGCGACCAAGGGCGCCTTCGTTGGGTCGAAGAGACCGAACAGGCGGTCGGAGTTCCTTTTTGATATCGGCATGATCGTTTCAACCAGGCAAGTCAACGACGTCGCTGTGCAGGACTCCGACGAAGGCCAGGGGACCACCGAGACGTCCCACGGACGTGCGACACGACACAAGGACCTGACAGTGGTCCCCACCGAGGGAATGCACCCATGACAGCGAAGTTCCGCCGACCAGCAGATTTGGCGCAGCCTCCCGATGGCTGGAACTCCACCCGAGCGAGCTTCGACCTGGACGGTCTGAGCGCAGCGGAGGCGTCCGGGGTGCTGTTGCAATGGGCTCTCTCTCGGCACATGAGGGCTGAGATCACTCGCGCGGGATACTCCAGCAGGAAGGAGTTCGCCGAGACGAATGGGCTCAGCGTGGACAGGGTCAGGAGCTTTTTCAACGGCCACCGACGAGCGAACTTCGAGGACCTCGCGTCTTTCGTCGAGATCCTCGGCCCGCGGTCGTGGCCCGAACCGAAGCGTCTCGCTCGCTACATCGAGGGGGCTCGTCTTCGCAGCTCCGATATCGGCGGACGAGCGGATTTCAGTCTCTACACCGGGGGCGACTTGGACACCGGCGCCGACGACGAGTGAGTCGCCGCCGCCCGGTGCTACCGATCACCAGGCAGCTTCTGGCGTCCACTTGATCCAGAGGAAGTAGGCATCGGGCGCGGCGATCGACGGGTCGTGGCCCCAGGCGGACTCCCAAACGTCGCCGGCGCGGACGGCCTTGATCCGACGCTTCTCCGGCGCCCGACTCAGGCCGTGACGCAGATCTGAGGCGACCTGCACAACCGTGCTCTTGGTCATCGGCTGCGCGAGACGCCGCCACTCGCCAGGGTGTTGACGGGCCTCCGCCAACGTCGGATCCCACTTGGAGGATCGCCGAGGTGAGTCCGCTCGGGCGGGGGGTGGGGAGGCGATTGTGTGCTCTTCGGTCATGATCCGGTCCTTCGTTGGTTGTATTAGGCCTTACTCATCCTACTGTCGAGTAAGGCTTCACCCAACCTCCGCGCCAGATCGTCTAGCTTCGGCCCGTGTCCAAGCTCGTCGACCCCGCCGATCTCGTAGGTGCGACCGAGATCGCCCGACGGCTCGGCCTCACGCGATCACAGGTGGTTCACACCTGGCGGACCCGGTACCCCGACTTCCCTCAGCCCGTCGCCGAACTCGCCCAAGCTCTCATCTGGTCCTGGCCAGAGGTTGAGACGTGGGCTGCTCGAACTGGCCGACTTCCCGGGTAGCGGCGACCCAGTAAGCACCGTCCGCAGCGATGGCTTGGCCCTCCAGCGAAGACTCCGCCAGCGCGCCCCGCTCGCTCCACAGGGGCCGACGCAGGGCTCGGTAGCAGGCGCGCTGCGACCAACCGACAACTCCCTGTCGTGGCCCCGGCTCCCTGTCTGGCCGTCGGGCTCTGGCCCGCAGCCGCGTGGCAGTGGTTTACGGCTTGCCTCACAGGTGCGTGCGCAGCTCAGGTTTGCCCAGCGGGCTACCTGGTACGTTCGCTGCACTCCGCCCGACCGTCGGTCGGGTACCGCCGTCCGGCTCGACAATCGGCGGCGTGTCGGCGGAAGGCACATATGACCACCACGCCCCCGAGCCCTCCAGGCTGGTACGACGACGCTGCCGGTGGCGGCCGACGCTGGTGGGACGGTGCGGCCTGGACCGAACATGTCACCGCCGCAGTCCCACCTCCAGAGCGCCGGAACTTCGTCTCACGTCGCCCGGCCGCGTCAGCGCTGATCCTAATAGCGGCAATCCTGGCCACCTTGGTCGCTACCACCTTCCTGAAGCAGCCCTCGTCGCAGGCGGCCATCGACAGGTACTGCGCTGCAGTCGAGGACTACCACACGGCATTCTACAACTCGGACGACATCGTCCTCCAGATCGGTCCAGACGGCGTCGATGTCGACTCCGCAGCACGCGACGCGCAGGTGCAGCCGGCCCTCGATGAGGTCTCGAAGGTCGTGCCTTCTGACATCACCGACACTTGGAACGACACCGTCGAGACAT
>JBBSTY010000057.1:0-23420 GCA_038235385.1 Acidimicrobiales bacterium | reverse complement strand
ATGCGGTAGCCGAAGAACCGCAGCAGCTCCGAGCGGATGTAGGCCTCGATCACCGCATCGCGCGCCACCGGATCGTCCACCCGGCTCGACGCCAGGAAGAGCCGGCGGATCTCGTCCCAGCTCGTCACGCCCTCGCCGCCACCGATCGCGCCCCGCTCACTCGTCAGGGTCGTCATGGTGACGCGCCATCCCCCGTCGACCGGGCCGAGCACGTTCGCTGCGGGGACGCGCACGTCGGTGAAGAACACCTCGTTGAAGTGCGCGGCACCGGTCATCTGACGAAGCGGTCGGACGTCGATCCCCGGCGTGCGCATGTCGACGAGGAAGAACGTGATGCCACGATGCTTCGGTGCGTCCGGGTTGCTCCGGGCCAGCAGGATCCCCCAATCGGCGAGGTGGGCGTGGGAGGTCCAGACCTTCTGGCCGTTCACGACCCATTCGTCGCCGTCCCGTTCGGCTCGGGTGCCGAGGTTGGCGAGGTCCGACCCTGCGCCGGGTTCGGAGAACAGCTGGCACCACACGGTGTCGCCCCGGAGGATGGGATCGAGGAACCGCTGCTTCTGCGCCTCGGTCCCGTGGGCGATGATCGTGGGCCCCACCATGGTGATGGCCACCATGAACAGGCCGGCGGACACCTCGAAGCGCTGCTGCTCCTGGGCGAAGATCGCGTCCTGAACGGCGGTGCCGCCGCGACCGCCGAACTCGGTGGGCCACATGATCCCGGCCCAACCGGCGTCGTACAGCGTCCGTTGCCACGCCCGCGACGGTCCGACGTAGGACTCGTCTCCACTCATCACCTTTCGGTGGAGGTCACCGGTGCGCGGCCCGGCCTGAGACGCCAGCCACTCGCGCGCCTCGATGCGGAAAGCGGCTTCGGCCGGCGTGTCGTCGAAATCCACAGGTCTCCGTTCCTCGTCCCCGTGAGCCGGGTGGCGTCGAGACTAGAACAGGTTCCAATTCCGCATCGAGTCGACCGCCCCCGCTCGCGACCGACCCGGCCCCCGAACCAGCCACCGGCCACGGCGAACGGCGACCGGACGTGCACACCCCGACGCTCGGTCGATGATCGATCGACGTCGCCGGGACCGCGCGTTCGAGCGCCGGCGCTCACCGGCCGGGGTTCGCCACCCGTCCTGTGAACCGGTCGCCGACGCGGATGGTGCGGTACGCCGACACCACCGGTTCGAGCTCCTCGGGCGTGGCGCCGTGGAGGATGACCCCATCGGCGCCGAGGTCGAACTGCCCGGCGACCCGCGCCGCGCACTGCGCCGGCGACCCCGTTGCCGAGGCCGAGAGCCACTCGTCGGGCAGCAGTTCGGCGATCGCCGCGAGCTGTTCGGGGGTGGCGAGGGCGTCGATCGCTCCCGGTATGGACGTCACCCGCTCGTCGGACCGGAACCGAGCGAGGACATCGGGATCCCACCCGTTGACCGAGACGAGCAGGTCGCCGTAGCCCTGCAGGTAGGTGGACAGTCGGCCCACCAGCTTCTTGAGGCGCAGATCCTCGTCGATGTGGTCGCCGACCGTCGCCAGGACCGACCACACGCGCACCGACGCCGGATCCCGGCCGGCCTGCTCGGCCCCGCGACGTACCGCAGCGACCGAGCTGGCGAGGGTCTCGTCGGTGAAGAACGTGTGCAGGATCACCCCGTCCATCACCCGGCCCGCGAACTCGAGGGTCTTCTCGCCGAGCGCGCAGAGCATGACGGGGATGTCCTCGTCGAAGGACGGGTCCTGGCCCAGGAAGCCGAACGAACCCGCTGGGCCCTCGTGCCCGAAGATCATCTCACCCCGCCACAGCCGGCGGAGGAGGCCGGTGATGTCCTCGAGCTGCGCCATGGTGATCGTCGGCAGCCCCATCGCCTGGAAGAGACCGTCGAAGCCACGTCCGAGCCCGAGCGCGAACCGTCCACCGGTGAGCCGGTGCATGGTGGTCGCGAACGTGGCGGTGACCATCGGGTGCCGGGTGTTGTGGTTGGTCGCACCGGTCGCCACGCCGAGCTCGGCCGTGACCGCTCCGGCTGCGCCCGAGAGGGTGGACGCGTCCTTGAAGTTGAACCGCTCGGACAGGAACACCGATCCGAGCCCGATCCGCTCCGCATCACGGGCCTCCGTGACGAGATCACGCGGCGAGTCCGAGTGGCCGGCCAATCCGTAGAAGCCGAGCTCGAACAGTTGCCCATCCATGGTGCACCCCTGCTGGTCGTGTCCGGGTCCGGCATCGCCGACCCGACCGGCACCCGGGCCGACGGGCCCCGGCGTCCCACCCGAGCGGTCCCGAGAGGCGTCTCACAGTATCCTCGGGGACGTTCGCCCCATCGGCGACGAACCGCGACGAACGGTGACCCCGCCGACCATGACCACCCCATCTCCGGGCACCATCGCCCCACGACGTCTGCGGAGCGCGGCGCTCGATGGCCTCCGCGGACTGGCGCTGATGGGCATGATGGCGTGGCACGCGCAGCTCGGGTGGGTCAAGGGCGGCTTCGCCCGCATGACCATCTTCTTCGTCCTCGCCGGCTTCCTGGCGACCCGGTCCTACGTCGGCATGCGCGGACGGGGCGTCGAGCGGCCGTTCACCGCCTTCTGGACCCGCCGGGCCCGTCGGCTCCTGCCCATCACCGTGCTCGGCGTGGCGCTGGCGGTCGCCGTCACCGTGTGGATCGGGAGCGACCGGGCCCAGCAGTCGCTCGGCGGCGACACCTTCAGCGTGCTCGCCAACGTGTCGAACTGGCGCTTCATGATCGACGACCGGTCCTACGGCGCGCTGTTCGAGAACCCCTCGGCCTTCCAGCACTTCTGGTCCCTGTCGGTCGAGGAGCAGTGGTTCCTCGCCATCCCCGCCGTGCTCGGGGTGGCCGCGTGGGTCGGCCGCCGCCACGAGGCCTGGAGCCGCCACGTCGTCGCCGGCGCTGCGGTGGCGCTCGGACTCGTTCCGCTCCTCGTGAGCCACACCCCCGATCAGGCGTACTACGGCACGCACGTGCGCGGCGCCGAGTTCCTCGCCGGCGCGTGGCTCGCCCTGTGGCTCGACCATCGCGGACGGGTGGGGTGGTCGGCGACGCAGCGTCGGGTGCTCTCGGCTTCCGGGCTCGCCTCGCTGGGGTTCCTGCTGGCGGTCATGCTGCTCGTCGACCGGACCCAGCCATGGCTGTACCAGGGCGGGATGGGGCTGTTCGCGATTCCCGCTGCGCTCGTCGTCGCCGCGTGCGTCACCGGTGCCCCGACGCTCGAGCGCGTGCTCGGGATCGCACCGCTTCGATGGCTGGGGGTCGCCGCCCTCTCGATCTACGCACTCCACTGGCCCCTCTTCCAACTGGTGGACCACCAGTTCCCCACCCTCGAGTTCACGGCCGTGGTCACCATCGAGCTCGCCGTCGCGATCGCCGTCGGCTCGGCGGTCCACGTCTGGATCGAACGGCCGCTCCTTCCCGATTCACATCACTCGCGCCCGGGCGGTCGAGCCATCACCAACCGCATGGTCCTGTCGCCGGTTGCGGCCGTGATGGTGGTGATCCTGCTCGTCGCCGTCCTCCGCGATGTGCCCGCGCCCACCTACGACTTCGAGGCGGCCCAACAAGAGGCGATCGCCCGCTCGGACCGTGGTGCCATCGGCCCGGCCGAGGGTGTCGCCGCCGCCAGTGAGGGGTCGGGGACGGAACCGCAGCCGGGCGCCGCCCGCCTCGGGGTCTTCGGAGGCTCGTCCGCCCTGGTCCTCGGTCTCGCCGCCGGGTACTGGACCGAGACCCGCGACGACATCGACGTCGCCGACGGCTACGCCCGTCTCGGCTGCGGGCTGCTCACCGACGGTGCCCGGGTGTCGCCGCTCGACCCCGAAGGGCGGGCGAAGGTCGGCACGGACGACACCTCGATGCTGCGGCCGCCCGTCGAGTGCCTCGACTGGCCGTCGAGGTGGTCCGACGCGACGCGCACGAACGATGTCGACGTGGCGTTGGTCCTGCTCGGGACCTGGGACACCGCGGACTGGTTCCTCGACGACGACCACGTGTGGCGCACCATCGAGGACCCCGTGATCGAGCAAGCAACCCGCGCGCGGTTGATCGAGGCGATCGACGAGCTGACGGCCAGCGGGAGCCACCAGGTGATCCTGGCATCGATCCCCCGCATCGGCCCGGGCGACGACGGGCGGGCCCGCCTGGTCCGCGGCTTCCCCGACGACCAGGACGAGCGCACCCGTCAGTTCAACGACCTGCTGCGATCGGTCGCCGACGAGCGGGACGACGTGGGGTTCGTCGACTTCGGCGACTCCATGGATGCGCTCTCGCCCGAGGAATCCGGTCGGCTCCTCCCCGACGGTGTCCATGCCACGCCCGACACGGCGCCGGAGGTCTGGCAATCCATCCTGGGCCCGCTCGTCGCCGAGGCGATGCTCAGCTGAGGCGCTGAGGCGTGACTCGCGGAGCTGCGGAGCCGACTGCCGCCCGACCGACGCGCCCGGTCCGGTGCGACCCGCGGTGACCTACGATCACGCGTCATGTCCGAAGGCTTGGCGTCGAAGGGGATCCGTGGCCGCGTCGGTCCGCACTCCCGACAGCGGGTTGCGGCCCTGGTGGCGGTGGTGGCCGAAGCCATCGGCACCGTCACGATCATCGTGCTCGTGGTGCTCCAGCCGCTGTTCGCGATCGTCCTCATCGGCGTGTTCGGGGTCATGCTCGTCTGCGGCCTGGCCGCCGTCGCGCTCCCCCGACCCATCCGGTGGGCCGCCGCCGCCGCCAGCATCATCGCCGCCGGCTCGGTGGTCGCGCTCGTGCTGTTCTGGGGCGACCGAACAGGGGTCCCCCTCCTGGTCCCTCCGGTGGCGCTCATCCTGCTCGGCGCCGGCGTGCTGCTCGGTCGGTACGCGATCAAGCATCCGCCGCCCACGACCGACCTCGACGCCATGCAGACCGATGGGGTCGCGGGACGACGATCGGTGCTGATCATCAACCCGCGATCGGGCGACGGCAAGGCCGGGGAGTTCGACCTCGCCGAGACCGCCAGGGGCCTCGGGGTCGAGGCGGTCGTCATGGGGCCCGACGACGATCTGGAGACGCTCGCCCGGGATGCCGTGACCCGAGGAGCCGAGGTCCTCGGCATGGCGGGGGGCGACGGTTCCCAGGCGCTGGTCCTCAGCATCGCCATCGAGCACGATCTCCCGTTCGTGTGCATCCCGTCGGGAACCAGGAACCACTTCGCGCTCGATCTCGGCCTGGACCGAACCGACCCTCGTCATGCGCTCGCGGCGTTCGTCGACGGCGAGGAGCGCTCCGTCGACGTCGGCGTGGTGAACGGTCGCACGTTCGTGAACAACGTGGCGCTCGGTGCGTACGCCGCCATCGTCGACCAGGACGGCTACCGCGACGCGAAGGTGTCGACGGCGCTCGAGATGCTGCCGTCGCTCCTCGAGCGCGAGGGTCCGTGGTTCGACCTCCGCTTCGACGTGCCCGAACACGGACACCTCGACCAGGCCGTCCTCCTGCTGGTGTCGAACAACCCATACTCGATCGGTTCCAACACGGCCCAGCGCGAGACCCTCACCGGAGGCCAGCTCGGCGTCATCACGGTGAACCCCGAGCGGATCAGCGATCTCGTCGCCATCACCGTGCTCGCCGCAGCCGGCCGCGCCGAGTCGTCCCAGGCGCTGTGGACCTGGTCCACCGCCGAGTTCACCGTTCGCTCCGACGAGACCGAGATCGTGGCCGGCATCGACGGCGAACGGGTTGCCCTGCAGCCGCCGCTCGAGTTCCGCACCCACGCCGACGCCGCACGGGTGCTCGTGCCATTGGGCACGCGGGTCGGGCTGGCCGAGCAGTCCTCGGCACCGCCCACCTACGCCGGGCTCCTCGCCCTCGCGTTCAACCTCAACCCACCGGACCAGGACGACACCCCCGGCACCGACGAACCTCCCGTCGAGGAGGCGGGCGACGCCTGATGGCCGCGATCGGACCGAACGGTCGGGACGGGTCGTCCGGGAGGCGGGGCGGTCCGTCGGCCTGTGATCAGTTGCGGGTGGGGTCGTCCGGGTAGGTGGCGAAGTAGGACGTCGGGCCCTGTTGGCGACGCAGCACCGTCGACCAGAGCGCCTCGGGCTCCGAGCTGAGCAGATCGGCGGTGACCGGCTCGATGACGAACCAGGCGCCGAGGTCGATCTCACCTTCGAGCTGGCCCGTCTCCCACCCGGCGTACCCGGCGAAGACTCGGACCTCCGCCAGGCTGTCGCCGATGTCGTCGGGACCTGCGGTCAGGTCGAGCATGCCCACGCGCCCCACCACCGGGCTCCAGCCATCGACCGCGTCGGCCGTCGTCCGGGCAAGGCCGATGGCGCGTTCCTGGTCGACCGGGCCGCCGACGAACACGACGCTCGGATGCGCCGCCAGTGCGTACCACTGCGGAAGCGGATCGAGGAGGTCGACATCGGTGGGCTGGTTCAGCACCAGGCCGAACGCGCCCTCGGCTCCGTGCTCGAGCACGAGCACGACGGCGCGCGCGAACGTGCCTTCGCCGATCACCGGCGTGGCGACCAGGAGCTTCCCGGTGAGCCGAGTGCGCATCACCCGAGCATGTTGGCACCAGGGTGACGATGCCGCTCGTCGCGGCGCCAGGTGGGCGCCGGCGACGGCGGCGGGTTCGGTCGGACCCCGCCGGGCCCGACGATCAGTTCCGGTTGAGGATGGCGAGGAGCCGGAGCACCTCGAGGTAGATCCACACCAGGGTGGTGACGATGCCGAAGGCGGCGTACCACTCCATGTACTTGGGCACCCCGGCCGCACTCGCCTTCTCGATGAAGGCGAAGTCGATGCCCAGGTTCAGCGCGGCGACGATGATGATCCCGACGCTGAGCGCGATGGCCAGTGGCGAGGGGGTGTTGAGGAAGGTCACGTTCACGCCGAACAGCTGGACGACGAACGCCAACAGGTACATCACGAAGATGCCCATGGTGGCGGCGGTGACGACCATGACGTAGCGGTTGGTGACCTTGATGATCCTGGTGACGTACAGGAACAGCATGGAGGCGAAGATCGCCAGCGTGGCGAAGACCGCCTGGGTGACGATGCCGTCGTACCACTGGTTGTAGACCGCGGAGATGGCACCGAGTGCAGCGCCGTACGAGAGGGCGTAAACCGGGGCGGTGAACCGGGCCAGCTTGGGCTTGAACGCCGTGAGGATGCCGAAGCCGATCCCGACGATGACCGCGAGGATGACCCAACTCGGGATCGAGGGGCCGTTGATGGGCTCGCCGTTGATCGGGCTGAAGACCGGTGCGACCTGTGCGACCTGGGTCCATCCCACGGTCGCCGCCCCGAGCAGGATCACCATCAGGACCAGGGTGGCCGTGACGCTGCCGCCCACGGTCATGACCGGGAACGCTCCGGAAGGGGCCACCGTGCTCAGGGACGGGTCGTACTGGCGACCGAACGCAGCGGCGCCGCCGGCCGCGCCGGTACGGGCCTCGTCGGTCTGCTCCTGGAACTTCTGGTCGGTGAGGACAGGGCTACCACGCATGAAGGCCATTCCCCCAGGATAGAGGGAGCGACGCGGTTCGGTGACGCACCCGGCGCGCCGGCAGCCAGGTTCGCCGCCCGGCACGCGGGACCTTCGAGCGCCCGGCCGATTACCCTGGCACCTCACCTCGGACGACGGTGGACGTGAGATGAGCGGTGGGTTCGACAGGTGCGCGGCTCGGGTCGCCGATGACGGCGACCGACGCCGGCCGGGGTTCGACGTTCGGGGATCGGATGTCCCGATGATCGGCGGACGGTGACGACGACCACGAGCGCCGAGGATCCGGCGAACGTCGTGGTTGTCGAGGCGGATGCCGCGCAGCTCACCGGTCGTGGTGCTGCGACGTCGGCGCGCTGGTTCCGCGGGGACGTCGACGGGCTGCGAGCACTGGCGATCGTCGCCGTCATCGGGTTCCACGCGTACGTACCCGGGTTCTCCGGGGGGTTCGTCGGCGTCGACGTCTTCTTCGTCATCTCGGGCTACCTCATCACGACCAAGTTGGTCGAGGAGCGCGACCGGACCGGTCGGGTCCGGCTCGGAGCGTTCTGGGCCAAGCGCATCCGGCGGCTGGTACCCGCCATGTCGGCGATGGTGCTGACGAGCCTGGTCCTGTCGCTCCTGGTGCTGTCGCCGCGCGAGTGGCCCGGAACCGCACGCTCGGGCGCAGCGGCGGCCGGCTACGTGTCGAACATCTACTTCGCCACCGGCACCACCACCTACTTCGGGACCACGCGCGCCGAGGGTCCGTTCCTGCACACCTGGTCACTCGGCGTGGAGGAGCAGTTCTACCTCGTTTGGCCCCTGCTGATCCTGGTGGCAGTCGGCGTCGCCGCGCTCGCCGGTGCCTCCCGGCGCCGGTACCTCACCGTTGCCCTCGGCTTCGTCGTCGCCGTCTCCTTCGTCGTCAGCATCGGGCTCACACGAGGGGCCAGCCAGTGGGCGTTCTTCGGTCTCCAGAGCCGGGCGTGGCAGTTCGCGCTCGCCGGGCTCACCGCGCTCACCGTCGTCCCGGCTCGCCTGCGACGCGCCGGACCCGCCACCGCCGCAGTCGTCCTCGGGCTCGCCATGATCGTCATCGCGATCGTCACCTTCACCGGCGATGACCCCTATCCCGGGTTCCGAGCACTCGTCCCGACCCTCGGAACCGTGCTCGTCATCCTCGGCGGCGAGGAGCTCATCGACGGGTCGCGATCGGCACCGTCGCAGGTGCTGGCGCACCCGGCCATGCAACGGATCGGACGGGTCTCGTACTCGTGGTACCTGTGGCACTGGCCGATGATGGTCTTCGCGTCCGCGCTGCTCGCGTCGGAGTCGCCCCTCGTCCGCCTTCCCGCCGGCGCGCTCGCACTGGTCGTCGCTGCCGTCATGTACCGATGGGTCGAGAACCCGATCCGGTTCTCCACCGCCCTCCGGCGCTCGCTTCCCCGGACGTACCTCCTGGCGGCCGTGCTCACGGTGACGTCGCTGCTCGCGGCAGGTGCGCTGGGTTGGCACGCCCAGGCGGCGAGCTCGTGGCCCGAGACGCTGGCCCTCGAGGAGATCAACCAGGCGAACGATCTGATCTGCGCCACCACCGCTGCCGGTCCGTCCGGGATCGAGTTCTGCGAAGGCGGCGCGCTCGAGGGCACCCGAACCGTGGTCCTCGTCGGCGACTCGCACGCGGGTCACTGGATGCACGCCATCGAAGCGGCCGGCGAGAAGATCGATGTGAAGGTCGTGTCGCGGTGGCAACCCGCCTGCCCGGCGGTCGAGGTCCAGGTCGAGACACCGATCGGCCCGGACGAGGCCTGCAACCGGTTCCGTGATGACACCCGAACGCTCATCGACGAGCTCGAACCCGATCTCGTCGTCGTGGCTGAATCCACCGACTACGGCGACAAGGTGCTGACCGACGAGCAGTCCCCCGCCAGCCGCGACGTCCAGGTGGGCCTGTGGCGCACGGCGTACGAGCGGCTCGTTCGCTCGTTCGCCGACGACGGCGTCCGCGTCGTGGCCATCGCCGGCACGCCGATGCGGACGACCGACCCGCTGGCGTGCCTGGGACGCCCGTCGGGGAACGAGCAACGGTGTGCGACCGACCGAGAGTCGGCGTTCGCCGAGATCGCCGACTTCCTGGCGGCCGAGGACAGCGCCCGCCGATCGCTCGGCGTGCCGACCTTCGACGTGACCGATGAGATCTGCGACGCCGACCGGTGCCGTGCCCTGGACGGCGACGTGCCGATCTACGCCGACATGCACCACCTCACCAATCGCTGGACCGTGTCGCGTCAGGACGAGATCGCGGCGTTCCTGGATGCCTCGCTCCGTGCGCCGACACCGGAGCGCCCGTGACCGACCGGTTCCGCGCACGCGCACCCTGCGCCGAACCGCCGAGCGACCGAGACGCCGCCCGACGGGATCGAACCCGGCGGGCCTGGGGACGGTCTCAGAACGACTCGTCGATGAGGCGCTCCTCGAACCCCGCATCATCGGCTCGGCGCCAGTCGTAGATGACCACCGTGCCCATCAGGAGATCGGGCCAGGTTCGTCGCCTCCGATCGAACAGGATCCACACGTAGCCCAACCCGCACGCCACGAACGCGAGCGGCGAGACCGCGAATCGCAGGTAGGCCCGGATCCACCCCACCGACCGACCGTTGCGGCGGATGAGCCGCAAACCGAGAAGGGCCTCACCCACTGTCCTCCCGAACACCGCCCACCCGACCGTGAAGTACGTGGCGCTCAGGCTGGCGACGATGACGAGGCCCCAATCCGAGTCGATGGCGATGTCGCCGAACGGCACGCCGTCGACCATGGCGAGCACCGCCTGGACGAGGAAGAGCGAACTGATCGAGATGACGGCGAGCACGGCGGCGTCGGCCACGAGCGAGACGGTACGACTGACGATCCCGGCGTAGCTGCCCTGCCGGCGCTCGCGGCTCGACCGCGCCGACGCCACCTGCGCCGGCCCGCTCGAGATGACCTGGCCCGCGTCGGCGGCGACGGGTCCGAGCCCGCTCGGCGGTGTGATCGTCACCGATCTCCCTCGGGTTCGGGTGCGATTGATGGGTGCCCATCTCGATGCGCGGACGACGTCCCGATGCCGGTGACCGTCACCGTCGACGGCGCCGCGAGCGCTTCCACCCCCGATGCGGGGTTGTCGAGGGCGAGAGCGGCCCGGGGAGGCTCGAGGGGCGGAGCCACCGCCGACTTGCGACGCAGGACGCGGCGAACGATCCGATCGATGCGCTCGTCGGCGTCTGCGGCTCGGAACCTGACCGTCTCGGTCATCTCGGCCGCGATGCCGGTGGACTGGTCGCGCACGAGCGACCGGATGGCGTCCGGGTCCTCGTTGAGCACGGCGATCACCCGAGGAAGCGCGGCCTGCAGCAACGGCTCGAGCGCCTCGTCGACGATGCCCATCACCAGCGGCATGAGCAGCTCGGGTTGGCGGGAGATGTCGTCCATCACCAGAGGCAGCGCCTGATCGAGGATCGGTTGGAGGGCCTTCCCGACGATCGACTCGACCAGCGGGAGGATCAGCTCCGGGCGGGACTCGAGGTCACCCATCACGTTCGGGATGGCGGAGTCGAGGATGGGTTGGAGCACCTCACCCACGATCGACTCGACCAGCGGAACCAGGAGGTCGGGCCGGGCCTGCAGATCGGCGAGCGCCTTCGGGAGCGCGTTCTCCAGGATGGGTTGGAGGTTGCGGTCGAGCACCTCGGCGATGACGCGGTCGATCACGACGCTCGCGGAGACGGCGCCGACGGTGAGCCCGAAGGTCTCGTTCGCCTGTCGGCGAGCGATCCGCTCCTCCTGCCGGCCGCGTTCGGCGAGCCGTCGGACGGCGTCGTCCGAGCGCGATCGCACGGGACCCAGCATCGGTGCGTGCCACGCCCAGGAGGCCAGCGGCGTCACCCGGCCGACGGCTCCGTTGACGAGGTGGGTGACGCCCGTGACCACGTCGGTGGTCCGATCGCCCACCTCGCTCACGGCGCCGATGACCACGTGGCGCATCGCGGCGGGCGGTTTGGCGGCCGACCGGTCCAACGGCACCACCACGTTCCCCGTCGATCGTGCGGTCCGATCAGTCGGGTCGGCCTGATCGGTCGAGTCAGCCTGGTCGTTCAGGACGGGCAGTTCGGTCGGGCGGGTCCGGTCGTTCCGGTCGTCGTGACGACCGCGCCCAGCGGCCGCTCCGTCGGCTTCGGCCCGGGAGGCCGCTTCGTCCACCACCGCGGACACGTGATCGCCGATCGCCAGACCCGCCCCGAGCACGAGGCGTCGGATCCGGCCACCACCTCGCTCAGTGGAAGTCACGTTCCTCCCACCAGGGGTACCACTCCGGCATGTCCTGCGACGGCCGCATCGACCAGTTGGGCTCGCGCTTCTCGAGGAACGCCAGCACCCCCTCGCGGGCGTCGGCGCCCTGGCCGGTGGAGAACACCCCACGTGAGTCGATCTGGTGGGCCTCCATCGGGTGGTCGGCACCGAGCATGCGCCACAGCATCTGGCGCGACCGCGCCACCGACACCGGAGCGGCGCGCTCGACGATCTCCGACGCGATCTCACGAGCCGCATCGAGCAGCTCGCTGTCGGGATGGACGCTGCGCACGAGCCCGCCGGCCAGGGCCTCGCCGGCCGGGAACACCCGGGAGGTCATGACCCACTCGAGTGCCTGGTTGATGCCCACCACCCGAGGGAGGAACCAGCTCGACGCGGCTTCGGGCACGATCCCCCGCGCGGCGAAGACGAACCCGAACCGGGCGCTCTCGCCGGCGAGTCGGATGTCCATCGGCAGGGTCATGGTGGCCCCGATGCCGACGGCGGGTCCGTTGATGGCCGCGATGACGGGCTTGGTGGACTCGAAGATCCGCAGCGTCAGCAGACCGCCGAGGTCGCGGGGGTAGTCGACGACCGATCCGGTGGCGGCGATGGAGTCCGCCAGGTCGACACCGGCCCGCTCGGCGTGGGCGCCTGCATCGAAGGTCTCGGCGCCGGCGGAGAGATCGGCCCCGGCGCAGTAGCCCCGCCCCCGTCCGGTCATGATGATGGCGCGGACGTCGTCGTCGAGATCGGCGCGATCGAACGCGTGGATGAGCTCACGCTGCATCCGTGGGGTGAAGGCGTTGAGCTGGTCCGGGCGATCGAGTGTGATGGTCAGGACCTGGTCCTCGACGTCGTACTCGATCTGTTGGTACTCCATGTCCCGAGTCTGCCAGAACTCGCGGACGGGCTCGCGTGGGAGTCAGCCTGCGCCGAGGAACGGCACCGGGTTCACCGGCTGGCCGAACTGGCGCACCTCCCAGTGGAGGTGCGGTCCGGTGGACTTGCCGGTGCTGCCCACGAACCCGATGACCTGACCTCGCTTCACCTGGTCACCGACCTGCACGCCGAGCGCGCTCTGGTGGCCGTACAGCGTGCCGAGGCCCGCTCCGTGGTCGATGACGATGCACAGGCCGTAGCCGCCCTGGTCGCTCGAGATCACCACCTCGCCGTCGGCGGAGGCACGGATCGGGGTGCCGCTCGATGCACCGAGGTCGACGCCGTTGTGCATCCGGGCGCCGCCGAGGATGGGGTCGACACGGGCACCGAAGGGCGAGTTGAACTGCAGTCGCTCCAAGGGCGGAAGCATGATCCCGAGCGTGGGCACCGGCAGGCTCTGACCGACCTGGCGCTTGGCGAGGGTCTCGGAGATGCCGTCGGACACCCGGGTCAGCGCCGCGATGCGCTCGGCGTAGCCGGACCGCTTCTCGGTGACCTCCTTGAGCAGTTGCTGTTGGAGGTCCGCGCTCGCCTGGACACGTGCGCGGAGCAGCTCCTGGGCCTCCCGCTGAGCCTCGACCGCGGCCTTGCGCTCGGTGACGCTGTCGCGGGCGCGGATCGCCACCTCCTGCTTGACGTCGGCGTCATCGAGCAGCCGCTCGATCTCCGCCTTCAGCTCGACGATGCGATCGATGCTCCGACGCTGCTCGACGACGAGGGTGTCGGCGTAGACCAACGACGCGCCGAGGTCGTTCATGGACTCGGCCCGCACCACCGCTTCGGCGGTGGCGGTACCGCCCGCCCGGCCTCCACCCATGTAGGCCTGGACCGCCTGGACGCGGAGCCGATCGCGCTCGCGCCCGAGCCGGTCGTTCGTCTCGGCCAGGTGGGCGTCGACCGCCGCGAGCTCCTTGTCGGCGGCATCGACGCGACCCTGGGCCGCGGCCAGTTCGGCCTGCACGGATGCCACCGTGAGGTTCAGCGCCTCGACCTCGTCCTTCAGCGCCGTCGCCTGCTCCTGCGCGGCGAGGTACCGCTTGAGGAACTCGATCTCCTCCGAGGTGGCCAGTTCGTAGTCGCTGCTCAGGATCTTGAGCTCGTCGAGTTGGCTCGGCGACAGCGACGGCGGCGACGGCACGCCCTCGATCGTGGTGGTCGTCTCGTCGGGACCGGTCGGGATCGGGGTGTCGGGACCGGGCAGCGGGGTGTCCGGACCCGGTGGCGTGGTGGGGCCCGGGTCGGTGACGGGGGTCGTCGGCGGCACCGTGACGGGCGACGTCGGCGTGGTCGGCGTCGTGTCCTCGGGATCGGTCTGCGCGCCGGCGGTCAGCACCGGGCTCGCCAACACCAGGGTGGCGAGCGCGGCGATCGCCACCCCGAGCAGACGGACGCGGCGGGTCACCCGTCGCTCGCTGGACCTCGACCCCACAGACGTATCGATCGAAATCGCCTCCCGCGCTGGTGGTCCGGATCAGACGTCGAGGAACCGGGTGACTGCGACCCCTGCTCCGGCGGCCCCGACGAGACAGCCGACGAGACCCACCAGGAGGTAGATCGGGAACATGTCCGAGCTCTGGGGGACGACTCCCGCCAGGAGCGGGATCTGATCGCCGGGCGGGAGCCAGCCCTCGAGCGTGGGACGGGCGACGGCGAGGGTGGCGATGGCGAGCACGGCACCGATGACGCCCTGCACCAGCCCCTCCACCATGAACGGGACCCGGATGAACCAGTTGGTGGCGCCGACCAGCTTCATGACCTCGATCTCGCGACGCCGGGCGAACATCGCCATGCGGATGGTGTTGAGGATCAGCAGGCCCGACGCGCCGAGCAGGAAGATGGCCACGAACAGGATGCCCCGGGTCAGGAACTCGCTGAAGCGCTGCACGAGCCGGATCGTCTCGGTGGCCGACACCACCTCGGAGACGCCTGGCTTGGTCTTGTACTGCTCGCTCAGCGCCGTGACGATGTCGGCGTTCTTGTCGATCGGCTCCACCCGGTAGGAGGCAGGGAGGATCTCGGGCGACACCGACTCGATCATCTCGGGCGAGTCGCGGAACAGCTCCTTGAACTCGGCGAAGGCGGCGTCCTTGTTCACGAAGGTCACCGATTCGATCTGCGGGTTGGCCTCGAGGTCCGCACCCACGCCGGTGATCTGGTCATCGGTCGCGTTGGGGTTGAGGAACACGATGAACTCGATGCCGCCCTGCCAGCGCTTGGTGGCTCGTTCGACGCCCTGCTGGGCCATCAGCGACGCGCCGACCAGTGCCAGCGACACGGCGACGGTCATCACCGTGGCGAGCGTGATGGTGAAGTTGCGCTTGAGGTTGGTGCCCGTCTCGCGGGCGACGTACTCGAGCTTGATGGCCATGTCCGTCCGTTCTCGGTTACTCGTACACGCCGCGAGCTTGGTCGCGGATGATCGATCCGCGATCGAGCTCGATGACCCGGCGACGCATCGTGTCGACGATGCCGCGGTCGTGCGTGGCCATCAGGACCGTGGTTCCGGT
The DNA here is from genome assembly GCA_038235385.1 of Acidimicrobiales bacterium. Classification (GTDB taxonomy): domain Bacteria; phylum Actinomycetota; class Acidimicrobiia; order Acidimicrobiales; family Acidimicrobilacustridaceae; genus JBBSTY01. Next base: position 8,163 of record JBBSTY010000057.1, on the reverse strand, counting down.
CTTGTTGATGCGTTCCAGCAACCGCATGATGCCGACCGAGGTGGCCGGATCGAGGTTGCCGGTGGGCTCGTCGGCCAGGAGGATCAGCGGCCGGTTCACGAATGCCCGGGCGATCGAGACCCGCTGCTGCTCGCCGCCGGAGAGCTCGTGCGGGAAGTTGCCCGCCTTGCTCGACAACCCGACGAGCTCGAGGATGGCCGGCACCTGCGAGGCGATGACGTGCTTGGGACGCCCGATGGCCTCGAGCGCGAACGCGACGTTCTCGTTCACGTTCTTGTTGGTGAGCAGCTTGACGTCCTGGAACACGCTGCCGATGTTGCGTCGGAGGTACGGAACCTTCCAGCTCGTGAGCTGCCCGATGTCCTTGCCCGCCACGAAGATCTGACCCGTGGTGGGCACCTCCTCACGGTTCAGGAGGCGCAGGAACGTGGACTTGCCCGAACCCGACGCGCCGACGAGGAACACGAACTCGCCCTTGTCGATGTTCACGTTCGCCTCACGCAGCGCGACCGTGTCGCCCTTGTAGGCCTTGGAGACGTTCTCGAGCCGGATCATGTTACGAAAAGGTTACCAAACGGTGGGGGACGGTCCGCGCATGTGCAGCCGCATCGGGTGCTCGCGCCGGTCGACCACGGTAGACCCTCGACCCGCTCGGGTGGTGGCACTGCCCACCCCTTCCGAAATTGCGGCGCTGCGCATCGTCGAGATGCTCCAGCGCCGCAATTTCGGAAGGAAGGGGGGTGTGCTACTCGTCGCCGCCGGCGGCGGCAGCGCCGGATCGTTCCCACTGGAGGTAGGCCTCCATGAAGGGGTCGAGCGCGCCGTCGAGCACCTGGTCGGGATTGCCCGACTCGTGGCCTGAACGCAGATCCTTGACCATCTGGTAGGGATGGATGACGTACGAGCGGATCTGGGTGCCGAAGTCGATGTCGGACTTGGCGCCGGCGATCTGTTCCATGTCCGCGGCGCGCTGCTGGCGCTCGAGGTCGGCGAGCTTGGCCTTGAGGACCTGCATCGCCTTGTCCTTGTTCTGGTGCTGGCTGCGTTGGTTCTGACACGACACGACGATGCCGGTGGGCAGGTGCGTGAGTCGGACGGCGGAGTCGGTGACGTTGACGTGCTGGCCGCCCGCACCCGACGAGCGGTACACGTCGACGCGCAGATCCTTGTCGTCGATGACGATCTCGCGGTTGTCGTCCTCGATCAACGGGATCACCGACATGGCCGCGAACGCGGTCTGGCGCTTGCCCTGGGCGTTGAAGGGACCGATGCGCACCAGCCGATGCGTGCCCTTCTCCGAGCGGAGCAACCCGTAGGCGTGGGTCCCGCGCACCCCGAAGGTGGCGGACGAGATCCCCGCCTCGGACCCGGCGGTGACCTCCTGGAGCTCGAAGTCGAAGCCACGCGCCTCGGCCCAGCGGCGGTACATCCGCAGCATCATCTCGGCCCAGTCCTGGGCGTCGGCCCCTCCGGCCCCGGCGTTGATCGAGCACACCGCGTCGTGCTCGTCCCACTCGCCCGTGAACAGCGCCCGGAGCTCGAGCTCGGCGAAGCGGCGGTCGAGGTCGGCGAGCGCCTCGGCGACCTCGGTCTCGACGGACTCGTCGTGTTCCTCCCGAGCGAGGTCGGCGAGCGTCTCGGCATCGTCGAGGTCGCTCTCGAACCGCTCGAAGAGGCCGATGTCGTCGAGGAGCTCGCTCAGCTCACCCGTGACCTTCCGGGCGTTGTCGGCGTCGTCCCAGAGGTCGGGGCGCGATGCCTCGACCTCGAGCTGGGCCTGGTTGGCCCGGAGGTCGGCGATGCGGAGGTAGCCCTCGGCCTCCTCGAGACGCTTGTGCAGCCCGGCGAGGTCGTCGGAGAAGTCACGCATGGTTCGCTCCGATCAGCTCGCGCCGTGGCACTGCTTGAACTTCTTGCCGCTCCCGCACGGGCACGGGGCGTTGCGCGGCGTCTTGTCCCACTCGGACTTCACCACGGGCTGCTGGATGACCTCCTCGACCGGCTCCGGCGGTGCGACGGGCGCCGCACCGGGGGCGTCAGCCGGAGCCGCAGCGGCCTCGGCCCTCGCCGCCGCGGCCATCCCGCTGCCCGACTCCGATGGATCGGTGGGTGCGGAGTACGAGATGCCCTCGACCTCGGCCGCCTGGGCGGGCTGCTCGGCGACGGAGATCTGCGCGTGCATGACGTACTTCACGAAGTCCTGGGCGATGCCCTTCATCATCATCCCGAACATCTCGAAGCCCTCGCGCTGCCACTCGACGAGCGGGTCCTTCTGGCCGTAGGCGCGCAGGTGGATGCCCTCTTGCAGGTAGTCCATCTCGTAGAGGTGCTCACGCCACTTCTGGTCGATGATCTGCAACATGACCTGGCGCTCGACCTCACGCATGGCGTCGGTCCCGAGCTCGGACTCACGACCCTCGTAGTACCCGGTGGCCTCCCCCATGAGCCGGTCGTAGACCTCGTCGGTGGAGTGGAGGCCACGGAGGTCCTCCTCGGTGACCGATGTCGGCCACAGGGCCCGCAGCTCGGCGACGAGGCCCTCGAGGTCCCACTCCTCGGCGTAGTCGGAGACGCAGAACGTGGCGATGGTGGTGTCGACCGCATCGGCGAGGTACTCCATGGCCTCCTCGCGCAGGTCGGCGTGGTTGAGGATCTGCTCACGGCGCTTGTAGATGACCTTGCGCTGCTCGTTCATCACCTCGTCGTACTTGAGGACGTTCTTGCGGATCTCCGCGTTTCGCTGCTCGACCGTGCTCTGGGCGCGCTCGATCGCCTTGGTGACCATCTTCGCCTCGATGGCCTCCTCCTCGGGCATGGCCTTGGTCATCACCCAGTTCATCGCGCCGGTGGCGAACAGGCGCATGAGCTCGTCCTCGAGCGACAGGTAGAACCGACTCTGGCCGGGGTCGCCCTGGCGTCCCGCTCGCCCACGGAGCTGGTTGTCGATGCGGCGGCTCTCGTGACGCTCGGTACCGAGCACGTAGAGCCCCCCCGCCTCGCGGACCTTGTCGCCTTCGGCGTCGCACTCGGGCTTGTACTTCGCCGCGAGCTCGGCCACCCGGGCCAGGCCTTCCTCGGACTCGAGGTCGAGCCCCTCGGCCCGCACCTCCCGCTCGGCGAGGCCCTCGGGGTTGCCACCGAGGAGGATGTCGACACCGCGTCCAGCCATGTTGGTGGCCACGGTGATGGCGCCGAGACGGCCGCCCTGGGCCACCACCTCGCCCTCGCGCTGGTGCTGCTTGGCGTTGAGCACCTCGTGCGGGATGCCCTCCTTCTCCAGCAACCGGCTCAGCTGCTCGGACTTGCCGACCGAGATGGTGCCCACGAGCACCGGCTGGCCGGTCTGGTGGCAGTCGGCGATGTCCTCGACGACCGCGAGGAACTTCGCCTCTTCGGTGCGGTAGATCACGTCGGGATGATCGATCCGGGCGAGGGGGCGATGGGTCGGGATGGGCACGACCTGGAGGTCGTAGGTGCTGTGGAGCTCGGCCGCCTCGCTGAGCGCGGTGCCGGTCATGCCTGCGAGCTTGTCGTAGAGCCGGAAGTAGTTCTGCAGGGTGATGGTCGCGAGGGTCTGGTTCTCCTCCTTGATCTTCACCCCTTCCTTGGCCTCGACCGCCTGGTGGAGACCCTCGGACCAGCGACGGCCCTCGAGGATCCGGCCGGTGAACTCGTCGACGATCTTCACCTCGCCGCTGGCTACGACGTAGTCCTTGTCCCGCTTGAACAGCTCCTTGGCCTTCAGCGCCGCCTGGAGCTGGTGCACCAGGTTCGAGGAGATCTCGTCGTACATGTTCTCGACCCCGAGCGACCGCTCGATGGCCTCGACGCCCTCGTCGGTGGGAGCGACGGTGCGCTTCTCCTCGTCGACGTCGTAGTGGATGTCGCGCTTGAGGCCGCGGACGACGCTGGCGAACTTGTAGTAGAGCTTCGCCGCGTCGGCGACGCGGCCGGAGATGATGAGCGGGGTGCGGGCCTCGTCGATGAGGATGGAGTCGACCTCGTCGACGATGCAGTAGTTGTGGCCCCGCTGCACCTTGCGCTCGAGGCTCATCGCCATGTTGTCGCGGAGGTAGTCGAACCCGAACTCGTTGTTGGTCCCGTAGGTGATGTCGCACGCGTACTGGTCCCGCTTGTGCGCGGGGTCGTACTCCCCGGGCACGATCAGGCCGAGGGTGAGCCCGAGCCAACGGTGGACCTGGCCCATCCACTCGGCATCGCGAGACGCGAGGTAGTCGTTGACCGTCACGAGGTGGACGCCGTCGCCGGACAACGCGTTGAGGTACACCGGGAGGGTCGACACGAGGGTCTTGCCCTCGCCGGTCTTCATCTCGCCGACCCAGCCGAAGTGCAGCGCGGCGCCGCCCATCATCTGGACGTCGTAGTGGCGCTGGCCGATGGTGCGGGTCGCTGCTTCGCGAACCACGGCGAACGCCTCGATCAGGAGATCGTCGAGGTCCTCCCCGTTGTCGAGTCGTTGCTTGAAGGCAGGCGTCTTGGCCTGCAGCTCGGAGTCGGAGAGCTTGTGGATCTCCGGTTCGAACGCGGAGATGTCGGGGACCAGACCCGACAGCGCCTTGATCTTCTTGCCTTCACCCGTACGCAGCAGCTTGTCGAAAATGCCCATGAGGTCCGTGAGTGTATCGGCGCGGATCTGCCCGGGAGTCCCGGGGTCCGCGGGTCGACGGGACCCACCCGTCGCGCCCGTCCGATGCCTCTCGGGCCGCTACGTCGTGGGACGCAGCCGGTCGTGGACCGCGTACTGCACCGCGTCGTCGCGGCTCGCCTGGTACAGGCGCTCCATCCGGTTGGCCACGAGGTTCTTGGCGGTGGAATCGGTGATCCCGAGCACGCGGGCCGCCGCGGCGTACGACTGGCCGGCGGCGAGGTGCTCGAGCAACGAGATCTCGCGCGCCGCCACCGTCGCATCACCGGTGAGAGCCTCGCCGGGCGGGCCCGTCACCGATGCCAGCTCACGGAGCAGATCGCCGGCGACGAGGGGCGGAAGCGCGGCCACGCCGGCACTCACGGCCCGGACCACGCTGGGTGCCTGGTCGAGGACCTCACGGTTGATGAACCCGGTGGCACCGGCCTTGATGGCCCGCACGGAGTCGGTGACGTCTTCGGGGGTGACGAGCATCACGACGTGGGTGACCGGCACGAGCTCACGGAGACCGGCCGAGGTGCGGGGTCCGCCGATGTTGTCCACCCGCATGCCCACGATCACCAGGTCGGGAGCCAGGTCGCGGCAGACCGCGATGCCGTGCTCGCCGTCCGCCGCTTCGCCGATCACCTCGATGTCCGGCTCGCGTTCGAGCATGACCAGCAGGCGTCGCCGGAGCAGGGCGTGATCGTCGCAGACCACCACGGTGATCATGTCGTTGTGCCACCGACCCGGCTCGACGAAGGATCCGGGCGCGGCCGCGCCGCTCTGGTCGAGGCCGGTCATCGACGGATCGTACCGTCCGACGTGGCGGCGCCGACCAGATCACGCCGATCTCCCGCGACCAGCGACCCGCCCCTGGCGACCGGAGCGTCAGACGTCGGGCGGCGAGGCGTCGGGCGGCGAGGCGTCGGGAGTCGAGGCGTCGGAGGATCTAGGTGTGGCTGGCCAGCATCACTGGTGCGCGAGCCGACGCGTCTTGATCCGGACGAGCTGCTGCTCGAGCTTCTCCACCGCACGGTCGATGGCGACGAAGCCGTCGGGCGCCGTCACCTTGCAGCCGACGGGTCGGCCCGAGCCGTTCATCCACACCTCGAGGACCTCTCGGTCGGGGATCCGAGGGTTCTGCTCCTCGTAGAAGTGCACGTCGGCCCGGTGGAACCCGTTCCCGAGCCGGGCGAGGCGAGCGATCTTCTCACGCGTCGTGGCGACGAGCGCCTCCGAGAGGTCGGCATGTCGACTGCTGATGGTGATGTCCAAGACTTCATCCCTCCGTGCAGGTCCCCCGACTGCCAGATGTGCAAGCACCCTTCGAGACTCGACACCCCGCAACCGATGGGAAAGCCGTCTGTGTGTGCGCGGCCGATGCTAGGAGGTCCCGACGATCGGCGGGGGTGATCACCCACATTCATCGCTGACCTGCACCGGGCCGGCGATGTCGGACCCGGTCGGTAGCGTCGCGGTCATGCTCACCGACCGCAGGTGCATCTCGTGCGGGCACCGCGACGGCCCGCTCTGTCGCACGTGCGTCGATCGTCTCCGGCCGGCGCCGACGGTGGGAGCGACCACCGGACTCGCATCGTGCCGCGGGCTGCTCCGCTACGACGACGACGGCCGCGCCGTCGTCCTCGCGCTCAAGCACCGGCGCACCAGCTCGCTCGTGGAGCTCGTGGGGAACGCCATGGCCACGCTCGCCCCCGGGTCGGTGGCGTCGGTCACCTGGGCCCCCACCACCGGGGTCCGGCGCCGCGCCCGAGGCTTCGATCAGGCGGAGCTGCTCGCCGTCAGGATCGGTCGGACGCTCGGCCTCCCGTGCCAGCGGCGGCTCGACCGAGCTCCCGGCACCGCGCAGGTCGGTCGGGACCGCGCCGGCCGCCTGATCGGCCCGAGCTTCCGCGCGCTCGGCGCCGCGCACGGGCCGGTGCTGCTCGTCGACGATGTGCCCACGACGGGCGCGACGCTCACCGAGGCCGCGATCGCCCTCCGCCAGGGTGGCGCGGCGGAGGTGCACGGTCTGGTCGCCGCCGTGACCTCGCCGCCGGACGCGTCCGATTCTCACGCTTCGCGCGAAACGGGCTCAAGCTCCGGCCGATGACAGCCGAAGATGGCAAGGAAGGAACCGGCGGACCCTCACGGAGAGAAACGGATCGTCCATGCAACCCACTGACATCCAGGTGGAGCGGACCCTCGCGGCCCTGCAGCGCTCGTCACCCGGCGAACGCCTGCGCCCCCCGTCCATCACCCGGGAATCCCTCGACCGGCTGCTCCACGATCTGCCCGACGGCCTGCTCGAGGGTCTCGGCCACGGTCCGTCGCTGCGACCCGATCGTCTCGCGGAGGCGCGCGACCGGCTCGAGACCGGATGTGCACCGACTCCCGACGAGCTGGCCAACCGCATCGTTGGACGCATCGTCTGCGACCGGCTCGCCGCCGCTCCCTGAACGCGAGGACGGGGACCCGTGCGGGTCCCCGTCGCACCCATCCACCGAACCGCGGTTCGGGTCGAGTCGGCGCCGCGGCGCCGGCGCTCAGTACCGGTAGTGCTCGGACTTGAACGGGCCGCTCTGGGGGATGCCGAGGTACGCAGACTGGTCCTCGGTGAGCTCGGTGAGACGCACGCCGAGGGCGTCGAGGTGGAGCCGGGCGACCTTCTCGTCGAGGTGCTTGGGGAGCACGTACACCTTGTTCTCGTAGGTCTCGGGGTGGCCGTACAGCTCGATCTGGGCGATCACCTGGTTGGAGAAGCTCGCCGACATCACGAAGCTCGGGTGGCCGGTGGCGCAGCCGAGGTTCAGCAGCCGACCCTCGGCCAGCACGATCACCGAGTGCCCGTCGGGGAAGACGTACTCGTCGACCTGGGGCTTGATGTTGATGCGCTGGACGTCGCTCATCTTGGCCAGACCGGCCATGTCGATCTCGTTGTCGAAGTGACCGATGTTGCCGACGATCGCCTGGTGCTTCATCTTGCCCATGTGCTCGGCGGTGATGATGTTGAAGTTGCCGGTGGCGGTCACGAAGATGTCGACCTGGTCGATGACGTCCTCGAGCCGCTTGACCTCGTAGCCCTCCATGGCGGCCTGCAACGCGCAGATGGGGTCGATCTCGGTGATGATCACCCGCGCGCCCTGGCCCCGCAACGACGTGGCGCAGCCCTTGCCGACGTCGCCGTAGCCCATCACCAGCGCGACCTTGCCGCCGATCATGACGTCGGTGGCGCGGTTGATGCCGTCGACGAGCGAGTGGCGACACCCGTAGAGGTTGTCGAACTTGGACTTGGTCACCGAGTCGTTGACGTTGATCGCCGGGAAGAGCAACGTTCCGGCGACCTCCATCTGGTAGAGGCGGTGGACACCGGTGGTGGTCTCCTCGGTGACGCCCTTGAGGCCGTCGGCCACGCCGTGCCACAGCTTCGGTTCCTCGGCGAGGGTCCTGCCGAGCAGGGCCAGGACGTACTCGAACTCCTCGGAGTCGGCGGTGGACGGATCGGGGACCTCGCCCTT
>JBBSTY010000056.1:0-23500 GCA_038235385.1 Acidimicrobiales bacterium | reverse complement strand
GATCGTCGCCGGCGACGACCTCGAGCGCAGCGAAGGCGTGGAGGTACCGACCCTCGACCCGACCGACGTCGAAGGTGGTGGCGACCGCGGCATCGGGCGTGGGGTCACGTTCGACGAGCCCGGCTCCGGCCTCGAGGATCCAGCGACGAACCGCCTGGACGACGGCGCCACCGTTGGTGGCGTTGGTGACCACGACCAGCGCGAGGTCGTGCTCGGGTACGAGGAGGAGGTCGGTGATGTAGCCGACGGTGACACCGCCGTGGCCGATGGCGGTCGCACCGTCGATGTCCTCCACGAACCAGTCGAGGGCGATCGAGGTGAACCGGTCGGCGCGGACGACCGGGGTGTGGAGACGCTCGAGGCTGGCCGGTGTCAGCACCTCGACGCCGTCGGCCGTCGCACCCGTGCGTTGGAACGCGCACCACCGCAGCAGGTCCTCGACCGACGCGATCATGCCGCCGGCCGGGCGGTCGGCGGGTCGGAGCTCCCACCCCGGCTGCCAGCCGGCGCGGCGCAAGACGTGCGCGGTGCCTTCGAAGACCCAGTGCGGGACCGCCACCGGGTAGGTGATGGCATCGTCGGCGGTGAAGGTCGCCGATCGCATCCCCAGGGGTTCGAACAGCCGTGTGCGTACGACGTGCTCGAAGGTCTCGCCGCTGGTCGCTTCGATGATCGCCCCGGCGATCGAGAACCCGGCGTTGCTGTAGGAGAACCCGGCTCCGGGATCGAACAGCCTCCGGGCGCCGGCCAGCGTGTCGAGATCGGTGGACTGCGCGACGAAGAGGTGGTCGCCGTCGAACCCGCACTGGTGGCTGAGCGTCATCTCGACGGTCATGGCGTCGGTGTCGAGCCCGGTGGCCGGACCCAGCGAGGGCAGGTGCTGCGACACAGGATCTTCGAGCGTCACCAACCCGTCCTGCACCAGCACCATCAGCGCCGCCGACGTGATGGTCTTCGACACCGAGCCGATCTGGAAGAGGGTGGCTGGCGTGACCGGGCTCGGGAACTCGGCGTTGGTGATGCCGTGCGCGGCGGTGATGGTGGCGCCTCCGTGGAGCACCCCGGCGGCGGCGCCGGGAACATGGTGCTCGGTGGCGGCGGCGGCGAGCACCTCGGTCAGCGCCTCGGGGGTGATCGTCATGGACGGACCGTACCCGCCGACGGGTCCGTGCCTCGGCCGGTCGTGGTCGTTCAGCGAGCAGGATCCGCGGCCGGATCGTCCGCGGCCGGACCGTCCGGGGTCACACCGTCGGGCGCCAGGTCGTCGGCCGACAGGCCGTCCAGCACCGGTTGGTCCAACCCTTGCCGGTCTCCGGCGTCGGACTGCATGACCTGACGGATGAACGACGTCGTCGCCTCGACGGTCGTCGGCCCGTCCGGACCGACGAGGTCGTGATCCGCGCCGTCGATGGTCACCAGCTCCTTGGGTTCGTTGGCCTCGTCGAACAGCTCGCCCGCCTGCTCGGGCGGCACGATCTGATCGCCGCTGCCGCGCACCACGAGGATCGGCACGTCCACGCGGCCGATGCGGGCCAACGAATCCAGCTGCGTGCGCATCATGAGCCGGTACGGCAGCCCGGGATGATCGTTCCACGCCAGGTCGACGAGCGACGTGTACGGCGCCAGCAGCACCAGCGCAGCCGGCGGATCGGTGACGGCGGAATCCACCGCCACCCCGGACCCCAGCGAGTAGCCCACGTACACGAGCTCCGAGGCGTCGACCCCCGCCAGTGTGCGGACGGTCTCGATGGCGGCGGTGGCGTCGAGGTGCAGCCCGTGCTCGGTCGGTGACCCGCCCGATCCGCCGAACCCCCGGTACTCGGCCAACAGCACCGACACCCCTTCGTCGGCGAGACCGATCGCAAACGGGGCCATCCCCGCCCGCGTCGAGTGGGACCCGTGGAACACCACGGCGGTGACGTGGCGACCCGCACCGGGCGCGGCCAGGAACCAGCCGTGCAGCTCGACCCCGTCGGCCGCGAGGTAGCTGATCTGCTCGCCCCCCGGAAGGGCGGCGGCGAGATCGGGCTCGTCGGGGGCCGAGCCGTAGACGTCGACGTCGAGCGCAACGTCGAACTCGTCGATCCGGATCGCCAGCGCGATCGCGGCCACGCCGATGACGACCGCGATCACCGATAGGACGAAACGCCGCGTCACCCGGCTGGTCCTGGCCGGGAGCGGCGATGTCGATGCACCGATCGGCTCGCCACCATCGGTCCCGTGCACCTGCGCCACGCGTCCACAATCTCACGGATCGCCGATCGGTCGCTCGCGGGGTCCCCTGCCATCGGACTGCGCCACGGGCACGTCGCAACGCGGCGGCCGCTCGGCCCGACGACGCCCCGTGGGTGCCCGCGGTCGTGCTCGGCGACGCCGAGTCAGCCGATCACACCGAACGCACGAAGCGCGGCCAAGATGTGGCGTGGACGATCCGACGACGACGGGGTTCGACGCGCCGGCACCGGCGGCACCGAGGCGGACGCGGCCATCAGCGCGCGTCGTGCTGGTCGACGCACTCGACCGGATCCTGCTGGCGCGCCTGGTCGACGACGGGGCGATCGAGGTTCGTGGCCACTCGCCCGCCCCCACCTACTGGGTCACCCTCGGGGGCGGCGTGGAACCGGGCGAGAGCCTCGAGGCCGCCGCTCGACGCGAGCTGTTCGAGGAGGCGGGCATCAAAAGGTTCACCCTCGGGCCCGAGGTGCACGTGCGACGACTCGAGCTGGTGCTCCGCAGCGAACCGATCCTGGCCGAGGAGCACTACTTCGCGGGATGGCTCACCGACGCGGATCCCACCCTCGAGCACCTCGACGAGCTCGAGCGGGGAGTGCTCGTGGAGCACCGGTGGTGGACCCACGCCGAGTTGGCGCAGGCCGATCGGCCCGAGGTGGTGTATCCCGGCCGGATCGCACAGCTCGCAGCCGACGCGATCGCCGCGCGGCGGGCGGCGACGTCCAGGTCCTGACGACCACCCGCACCGAGCGGTCGATCGGCGGCCGCGCGCTTCCACGCGGCGCTCAGTCGACCGGAGCTTCCCTGCTAGGGAAGCCCCAGCCTGGCCCGACAGCCGGGCCACGGAGTGAAACGTCCACCGGCTGCGGCGAGGACGACCTCGCCCACGGCGATCTGCTGCTCACGAGTCGCCAGGTACGCCTGCGGCGCGTACTGGCCACCACCCGATGCGAGCCACGTGCCGGGGTGGAACTGGATGCCACCCGAGTACCCGTTGCCGGTGTTGATGTGCCAGTCGCCGTTGGCCTCGCACTGCGCCAACCGATCCCACACCTCGCCGTTGGACACCGTCGGTGCCTCGGCACCCGGAACCTCGACGTACTCCACCACCGGCTCGGCCACCGGTGCGGGAGGCGGGGGCGGAGGCGGGCTGATGTAGGCGGCGAACGCGTACCGTTCGGCTTCGGTCATGACGTAGAGCTGGAACGCTCGCAGCTCGGAAGGGCTCGCCGCGTCCAGTTGGGCCTGGGCGACCTCCTCCGGGGACGGCGCCGCGGGCGTAGGCGGAGGCGGCGGCGGCGCGGGGACGGTGGTGGTGGTGGTCGAGGGCACGGTGGCCGCGACGGGGGCGGTGGTGTCGGTCACCGCCGACACCGGGACGATGTCGGGTGCGTCCTGGGCCAGGGCGGCGGGCACTGCGATCGATGCCGTCAGCGCCACGGCGCCGGCCACACCGATCTGCATCGCACGACGACCACGGGATCCCGGCGCGAGGACGCGCGAGAGGGCAACACGGTTCTGGGGGGTCACAAGAGCTCCTTCGACGCCCGCCGGCATCGGTTCGGGAGGGGACAGTTCGCTCAGCCTCGCCGAACATGTCACCAGATCGCAACATTTCAGTCATGATTTCGTCATGACGTGTGACACGTCACGCAGCGTGACGGCTCACCGCACGCGCCGAAGGCACCCGACGCCCGGGGCTGGCTCCGCTCCTCCGATGCGGCGCCGCGTCACCGCTGCACCGTGGTCGTCACACCGGTTCGACCTCGTCGATCGGGACCCGGGTCCGATCCGCGGTCAGACTCCGGCGTCGACGCTCACCAGTTCGTCTGCCTGGTAGCGCTGCCGGCACAGCGTGCGCTGCAACTTGCCCGACGATGTCTTCGGAAGCGCACCGGGCTGGACGAACACGATGTCGATGGGCGGGAGCCCGGTGACCTGCTTCGCCACGTCGTGCACCCGTGAGCGCATCTCGGCCAGGTCGTGCTCGCCCTTGGTCTCGGCGACGACGACCATCGCCTCCTGGCCTCGTCGGCCTTCCACGCCGAACGCGATCACGTTGCCGGCGCGGATCCCCTCGACGTCGCCGGCCGCTCGCTCCACGTCCTCGGGGAAGATGTTGCGACCGCCCACGATGATGACGTCCTTGATGCGGCCGCACACCACGAGTTGACCCTCGAGGAGGTAGGCGAGATCTCCCGTGCAGAGCCACCCGTCGCGGAAGGCGGCCGTGGTGGCTTCGGGGTTGCGGTAGTACCCCGGCGTCGTCGACGTGCCGCGGATCTGGAGCTCTCCCACCTCACGCTCCGCGAGGGGACGATCGTCGCTCGGATCCACGACCCGGATCTCGAGCCCGGGGATGGGGGTGCCGAGCAAGGCGTACTCCTTGGCGTGCTCGGCGCCCTCCTCGACCGGAGCCGCGTAGCGCTCGGACTCGACGACGCGACGATCGACCCGATCGGTGCGCAGCCCGGCGAGCGGTCGTGGGAACGTGCCGGCGATGCCCACCTCGGCCATCCCGAACGCGGGGAACACCGCGCCGGGGCGCATCCCGTGCACCACGGCGGCATCGACGAACGCACGCACGCTGTCGGCGTCGACAGGCTCGGCCCCGTTGAGCGCGATGCGCAGCCTCGACAGGTCGAGCGGTTCGGAGCGCTTGAGCGCGCGGGTGGCGAGCGCCCACGCGAAGTTCGGTCCGGCCGTGACCGACCCTCCGTACTGCGAGATCCACTCCATCCACCGGGCAGGACGGGCGGTGAAGTCCTGCGGTGCCCCGAGCACCAGGTCGCGGCCGGTCGTCATGGGTGTGCCGAGCAGCCCCACCAGACCCATGTCGTGGTACAGCGGAAGCCACGAGACGAACACGTCGTCGTCCTGCAGCTCACCGATCTCGCACAGCCCCTGGAGGTTGGCGCACATCACCTCGTGCGGGAGCACGACCCCCTTGGGCTCGCTGGTGGACCCCGACGTGAACTGGATGATGGCGATGCGGGCGGGGTCGTCGTCGGGCCGATCGAAGAGCTGCGGATCGGTGGCTCGCGACGAGGAGGCGAGCTCGCCGAGGACGAGCCGGGGCGGGTCACCCGGTTCGTCGGCGACGAACGGCGCGAGCTGGTCGTCAACCACCAGGAGCGCGATGTCCGCAGCGAGGACACGACGGCGGGTCTGGGCGACGAACTCCTCGATCGACGCGAGCCGCATCGGCAGCGGCAGCACGACCATGGCGGCGCCCGCCAGCCACGTGGCCTGGATGAGGGTCACCAGATCCCTGCTGGTCGGCCCGAGGACGGCCACGTGGTCGCCCGGCACGATCCCCTGCCGCTGGAGGACGGCGGCCATGGCCCTGGCCTCCTCGTGGAGCTGCGCCCAGGTGATGGTGTCGTGGTCGTCGCCGGCGATGAAGGTGACCGTGCCACCGCGGCCGACAGCTGCTTCGATTCGTTGTGTGAGCGTGTGCATGCGATCCCTCCGACCCGTTGCTCCCGATCGACGTTACGCGCGACACGGCGGCGCCCCGGGGAACCCCGACGGATCCCGAGGTGGCCGTGGGGAGACGCGCCGTCCGGCGCCTCTGTGGTGGGGCCGAACTGACGACGGTGCATCGACCTTCCCGGACGCCGCCCCGGCAAGGGCGGGCGGGTTCGGCCACGATGGGAACGTGACGCTGATCGGATCCACCGACGTGGGTGGTGGTGACTTCGTGGTCGACCGGGTCCTCGGGATCGACCGTCGGGTCGCCGAGGGACCGTCGTGATCGACCTCGAACGCCACGGATCCAACGCCGGGTTCTCGTGGAGGTCGCCATCGGGGCCGTACCGGTCGATCACCGGCATCCAGGCGCGCGCCTACGACGACGTCGGCGCGTTCGTCCTCGAGGGTGCGTTCGACCAGGCGACGCTCGATGCCGTCATCGCGACGATCGATCCGATCGAGGCGGCCGTGGAGGACGAGTTGCGCGCCCTCGATGGCGGGAAGCTGTTCATCGCCCGCGCCGACGCCATCACGTTCACCACCCACCTCGTCACCCGATCGGCGTTGCTGCGCGACCTCGTCCGCTCGCCGCCGCTCACCGACCTCTGCGCCGACCTCGTCGGGCCCGACGTCAGCCTCTACTGGGACCAGGCCGTCTACAAGAAGCCCGACGCCGACGCGACGTTCCCCTGGCACCAGGACAACGGGTACGCGTTCGTCGAGCCGCAGCAGTACCTCACGTGCTGGATCGCGCTCACCGATGCCACCACCGACAACGGCTGCCCGCGCATCGTGCCCGGCCTCCACCGCCACGGAACTCTCGCCCACCGGCTCACCGACACCGGCTTCGTCTGCCTCGACGACCCGGACGGAGCGATCGCCGTCCCCGCCCGCGCCGGTGACATCGTGGTGTTCTCGTCGCTCACCCCGCACTGCACGGGCCCCAACCGGACCTCCGGCGTGCGCAAGGCGTACATCGTCCAGTACGCGCCATCCGGCGCCTCCGTGGTGGGGCGCGCGGCCGACGGCTCGGCCACGAGGACCCCGGCCGACGATCCCCGGCGCCAGTTCCCGGTCCTGACCGGTGGTGAGGTGGTCGCGAACCGCTGATGGGACGCATCGCCCCGAGGCCTGCCGGCGGCCGGTAGCGTCATCTCGTTCGATCGCACGCTGCGGACATCGAGTGATCCGTCGACCGCACCGCACGGCGATCCGACGGAGCGACGGTCTCGATCTGGGAGGAACGCCATGACCTACGCCGCACCGGCACCCGAGGTGAACAAGCCCAAGGGAGCGCTCATCACCGGCATCGTCCTGGTGGTGCTCTCCATCATCGTGTTCATCGGCGGGATCGCCATGGGCGGCGTCACCGTGGCCCGGGCGGTGAACGACGCCAAGGTCTTCACCGCGCCCGGCGAGGTCACCGCCACGCTCGACGCCGGCGATCACGCGTTGTGGACACCGAAGACGGGCATGTACCTCTTCGCATCGGACGTGACCATCACCGGCCCGAGCGGCAACGTCACCGTCACCGACTACGCCACCAGCAACAACACCACCGTGAGCGTCACCAGGGGAACGACCGACTACACGCCCGAGGTCACGTTCAACGCACCGACCACCGGGTCCTACACCGTCGTGGTGGCCGACACCGCCAACACGACCGACGTGCTCGTCGGGCCGTCGAGCGACATCGTCGGCTCGACGTTGCTGATCGTCGGCGGGTCCATCGGCGTCGCCTTCCTCCTCGGGACCATCGGCGTCGTGCTCTTCATCGTGGGTCTCGTCAAGCGCAGCAAGGCGAAGCGAGCCGGTCAACCTCCGATGGGTCCCGGCGGCTACGGCACGCCGCCGGGGTACGGCGCCCAACCCGGCTACGCCGCCCAACCCGGCTATGGCTCCCAACCGGGCTATGGCGCCCAACCGGGGTACGGGGCCCAGCCCGGATACGGCCAGCCCCCGGCCGGCCCGCCCCCCGGCACCTGACCCTCTCGCGCGGCACCTGACCCGCTCGCTCGGCGACGGACGTCGAAACGAGACGAGGCGACCGGCGTCGCACAACGCTGGGCCAGCTCGCGACGGTGTCCGCACGGATCGACCGCAGATGGCTGCGTTGTCGGCCACACTTGGTCGGCCAACCGCAACGAACGCCGCAACGAGGGGGAACCCGTCATGGCCTATTCCACGGGCCGCGTCGTGCACGATGCCGACGCGCACATCATGGAGACGCCGAACTGGTTGCGAGACCACGCCGACCCCGGGGTCCGCGAGCGGATCGAGCCGCTCCAGCTCTCGGGAGGCAACGAGCTCCGACAGACCGGCGATCCCGCCGAGCAGCTCCGCGACCTCGATGCCGCCTTCGCCCGCCTGACGGACAAGCACCGCTCACCGGAGTACCGCTCGGCCGAGGAGGCCGAGATCATGGGGCGCAAGAACTTCGCTGCCACCGGCTCGTTCCTCGCCGAGGACCGGCCCCGCGCCCTGGATCTTCTCGGCTTCTCCAGCCAGCTCGTCTTCAACACGTTCCACAACAGCCGGCTGCACACCTGGGAGCACGGCGGCGATCTCGACCTCGCGTACGGCGTCGCCGCCGCGCACAACCGCGGCATGGTCGAGTTCTGCTCGGTCGACCCCCGCCTGCTGGCCACCTGCTACGTGCCGCTCGTCGACTTCGATCGTGCGGTGGCCGCCGCTGACACCGCCATCGCGATGAGCGCGGCGGCATTGCTCGTCGCCTCCGGTTGCCCGCCCGGCCACTCCCCCAGCCACCGCTGCCTCGATCCGGTGTGGGCGCGGGCGCAGGAGGCCGGCATCCCGGTCGTGTTCCACGTCGGGGGCACCGGCGAACTGATCGACCCGAGCTACTTCGTCAACGGGCTGCCCATCCCGCCCGACTTCCACGGCGGGGAGGAGAACTTCCGATCCGTCGACTACATGGGCATACCCGGGCCGCCGGCGCAGACGCTGGCGACCATGATCTTCGACGGCGTGCTGGAACGGTTCCCCGATCTGCGGTTCGGCGTGATCGAACAGGGCGCCATCTGGGTGCCGTCGTGGACCCGCCAGATGGAATCGGCGTTCGAGGCCTTCGCCCGTCACGAGGACCGGTTGCAGGCGCTCTCGCTGCGTCCCGCCGAGTACGTGACCCGGCAGATCCGGTTCACCCCGTACCCCACCGAGGACGTCGGCTGGATCATCGACCAAGCCGGCCCCGATGTGTGCCTCTTCTCGTCCGACTACCCCCACGTCGAAGGAGGCCGACGGCCCATCGAGCGCTTCGAGTCGTCGCTCGGCGACGCGGACGAGGCGGTCCGCCAGCGCTTCTACTGCGACAACTTCCTCGATCTCATGGGCCGTGCCGGACGTGAGCTGGCCGTCGCCTGATCGCGGTGCCATCGGGCGACCGCCACCGCTTGGCGGCGGATCCACGGACGCGTGGGACCGCCGAGCTCAGCCGACGCCGCGCTCGTGTCCGTCCCAGTAGGGCTGGCGCAGCTCGCGCTTGAGGACCTTCATCGCTCCCGACAGCGGCAGCGGCTCGGAGCGGAACTCGATCGACTTCGGCACCTTGTAGCCGGCGATGGACGCCCGGGCCCACTCGCGGATCTCGTCCTCGGTGACGGTGGCACCCTCGTCGAGCACCACGATGGCGTGCACCGCCTCGCCCCACTTCGCATCCGGGATGCCGATCACCGCCACCTGGGCGACGGCCTCGTGACTCGAGATGGCGTTCTCGACCTCCGACGAGTACACGTTCTCCCCGCCGGTGACCACCATGTCCTTGACCCGGTCGACGAGGTACAGGTACCCCTGGGGATCGACGTAGCCGGCGTCGCCGGTGTGGTACCAACCGCCCTCGAACACCTCGGCGGTGGCCTCGGGGTTGCGCCAGTACTCGCGCATGAAGTTGCCGGCTCGGGCCCACACCTCACCGGTCGCACCGGTGGCGACCTCGGCCCCCTCGCTGTCGCGGATGCTCAGCACCGCTCCCGGAACGGGGCGGCCCGCTGCACGCAACAGGTTCCCGCCCCGGCGGTGCTCGTCGGGTCCGAGGACGGTGAGCACCGCGCTGGCTTCGGTCATGCCGTACCCCTGGAAGAGCTTGAGATCCGGGTACAGGGCCAACAGCCGCTCGATCAGCGTCGCCGGCATCGGCGAGGCGCCGTAGACGAGCACCTCGAGCGAGGACAGACGCTCCGGACGAAAGTCCGGGTGGTTGAGCACCAACCCGATCATCGTCGGCACCATCACCGTCCAGGTCGCCTGGTCGATCTCGATCCGATCGAGCACCTTGACCGGATCGAACATCGCCACGAACGACGACGTGCCGCCGGCGGCGGGAACACCGAGGATGCCACCCAAGGTGGCGGCGTGGAACATCGGGGTCTGGTTGAGGTTCACCATGTTCTCGTCGAGTCCGAACAGCATGGCGATGTGATAGAGGTTCAGCATCTGCGCACGTTGATCGTGCAGGACGCCCTTCGGGAGACCGGTGGTGCCGCCGGTGTACATCAGCACCACGGGGTCGTCCTCGTCGGGCTCGTCCGGGAGGACGGGTTCGCCCGCGTCGATCAGGTCTTGGTACTTCAGGTCGTGCGGCCCGTCGAGGTCACCGATGAGGATCACCTGTTCGATGCCGGCCGCTTCGCGGACCTGCTCGACGATGTTCGCGAAGAGGAAGTCGGTGAAGATCACCTTGGTGCCCGAGTTGGACAGGATGTACTCGAGCTCCGGGGCGGCCAGGCGCAGGTTCAGCGGGTTGATGACCCCGGCACCGAGGAAGGCGGCGTGCCACAGCTCCTCGTACTCGTGACCGTTCAGGGCGAGCACGGCGAAGCGGTCCTCGGAACCGACCCCGAGCTGGTGCTTCAGCGCGTGCGACAACCGGGCCACCCGGTCGAGGTGCTGGGCGAACGTGGCGCGGTAGTCGCCGTCGATGAACCCCACCCTGTCGGCGTGGTACTCGACCTGTGGGAGCAGCATGCGGCCGTAC
This sequence comes from Acidimicrobiales bacterium, assembly GCA_038235385.1. Classification (GTDB taxonomy): domain Bacteria; phylum Actinomycetota; class Acidimicrobiia; order Acidimicrobiales; family Acidimicrobilacustridaceae; genus JBBSTY01. The sequence goes on along the minus strand of JBBSTY010000056.1, from coordinate 12,801 downwards.
ACGAGCTCTTTCATCGCAGTCCCCTTGCGTTCGCGATCGACATCCGGTCGCTCGACCGTACCCCGGCCCCCCGGATGCGTGTTCCGACGGGCCCGCCGGTCGACGCGTCGGCCGGCGCCGGCGCGAACCGTCGACACGCCTATCCGACCGATCCGACCGATCCGACCGATCCGCACCGGTACCATCGCGCCGCATCGACCGAGCCCCGGGGGATCACGACGTGGCATCCACGCCCAACATCTTGTTCATCATGACCGACGAGGAGCGCTACCCGCCCCCGTACGAGGACGCCGCGCTCGCCGAGTTCCGGCGCACCCAGCTGCCCGCCCGCGAGCGGCTCCGCCAGCGGAGCCTCGAGTTCCACCGGCACTACGCCGCGTCCACCGCCTGCATCCCCAGCCGGGCCTCGCTCTTCACCGGCCAGTACCCATCGCTGCACGGCGTCACCGACACCGACGGCCTGGCGAAGGAGGCCACCGACCCGGCGATGCACTGGCTCGACCCCGACGCCGTTCCCACCATGGGCGACTGGTTCCGGGCGGGCGGGTACGAGGCCCACTACCGCGGCAAGTGGCACATCTCCCACGCCGACATCGTCCTCGAGGGGGCCGGGGACGGGCTCGCATCCAACGATCGCGACGGCAACCTGTTCGCCGACGCCGTCGAGGCGTACGAGCGCGCCGACCGCCTCGATCCCTTCGGCTTCAGCGGCTGGATCGGGCGTGAGCCCCACGGCGCGGATCCGGCCGACACCGGCCTCGCGAAGGACGAGCTGTACGCCGATCAGATCGACGCCCTGTTCGACGACCTCGACCATCGCGACGGTGCCACCCCGTGGCTGACGGTCGCCTCGCTGGTGAACCCCCACGACATCGCCTTCAGCGGCGCCGGCTGGGAGCTGCTCGGCTTCCCCACCCCCGACGACACCGTTCCCCCGATCCCCGAGCCACCATCGCAGGGCGACTCGTTCGACGGTCGACCGAGCGCCCAGGCCCAGTTCCACGACGTGTGGCCCACCCTTCTCTACGAGCAGCCCACCGACGAGGCCTACCGTCAGCTGTACCTGTGGCTCCACAAGGTGGTCGACCATGCGATCGGCAGGATCCTCGACCGGCTCGCCGCGTCTCGGTTCCACGACAACACCATCGTGGTGTTCACCTCCGACCACGGCGATCTGATGGGCGCGCACGGCGGGTTGCAGCAGAAGTGGCACAACGCCTTCGACGAAGCGATCAGGGTTCTGCTGTGGATCTCGGGACCCGGCATCGAGGCTCGAGCCGACGGCGTGGAGATCGCCACGAGCCACGTCGACGTCCTTCCCACGCTGCTGGGTCTGGCGCAGGTCGATCGCGAAGCCGCCACCGACGTCGTCGCCCGCCACCACGTCGAGACCCACCCGCTGGTCGGGCGCGACCTCAGCCTCCTGGTGCAGAACGAGGCCGACCAGTCGATCTTCGACGACGCCGTCTACTTCATGACCGAGGACGAGATCAGCCGAGGCCTCACCACGGTGAACCGCTTCACCCAGGAGCCGATCCAGCCCGTGGCGGCGCCCGCCAAGGTCGAGTCGGTGATCGCCCGGGTCGACACCGCCCACGGCGGGCACGAGCTGTGGAAGCTGAACCGCTACTACGACCAGGTCGAGGTCGACGAGGGCGTCGAGTGGGAGCTCTACAACCTGACCGCCGACCCCGAGGAGCGCACCAACCGGGCCGGCTCCCCCGACGATGCCGAGATGTGCCGGTACCTCGTGGGCGTGCTCGCCACCCAGCGGCTGGCGAAGCGCCGGACGCCCCACCACCTCGACTGACACCCGGGGGATCCGCCCGGGCGGATCCCCCGGGGTCGTCCGGATCAGTCGAATCCGGCGGAGCCGCCCTGGAGGGGCACGACGCCAGACAGCACCGACCGCACGGTGTCGGCCACCCGATCCACCTGGAACGGCTTCACGAGGAAGTCGAGCGCGCCGGCGGCGATCGCCTCGGACACCGACTCGTTGCTCCCCATCCCGGAGCACACGACGATCCGGGCATCGGCGTCGGCTTCGATGATCGATCGGATCGCCCCGAGCCCGTCGAGTTCGGGCATGACGAGGTCCATGATCACCGCGTCCGGGCGAAGCTCGTCGTACAACCGAACCGCCTCGTTGCCGTCGGCGGCTTCGCCGGCGACGACCATCCCTGCACCCTCGAGCATCTCTCGCAGGCTGGTGCGCATGAACGCGTTGTCGTCGACGATCAGCACGGTGATGTCGCTGTCGTCGACGGGGATGATCGGCCGCGAGCTTCCCGGCTCGGCTTCGCCCATCTTGAGCTTCTGGGCCTTCATCGGGAAATCGGACGTGTCACTCATGACTGATGATCCTTGCGTCGGTTGGTTGGCCAGACCGTACTTCACGCTGTCCCATCCGGTCGCGACGCGATCGGCGCACGACGGCATCCACGGGTGGGCGAGTTCATCGGTCATGATGTTGCCGCCGAACCACCGACGACCGACTCCACCACGGCGGACGTCGTCCGGTCATCGCAGGAGAGCACCATGTCGTGGTTCCGAAACCTGAAGCTCCGACCGAAGTTCCTCGTCGCGTTCGGGATCATCATGTTCGTCGTCGCCGTGCAGGCGGCCGTGACCTTCCAGGCGCTCGAGGACAACGACGCGGCCGACGCGCGTTCCGCTCGTGCCAACGACCTCGTCACGTCGACGTGGGAAGCGAGAACCGTCGTCCGTGGGTTCGAATCGCACTACCGGGGCTACCTCATCAGCGCCGACGACGCGATCCTCACCGACATCGACAGCGACCGGGCGCAGTACCAGTCGGTCATCGCCGATCTCCGTCGGCTCGCGGCCGGCGACCCCGAGCTCGAGAAGACCGTCGAGCTCATCGACGACGCCACCACCAGTTGGGTCACCGACGTCGTCGACACCGGCATCGCCTTCCGACAGACCAACGACGCCAAGGACATCTCGGCCGCCGAGCTCAGCGAGCGCACCACCGCGCTCTCGACGTTCACGGCGCAGGACGAGTCGCTCCGCACGCTGTTCGAGACCACCGTGACCCGAGCCGAGACCGAGCTCGCCAACGCCGAGGCGGCGGCAGACGCCGCCAGCGTCCGGCTGCGCAGCGTGATGACGGCGGGCACCCTCCTCCTGTTCGTGTTCTGCATCCTGATGGTCCTGTACCTCTCGGCGATCATCGCCGAGCCGCTCGAACAGGTCACGACCCGCGCCCGACGGGTCGGCGACGGCGACTTCGACATCGACAAGACCGGGATCGTCCGCCGCGACGAGGTCGGTGAGGTGGCGGCGTCGTTCGACGCCACCATCGACACGCTCCGAACGGTCAGCGGACAGGCCGATGCGATCGCCGGTGGTCGGTTGTCGGCGTCCGTGCTCGACGACCCCATCCCCGGTGCGCTCGGCGAGTCGTTCACCGGCATGGTCACCTACCTCCAGGAGATCCGCACCGTCGCCGCCGGCCTCTCCGAAGGGGACCTCGCCGCCGACGTCGCCGTTCGGTCCTCCGAGGACGAGCTCGGGCACTCGCTGCAGGCGATGACCCAGAACCTCCGGGCGACCGTCGACGACGTCCGGAGCGTCGCCGAGTACGTCGGCACGGGAACCATGGCCCTCGCCGAAGGGTCCGAGGAGTCGGCCCACCTGGCGACCGAGGTCGCCGCAGCGGTGAACGGCATCACCGAGGGCATCGCCCTCCAGGCGTCGGCCACCGAGCAGGTGTCGGCTTCGGTCACCGCCATCGCGGCCGAGGTGCGCGCCGCCACCCTGGCCGTGTCCGCGGCGGTCCACGCCAGCATCGCCGCAGCCGACCTCGGCACCAACGGGCGCGACAACGTGGAGCGGGTCGTCGCCGCGATGGGCAGCATCGCCGACACCCTCGATCTCACGAACGCCTCGGTGGAGCAGCTCGAGGAGCGGTCCCGCACGGTCGGTGCGATCGTCGAGCTCATTCAGGCGATCGCCGACAAGACCAACCTGCTCGCACTGAACGCGGCGATCGAGGCCGCCCGAGCGGGCGAGGCGGGCCGGGGCTTCGCCGTCGTCGCCGACGAGATCAAGGCCCTGGCCGAACAGGCCACGTCATCGACCCGCGAGGTGGCTCGAATCGTCGACAGCATGGCGGGGCAGGTCGACCAGGTCCATGCCGCCATGGTCGACGGGCGCGCCGCGGTCGAGGGCGGGCGCGATGCCGTCCAGGCGGCCGGCGACACGTTCCAGTCGATCGCCGGTGGCATCGATGACATCACCGCCCAGATGTCCGAGGTCGACGCCGCCGTCCATCGCATCGACGAGTCGGCGCACCGCATCAGCGAGCGGGCCGACGACCTCGTCGACGTCTCCAACTCCAACAGCGCGGCGGTCGAGCGGGTGGCTGCGGCCAGCGAGCAGACCGCCGCGACGGCCGAGGAGATCGGAACCACGGCGCAGGAGATCGCCACCGGCGGCGAGCAGCTCCAGCAGGCGGTGGCCCGCTTCAGCCTCCGCCGGTCGGGGGAGCGCACCCAGGACCGTCGGCGCGAGCGCGGGCCGTTCGGGGCGCCGTCCCCGTCCCCGTCGCCTGACGGCGCCACCAACGGCTCGTCCCGCCCCGCCGGCCGGGCGCCGGCCGGGCAGGCCGGAGCACCGGCCCACGATCGGGTGCCCGACCACGGCGCATGAGCTCAGGATCCGTGGTCGAACCGGGTGCCGATGACGATGCCGCGAGCATCGTGGGTTCCTCGCCGAGCGACCGGGGACCGGGCAGGACGACACCCGACGGGTCCGACCCGGGAGCACGCCGCCGGCACGGCGCGTTCGACGGTGAGGGCACGGTCGATGACGCGGTCGATGACACGGACGACGCCATCGACGAGCGACCCCGGATGGTGCGGTTCTCGATCGGCGACCGATCGTTCCTCGTCGACGTCGCCTCGGTCGAGGAGGTGCTCGTCGCCGCGACGTGCACCCGCCTTCCGGGTGCTGCGCCGGCGATCGTCGGCGTCACCAGCGTCCGCGGTCGCATCGTCGCGGTGATCGACCCTCGTCCCCTGTTGGTGCCTGGCACCGTCCCTGCTCCTCTGCACCGCATCGTCGTGATCTCCACCAGCGATGGCGCCGTCGGGATCGTGGTCGACCACGTCGATCAGGTGGTTCCCGCCGAACCCGCGCCGGGCTCACCCGATGGCGATCGACTCCCCGCCGCCGTCGTCATCGCCACGGCGGAGATCGACGGCACGGTGCTCCCGGTGATCGACCCGTCGGCCCTCGTCCATGCGGCGCTGGCGGCCCACGACCCGACGCCGGATCGTTCGATGGATCCCGGCCGCACATGAGCGGCGACCCCGAGCTGCGACCACCCGCGGTGGTGTGCATCGCCGCGTCGACCGGGGGGCCCCAGGCCATCGGCGCGTTCCTCGAGCAGCTCACCGGCGCCCCCCCGTGCCCGGTCCTGATCGTCCAGCACCTTCCCGCATCCTTCACCGGTCGGTTCGCCGATCGCCTTGCCCACCGGTACGAGCTCGGCATCCGCGAAGCCCGTTCGGGAACCCTGTTGCGATCGGGCGAGATCATCGTGGCGCCCGGCGACTCCCACCTGCGAGTTCGCCACCGCCGGGTGCGCCTCGATCACGAACCCCCGATCGGTGGGCTCCGACCGCGGGCTGACCTCACCCTCGCCGACCTCGCCGACGAGTTCGGCGCCGGCACCACGGCCGTCGTGCTTTCCGGGGTCGGATCCGACGGCGTCGACGGTGCCCGGGCCGTCCGAGATGCCGGCGGACAGGTGCTCGTGCAGGACCGGGCGAGTTGCATCGTCGACGGGATGCCCGCTCGCATCCGAGCGGCGAGGCTCGCGTCGCTCACCGGTCCACCGGGTGCGCTGGCGGCGGCGCTCGAGGACGCGTGGCGATCCGATCGCACCAGGACCGCCCACCGATCGAGGCGCACGACCCGCACGTCGTCGGACGACGCCGGGCCGACACGGGGTGCGATCACACGGCACGCCCGTCGCGGGCCGGAGGCGGCGACGCGCGTCTTCGGCGTGCTGCAGCGCCGCGAGGGCATCGATCTGCGCTCGTTCAAGGCACCGCAGCTCCTGCGCAACCTGACCGCCTTCGCCACCCAGCACGGCTGGGACCTCGACCTGCTCTCCAGCGAGCTCGAGCGCCACCCCGAGCTCCGCCAGGCCCTCCTCGACCGGATCACCATCAACGTCACCGGCTTCTTCCGCGACCGGGCGCGCTGGGATGACCTCGCGGAACTGGTCGTCCCCACGCTCGGCCCGGCGCCGCACATCTGGAACCCGGGTTGCGCCGACGGGTCCGAGACGTGCTCGATCGCCATGGTGGTCGCCGAATCGGGGCGCCATCCCCGCATCTGGGCGACGGACGTGAACCGGTCACGCATCCGTTCGGCCAGGAGGGGAACCTACGACGACCTCGCGGTCAGCGAGCTTCCCGACGGACCGCACCACCTCGATCGCCGAGCTCGATGGTTCGCTCGGCACGGCGACACCTGGACCATCGATCCCGAGATCCGGTCCACGATCCGCTACGACCAGCACGACGTCATCGATGGTCCGGCGACGAGTCCGGTGCGGCCGCCGTTCCAACTCGTCGTGTGCCGGAACCTCATGATCTACCTCAACCAGGCCGGTCGCGAGCGGTTGCTCGACGCCATCACGACCTCGCTGGAGCTCGGCGGCTCGCTCCTCCTCGGGGGCGCCGAGCGGATCCTCCGGCCCGAGACCCACGGGCTCGAGCGCATCGCACCGGGCCTCTATCGACGCACGGAACCCTGGGTCGGCTCGTGACGGTGAGCACCGCGTTCCTCGCGGAGGCGGCGGAGCTGGCCGAGTCCTTCGCCACCGGTGTGGCCGACCTCGAAACGTCCGTGGCCGAGCGCGACGACCCCCGACGTGTCGAGCCCACCAGCGACAGCGAGACGCTGCGGGAGCTGTTCCGGCTCGCGCACAGCCTCAAGGGCATGTCGGCGATGGAGGGCATCGTCGATCTCAACCACCTCGCCCACGCGTGCGAGGACCTGCTCGACCGCTACCGTGCCGGCACCCGGTCGCCCACGGCCGGCGACATCGACGTCCTCGTCGTCGCCGCCGACGCCATGGGCGACATCGTCGACACGCTGTCGGGCGACGGTCCCCCGCCGGATCATCGGTCGGTCCTCGACCAGCTCCGGTCCCTGGCCGGTCCCGGAGCCGATGATCTGGTGCCGGGTCCATCCGGAGGAACCGGCGACGACGCGCCGAGCGCCCACTCCGATCGACGTCTCGCCGACCTCCCGGCGGTCGGCGCCGTGCTGCGGGTCACGCTCGCCCCTGGTTCGGACCTCCCGGGGGCGCGCGCCGCCGTGCTCATGCGCCAGGTCGGCAGGGACGCGACGATCGTGTTCACCGTCCCCGAGCGCGACCAGATCACGGCCGGATCCACCCGCGAGTTCCTCATCGGTGTCGATCTACCCGCTGCATCCGACCGCGATCGGGCGCTCCGGGAGCTGTTGACCCGGGTCCGAGCGATTCGCGACATCGACGACGTCGTGGAGCACCAACCGTCCGATGCGGACGGGAGCGGGGACGGGGACGACAAGGGTGCCCGGGAGCACACGAACCCACCCCCATCGGACCCTCGCGCCAGCGGCCGTGCGGAGGACCCACGAGCGGCCAGGCACGACTCCTCACCGACGGCGGCGCCGACGGTTCGAGTCGAGGCCCGTCGGCTGGATGCCCTGCTCGAAGTCGTCGGGGAGCTGGTGATCGAGCGGAACCGCCTCGATGCCCTGGTCGACGGCACCGATGATGTCGAGGTCACGCAGGCGCTGGCCGATCTCCGTCGCACCGTCGCGGACCTCGAGCGGCTGGTCCAACGGGTGCGTACGGTGCCGATCGCACCCGTCTTCAGCCGTCTGGGCCGGCTCGTCCGCGAGACCGCCCGAGAGCTCGGCGTGCCGGTGTCGCTCATCGTGGAGGGCGAGGGAACCGAGGTCGACCGCAGCGTCGCAGACGAGATCCTGCAACCGCTCGTGCACCTCCTGCGCAACGCGATCGACCACGGGATCGAACCTCCCGAACGACGCGTCGAGCTGGGCAAGCCGCCGCAGGGCTCGCTGCTCCTGCGGGCCGAGCAGCAGGGCAACCAGGTCCAGTTCGAGGTCGTCGACGACGGAGGTGGTCTCGATGTCGAGCGGATCACGGCCAAGGCCGTCGCCCGGGGACTCCTCGACGAGCGCGACGTGGCGACGCTCGACCGCGCCGCGCTCCTCGATCTCATCTTCATGCCGGGGTTCTCGACCAACGACGACGTCAGCCTCGTGTCGGGCCGTGGCGTCGGGCTCGACGTCGTCCGGAGCGCCGTCAACCACTTCGGAGGAGGCGTCGAGGTCGACTCGACCGCGGACGAGGGAACGACCTTCCGCATCCGCCTCCCCCTCTCGCTGGTCGTCGTCGATGCACTCGTCGTGCGCGTCGGATCCGAGCTCTGGGCGCTCCCGCTCAACCGGCTGCTCGAGACCGTCGCCGTGCGCTCGGGAGCGATCCGACGAGCCCCTGGTCCCACCGGATGGGCCGTGGCTCACCGATCGGGGCTCCTGCCCGTCATCGACGGGGGGCCCTCGTTGGCCCAAGGGGCCGCCATCGAGGCGCCGTGCCCGGCCGTCGTCATCGAGACGGTGGGGAGGCCGTACGTCCTCACGGTCGACGAGTTGATCGGCCACGACCAGATGGTCGTGCGCCCGGTCCCGTTGGCGACTGGTCTCGACCACCTGGCCGGCGTCGCCTCCATCGCCGACGGCCGTCTGGCTCTCGTCCTCGACATCGCGGCGCTCGTCGACCACTTCGCGCACGGTCGAACGGTCGATGGCAACCGCCGCGCGACGGCCACCGGGATCCAGGAGGCGACGCCGGACGCAGGTGGACTCGACGACCTCCCCGACGCCCCGTCGGCGCCGTGGGCTGTCCGCGCCACCGGCGGCATCGACGCCGACCCGCCACCCGACCTCGGTCCTGACGTGCCCGACCGCGCTGCCCTCGATGAGCGCCGTGCCGGTGAGCGAACGCTGTTCGAGTCCGGTGTGCGTCGCACCCAGCCGGTGCTCGATCACTACATCCGGTCGTCCAGCACTGTCAGCGACACGACGTCGCGAGACGTCGCCGACGTGGCCGCCGCGGTGCTGGCGCACGCCGAGGTCGCCCCGGTCGCGTTCACCCTCGGCGGTGACCTCCGGGCCGTCCTCGTCTTCGCGATCGTGGCCGAGACGCGGCTGCTCGAAGTGATGGGTGCCCATCCGGATCAGCGTGACGCGGCCATCGACGAGTTGGCCAACATGCTCGGCTCGCAGTTCGTGGCGGCACTGGCCGACGACCACGCGCTGTCGGTCACGCTGAGCACCCCGATGCGCCCCGAGCGCACGGCGGACGATGTCATCTACCTGCTCCGGGGCGCGGCGCCACGCATCGATGCGCCGGTGGTGTGGCACACCTCGCTGCTGGGCGGGCCCGAGCCCATCGAGGTCCTGTTGTCCGTCGACCCGTCGATCGACGGCCTCGACGGCCACTGAGCCGAGGCTCGCGACGAGACCGACGCATGAGCGAGCACGGAGCACCAGATGGCCGGAACATCGCGTTGACCGAGGGCACGCGGGCGAACGCCGCCTGCGGTCACCCCACTAGGGTGGCCGGATCCCGAGAGGCTGTCAGGAGCGGAGGGGGCGACCCGTCCTCGCCGGACCCGTCGGCCGCCCCGCCAACGAGGAGCGCCCGATGCCCGTCCCGCTCGACGAGTACCCGATCCATCAGGCGCCGCTCTCGCTCGAGCAGATGGCATCGAGCGACCGCAACGCCTACGACCGCTGCTACTTCAACGCAGGCAACCGTGACGGCGACGTCTTCCTGGTCACCGGCCTCGGGTACTACCCGAACCTCGGGGTCATGGATGCGTACGCGACGGTCCGGATCGGTGACGAGCAGCGCTCGGTGCGCATGTCCGACGCCATCAGCCAGGACCGGTTGAACCAGGCCGTGGGTCCCTACCGCATCGAGGTCATCGAACCCCTCGAGAAGCTTCGGCTCGTCCTCGACGCCGACGACCACGGCATCTCCTTCGACCTCACCTGGACCGGGTCCTTCCCCGCCATCGAGGAGCCGCGCCACATCATGCACCAGGGCGACAAGACCATCCTCGACGCCTGTCGCTTCGCGCAGGTCGGGACGTGGTCGGGTTCGCTGCGCGTCGATGGTCACGACTTCTCGGTCACCGACGACGAGTGGTTCGGCAGCCGCGACCGGTCCTGGGGCATCCGACCGGTCGGCGAGGCGGAGCCGCCCGGGCGTGGCGCAGCCGAGACCGATCCCGACTTCGGGTTCTGGTGGCTCTACGTGCCGCTGCGCTTCGACGACTACGCCATCGTGCTCATCCTCCAGGAGGAGGGCGACGGCCACCGGATCCTCAACGAGGCGGTCCGGGTGCACCCGGCGTCGTCGGGTCGCCGGCCCGAGCAGCTCGGATGGCCTCGTGCCGACATCCGCTACCGACCCGGGACCCGGATCCCCACCGACGCCACCATCGGCCTCACCGAACCCGACGGAACCCCCTTCGAGCTCGAGGTCACCATGCTCTCCCACGTCGCCCTCAACTGCGGATCGGGCTACGGCGGTGACCCCGACTGGGGCCATGGCCAGTGGCGGGGTCGGAACTGGATCGAGTCGGGCGTCGTCGACCACACCGACCCCGAGGTCATGGGGCGGGTCGCCCTGGGGCTCCTCGACCACATCGGTCGAGGGCGCATCGGCGACGACGTCGGCTACGGGCTCTTCGAGCACGGCACCTTCGGGCTCCACCTCCCCTCCGGCTTCACCGACTGGAGCAGCACCATCGCCCGCTAGCGAGCGCGAGCTGCGGTTCAGCCTGCCGGCAGGATGATCGACTGGTACTCGGTGAAGGGATCGATGCCCTCGGGGCCCATCTCCCGACCGATGCCGGACTTCTTGAACCCACCGAACGGGCTGTTGAAGTCCACGATGGTGGACGAGTTGATGGCGACGACGCCGGTCCGCACCCGGGCCGCAACCTGCTCACCGTGGTTCAGGTCCGCGGTCCACACCGACCCGCAGAGGCCGTAGTCGGAGTCGTTGGCGATGGCGATGGCCTGCTCCTCGCCCTCGTAGGGGATCACCGAGAGAACCGGTCCGAAGATCTCCTCCTGCGCGATCGACATGGCGTTGTCGACATCGGCGAACACGGTGGGCTCGATGTACCAACCGGTCGGCAGACCGGCGGGACGTCCCCCGCCGGTGACGACGCGGGCACCGGCGGCCCTGCCGGCATCGAGGTAGCCCTCCACACGGGTGCGCTGGCGCTCGGCGACGAGCGGACCGACCTGGGTGGCGTCGTCGAGCGGGTCGCCGACCACGAGCGCCCCGACGGCCGCGCCGAGCGAGTCGACGATCTCGTCGTAGCGCGAACGCGGGACCAGGATGCGACTCTGCGCACCGCAGACCTGCCCGTTGTTCATCAGTCCGGACATCACCAGCTCGCCCATCAGGGCATCGTCGAACTGCACGTCCTCGAGCACGATCGCGGCCGACTTCCCCCCGAGCTCGAGGGTGCACCGCTTGAGCTGGGACCCGCAGATCTCGCCGATCTTCTGGCCGGCCGCCGTCGATCCGGTGAAGCTCACCTTGTCGATGCCGGGATGGCGCACCAGGTGCTCGCCGCTCTCGCGGCCGGCGGGGACGATGTTCAACACGCCCTCGGGAACGCCGGCTTCGATGGCCGCCTCGGCCAAGAGGAAGCTGTCGAGAGGGGTCTCGGGCGCAGGCTTCAGCACGATGGTGCACCCCGCCACCATCGCCGGCGCGAGCTTGAGCGCGGCGATGAAGAGCGGGACGTTCCACGGCGTGATCGCCGCCACGACACCGACCGGGGCACGCCGGACGCGCGTGGTCCCACCGAGCATGCCCGTTCGGGTGTTCACCCACTCGTAGGTCTCGGCGAAGCCCACGTAGCTGTCGAGCACCATGGTCGACGAGAACACCTGACCCATGATCGACCACGACTTCGGCGAACCGTTCTGCGACGAGATGAGATCGGCGAACTCCTGGCCCCTCGCCTGGATGGCGGCCGAGAGCCGCCCCAGCACGGCGGCGCGTTCCACGGGGTTCATGTGGGGCCATGGCCCCTCGTCGAACGCCCGACGAGCGGCCGTCACGGCGGCATCGATGTCCGCCGGGGTGCCGTCCGGGACGCGCCCGATGACCTGCTCCGACGCCGGCGAGACGACCTCGATCACACCGTCGCCGGCGGGTGCGACCCACCCTCCACCGATGTACAGCTCGTCGAACGTGTGCATGGACTCTCCCCTGGTTCGAAGGTGACCCGATCGGTCACGTCGGTCGCGGCCGACGACGACCAGCGGACACGCCAGTGTGGCCCGGCGCTGGGTCAGTTGGCGGGAACGGAGGACGTGACGACCGATTCCGACGAGGTGTTGGCCGACGATGCCGGTCGGGCCAGCTCGCGGTAGGGCACGTCCTTGTCCACCCGGGGCTCGCCGGGCAGTCCGAGGACCCGTTCACCGATGACGTTGCGCTGCACCTGGTCGGTTCCCCCGCCGAGTCGCACGTTCCACTGGTTGAGGAACTGGTTCGTCCACTCGTCGGCGAGCATGCCCGACGCGCCCTGGAGCGCCTCGACCAGGTCGCCGACCTCGGAGGCATGGGCCGACATCAAGAGCTTGATCACCGAGCTCTCCGGGCCCGGCGCCACACCCTTGCTCTGGGCGGTGAGCATGCGGTAGCCG
>JBBSTY010000055.1:0-23604 GCA_038235385.1 Acidimicrobiales bacterium | reverse complement strand
GGTAGCGGTGGTGCGGTAGCGGTGGTGCGGACCGATTCAGTGTGGCGGACGAGCGCCGAGAACCGACTGGGCAACCCGTTCGCGGTGCCACGCCGCATCACCCCAGGATGCGGCGAGCGCCCAGATCCGCTTCATCCAGAGGTGGAGGTCGTACTCGACCGTGTAGCCGATCGCGCCGTGGCACTGCAGCGCCTTGCGCGCGACGACCAGCGCCGCCTCCGATGCGTACGCCTTCGCCATCGACACGTCCCGCGAGCGGTCCTCGGCCCCTTCGGCCACCGAGTAGGCCGCTCGGTAGAGGACCGGTCGGGCGAACTCGAGCTGCAGGAGGGCGTCGGCCAGGTGGTGCTTCACGGCCTGGAAGCTCCCGATGGGCACGCCGAACTGGCGACGTTCCTTGGCGTAGTCGACGGTGAGGGTGAGCGCCGCGTCGGCCAGGCCGATCAGCTGCGCGGCCACGCCGAGCGCCCCACGATCGAACGCGTCGGCCGCGAGGGCCGCCGCGTCGTCGCCTTCGGCGAGCACGATCTCGGCGTCGGTGTCCCAGGTGACGTCGAACAGCCGTCGCGCGCCGTCGATCGACGGTTCGTGGGTGAGCGACAGCGCGCCGCTCGCCACGGCGACGAGGCGGCCGGCCCGCTCGGCGATCAGCAGATCGGCTCGATCGGCGTCGGTCACGAACGGAGCCGGCGCTCCAGCGGAACCGAGCGAGACGGCGACGGTGCTGTGCCCGGAGGTGATCGCCCCGAGCCAGTCGGCGCGGTGCAGATCCGGTGCCCGCTCGGCGAGCAGCGGTGCGGCCACCGCAGCGGTCTCGACGACCGGATCGGTGAGTGCCGCCCGGCCGGTCTCCTCGAGCAGGAGCACGAGGTCGAGGTACGACATGCCCATGCCACCGTCGGACTCGGGAACGAGCAGCCCCACGACCCCCATGTCGGCGAGTGCGGCCCACACGGGTTGGTCGCGGCGTTCCGACGCGTCCTGCACGGGGGCTTCCCACGCGGCGCGCACCTGGCTGGCGGTGTGCTCGTTGGCGAGGAAGTCCCGCACGGCGTCGCGGAGCATCAGTTGGTCATCGGTGAAGGCGAAGCGCATCGGCCGGTTCCCTACTTCCTCGGCAGGCCGAGCACACGCTCGGCGACGATGTTGCGCTGGATCTCGTTGGTTCCCGCGTAGATCGGGCCGGACAGCGAGAACTGGTACCCCTTCATCCACGATCCGCCGTCGATCGCCGCCGGTGCGTCCTCGGCGAGCTCGGCGTAGGGGCCGAGGAGTCCGAGTGCCGTCTCGTGCAGCCGCACGTCGAGCTCGGACCACCAGAGCTTGTTGAGGCTCGACCGGGCGCCGGGTGACCGACCCTCGACCACGTCGGTGACGTCCCGAAGTGTGTACAGCTGGTAGGCCTCGGCATCCATCCACGCCTGCACGACGTCGTCGCGCCGCGACGGATCCGACTCGGCGCCACGCCTCTGGTACAGATCGGTGAGCCTCGACGCGGCGGCCATGAACCGGCCGGGGCTGCGGAGGGTGAGGCCGCGCTCGGACGAGGTGGTGGCCATGGCCACGCCCCAGCCCTGGTCGACCTCGCCGAGGACGTGGTCGTCGGACACGAACGCGTCCTCGAGGAACACCTCGGCGAACCCCTCGTCGCCATCGAGGCGGTCGACCCCGCGAACGGTGACGCCCTCGGTGTCGAGGGGGACCATGAGGTAGGTCAGCCCCCGGTGGCGCTCGGCGTCGGGATCGGTGCGGAAGAGGCCGAAGAGGTGGGTGCAGAACGCACCCCGGGTGGTCCAGGTCTTCTGCCCGGTGAGACGCCAACCGCCGCGGGCGTCGTCACGGACCGCCCGGCTCGTGATGCCGGCGAGGTCGCTACCGGCATCGGGCTCGCTCCAGCCCTGGCACCAGAGGTCCTCGGCCGAAGCCATGCGCGGGAGGTAGGTGTCCTTCTGCGCCTCGGTGCCGAACTCGAAGATGGTGGGGGCGAGCAGGAAGATGCCGTTCTGGGTGACCCGCTGCGGGGCCCCGGCCCGGTAGTACTCCTCCTCGAAGATCAACCACTGCCAGAGGCTGGCCCCCCGACCGCCGTACTCGGTGGGCCACGACACCACCGACCAGCGGTCGGCGAACAGGCGCTTCTCCCACTCGACGTGCCGGGCGAAGCCCTCGGCCGTGTCGCCCGACGGCAGCGGCGACGCCGGCACGTTGGCCTCGAGCCACGTCCGGCACTCGGACCGGAACGCCTCTTCGTCTTCGGTCCAGGTCAGGTCCACGCGGTTCTCCCCACCGGCTCCGGCTCTCGCACCGCCCAACTCTGACGCACCGTCAGAAACGGCGCAAACCCCCACCCCACCAAGGCCTCCTCGAAGTTGCGGCTCACGAACGCCCATGTGCTGCCCCCAGCCGCAATTTCGGCTGGGGGTGGGCTCGACCTCATGCGGGCGCCTGAATCTGACGGACCGTCAGATCCAGGCGGTACACTCGTCGAGATCCTGAAGCGTGACAACGGAGGCTGACGTGACCACGACGATGCCCGATAGTGCAACGATCACGACCGGCCGAGAGCTGCCCAAGATCATCAGCGTCGACGACCACGTGATCGAGCCGCCCCGTGTCTGGCTCGACCGGCTCCCCGCCAAGTACCACGACATCGCGCCCCGAACCGAACGCCACGGACTCGGGAGCCTGGCGTTCAACGGCACGAAGTACACCTACACCATCGACGAGGACGGACCGGCCTGCGACTGGTGGCTCTACGAGGACCTCATGGTGCCGCTGAGGCGCATCATCGCCGCGGTCGGCTTCCCCCGCGAGGAGGTCACCCTCTCGCCCATCACCTACGACGAGATGCGCAAGGGTTGCTGGGATCAGACGGCGCGCCTCGAGGACATGGACGTCAACTGGGTGGAGGCGTCGCTCTCGTTCCCCACGTTCCCCCGCTTCTGCGGACAGACCTTCCTCGAGGCGAGCGACCGCGAGCTCGCCATGCTCTGCGTCAAGGCCTACAACGACTGGATGGTCGAGGAGTGGAGCGCCGGGACCGGCGGTCGGCTCATCCCGTTGTGCCTCATCCCGTTGTGGGACCCGGAGGAGGCAGCCAAGGAGGTGCGCCGGAACGCCGACCGCGGCGTCCACGCCGTGTGCTTCAGCGAGATCCCCCACCACCTCGGGCTCCCGTCGATCCACACCGACCACTGGAACCCCTTCTTCCAGGCGTGCGAGGACACCGACACGGTCATCAACATGCACATCGGGTCGTCGTCGCAGATGCCGGCCACCTCACCGGACGCCCCCGCCACCGTGCAGGCCACGCTCAGCTTCGGCAACGCCATGGCGTCGATGTCGGACTTCTTGTTCTCCGGCGTGCTCATCCGCTACCCGAAGCTGAAGCTGGCCTACTCCGAGGGCCAGATCGGCTGGATCCCCTACATCCTCGAGCGGGCGGACGACGTGTGGGAGACCCACTCGTCGTGGGCCCAGACCGATCGCCTGCCCGAACCGCCGTCCACCTACTACTTCCGCAACATGTACGGCTGCTTCTTCAAGGACAACCACGGGTTGCGGTCGCTCGACGAGGTCGGTGTCGACAACATCACCTTCGAGACCGATTACCCCCACTCGGACTCGACCTGGCCCCACACCAAGAAGATCGCCGAGGACATGTTCGCCCACATCGCCGACGAGGACGTCTACAAGATCGTCCGCGGCAACGCCATCGACATGTTCAGCCTCGATTTCACCTGACCCCAGGCCACCAACATGCGTAGCTCCCCGGCGCCCGCCGACGCGCACACACGCACGAACGGATGGGGGTGGGCTGTGTCATGCTCGGCGGGTGCCCGACTTCCGGATCGACACCGAGCGCGCGTCGTTCGACATCACCACCCGGCCGGGCATCCCGGGCCTCGGGGCTCGGGTGTCCGGCGTCCACGGATCGTTCCGGGCGACCTTCGCCGATGACGGCTCGATCGACCTCACCCAACCGGTCGCCGGCGCCTTCTCGTTGACCGTCGGCGACCTGCGCACGGGCAACCAGTGGATCACTGCCCGCATCCCGTGGCTCGGTTCCAGCGACAAGGCGCTGATCCGGGGGTCGATCACCGGAGCCCGCCCCCGGTCCGACGGCAAGGTCGATCTCCCGCTCACCATCGAGGTCGGCGACCGCCGTGTCCGCCAGCTCGGATCCGGTCGGGTGGCCAACCGGCCCGACGGGTCCACCGAGGCGTTCGGGGGCACCCTGTGCGACCCGCGCAGCTTCGGCATCCCGCTGCCGCCGCTGATCTCGCTGTCGGTGTTCGTCCGGTGGCGCCTCTTCCTCGTCCCGCACCCCGACGGCGGTGACCCCGCCCTCGACGACCTCCTCGCCAACGGTCCCGGCGGCGCCACGGCCTGAACCGGCGTCCGACCGTCGTTGGTGAGTGAACCGGCCGTCGGCGATCCGCAGATCAGCGATCAGCGCCCAGGCGGGCCAGCGTCGCGGTCGCCTCGGCGATGACGCGCTCGATCACCTCGCCCGAGCTGGGGAGATCATCGATGACGCCGACGACCTGACCGGTGGGGAGCACGCCGATCTCGGGGTGGCCGTCGACCAGCGCCGCCTTGATGAGCATCGGCGCATTGGCGGCCATGGCGAGCTGGGCCCACGTGAGGTCCTGGCTCGTGCGCATGGCCAATCCCTCCTTGATCAGATCCGAGTACGACGTGCCCGTCAGTGAGCGGAACTCGAGCGCCCGCTTCACCGCCTTGGGCAGGCGGGTGACGATCGACGCCTTCTCGAGCTCGTCGACCATCTCGGTGCGGATCACCCGCTGCGGGTGGCCGTCCATGGCCTTGGACACCACGGTGTCGGTGACCGACTTGGACAGGTAGATGGCTTTGATCGCCTCGGGGACCGTGGAATCGGAGGTGAGCAGGAAGCGCGTGCCCATGGCGATCCCCGAGGCACCCCACGCCAGTGCGGCCACCAGGCCCCGACCGTCGGAGAAGCCGCCGGCGCCGATCACCGGGATGTCGACGGTCTCGACCACCTGCGGCAGCAGCAGCGAGGTGGGAACGGTTCCGGTGTGCCCGCCGCCTTCGGCGCCCTGGGCGATGACCGCGTCGACGCCCCACTCGGCCATCTTCTCGGCGTGTCGCCTGGCGCCGATGGTGGGCATGGTGACGACGCCGGCGTCCTTCAGGCGGCTGATGACGTCCTTGCTCGGCGCCTGGGCGAACGACGCCACCTTGACGCCCTCGGCCACGAGCAGCTGGAGGCGCTCGGCGATGTCGGGCTGGTCGGTTCGCAGGTTCACGCCGAAGTTCTTGCCGGGCGCGCGGTCCTTGACCTCGAAGATGGCCTTCTTCAACTCGTCGTAGGTCATCGTCGCCGAGGCCAGGATGCCCAACCCACCGCCGTTCGCGGTGGCGGCGGTCAGGCGGGCGCCCGACACCCAGCCCATGCCCGTCTGCACGATGGGGAACTCGACCCCGAAGAGGTCGCACGCCCGGGTGTGCAGCGCGGACGGGAGCGGCGGCGTCGCGGTCACAGCTTGATGTCGCCCTTGCGCAGGTCCTCGGGGTCGATGACCTCGCGGATCAGGCGGAGCTCCTCGTCGGTGGGCAGCCGGGTCTCGGTGATGTCCTCGGGGATCACCAGCTCGAACCCGGTGGCCTCGACGATCTGGTCGATGCTGATGCCCGGGTGCCCCGAGCGCAGGCGCATCCGGTTGTCGGGGGTCTCGAAGTCGAGCACGGCCAGGTTGGTGACGACCCGGCGGATCTCGTGGAACCGCGACGCCTCGGGACCGAGCGCCCGAGCCCGGTCGTAGCCCACCCCGCTGACCACGTCGACCTTCGGCACGAACACCTTGGGGTTGTGGTTGGGCATCCAGTACGAGGTGGTGTGGTTGATGGTGTTGCCCGGCGCACCGCGGAAGCCCAGGAGCTGAACCTTGGGCTGGTGCCAGTCGCCGATGCAGGCGAAGTTCTGGTTGCCGTACTGGTCGATCTGGCTGCCGCCCATCATCACGTGCCGGCGACCGTTCCAGAGCACCGGGAACATCTGGGGGTACGGGTTCCAGGCCTCGACGACCTCGTCGAGCACGAATCGGCCGTCGACCGACTTGTAGGGGTTGACGTTGGGCGGGATCACCGACGAGGTGAACATCCCGAAGCCGTCGGTCATCACCAGGTCGGGCTCGAAGGTCTCCCGAGCCAGGCGGCCACCGATCATGGCGATGGTGCCGATGGGGTTGCACAGGCGCTCGCCGTCGCCACGGAAGCACTCGGCCACCGCGACCACGCAGATCTCGTCCCTCGTCGCGTCGCTCATCAGGCCCCCTTCTCGGCGCGGCGGGCAGCCACGGCCTGCTGGTAGTCGGCCTCGGACTCGAGGTCGAGCCACCTGGCCCGGAACTCGTCCCACACCTCGGGGGACGACGCCGATGCGGCGTACTCCTTCTGGAAGGACTCGTCGCGGCCGTAGTCCGGCGGGCACTCGGTGAAGTGGGCGCCGCCGGGGGCCTCGATGACGCCAGTGGTCATGAGGCGCGAGATGCGCTGGGTGTGGAACGACCCGTGCTTGGCGAAGTCCTCGGTGGGGATGATCTGCTCGCAGCTCATGTAGGTGTGCTCGGCGGCCATGGCGAACAGGTCGTCCATGTAGAGGTCCGAGCCGAGGAACTGCCCGTTGCCACCCTGATCGGCACGGTTCTGGTGGATGAGCGCAGCGTCGAGGGGCAGCGCCGGCATGGCGATCATCTCCTCGCCCGGTCCGCCGTCGAGGCCGGGGTAGGGCGATTGCACCATCTTCAGCTCCGGCATCACGAGGGGCAGGTCCGAGCCGAGCCCGGCGCGGGTGGGGATGAACGGGATGCGCCACGCGGCGGCCTGCAGGCCGAGCAGGAGCATGCCCTCATCGAGCTCCATGGCCTCGATCGAACCGGTCTGGCGAGCGGTGCGGAAGTGCGGCTCGAGCGGGATGGTGTCGAGCGAGACGAACCCGTAGATGGCCTTGCGCACCGTGCCGGCCGCGCACAGCAGACCGATGTCGGGGCCGCCGTAGGAGACGATGGTGAGGTCGGTGAGATCCGAGCGCAGGATCGCCCGGATGAGCGACATCGGCTTGCGACGCGACGCCCAACCGCCGATGCCGATGGTCATGCCCGAGCGCAGCTCGCCGACCACCTCGTCCTCGGTCATCCGCTTGTCGGGGATGGTGCTCATCGTTCGAACTCCGCCTCTCGCTTGTCGACGAACGCGTCACGCGCCTCGTCGCTGACACCGGACAGGTTGAGCTCGAAGGTGAACCCCTGCTCGAACCGGTAGCTCCGCTTGACGTCCCAGAGGTCGATGCCGTTGAGCGACTCCTTGGCCGCTCGGATGACGGTGGGGCTCTTGGACGCGATCTGGCCGGCGACCTCGAACGCGGTGTCGCGCAGGGCTGGCTGGGGCACGACCTCGAGCACCGAACCGAAGTGGTGCAGCTCGTGGGCGGTGGCCGTGGCCGACGTGTAGACCATGGCCCGCATCTTGTGCTGGGGCACCAGGCGCGAGAGGTGGGTGGCCGCCCCGAGGGCGCCACGATCGACCTCGGGGAGCCCGAAGGTGGCATCGTCGGCGGCCACGATGATGTCGGCGTTGCCGACCAGGCCGATCCCACCGCCGAGGCAGAAGCCGTTGACCGCTGCGATCACCGGCACCGGGCACTCGTACACCGCGGCGAACGCCGCGTAGCACCCACGGTTGGCGCCGATGAGCGCTCCGTACCCCTCGGTGTTCTGCATCTCCTTGATGTCGACCCCGGCGTTGAACCCGCGGCCCTCGGCCCGCAGCACCACCACACGCACAGCCGGATCGCGTCCGGCCGCGGTCAGCGTGTCGGCCAGCTCGAACCACCCGGCGACGGTCAGGGCGTTGACCGGCGGGTTGTCCATGACGATCTCGGCGATGCCGTCGGCGTCGACGACCAGCGTGATGCCCATGTCTCCCTCTCGCTCCCTGCCACCACCGGTTTCTGATGGGGCGTCAGAACTCTATGGCAAAGTAGGCGGCACCGGTTCCGCCCGCCAACCCCCTGGGCCACCGCGCAACCGCCGACCACCGCCGTCGACACCGTCGACGGCGGTCCCCGATCCGCTCCGGAGGACCCCGATGCCCGTACCGCTCACCGACGCCTTCGACCTCTCCGGTCGCGTCGTCATCGTCACCGGGGGAACCAAGGGGGTCGGACGTGGCATCACCGACCGCTTCCTCGAGGCCGGAGCCGAGGTCGTGATCACCGCTCGCAACGCCCCCGAGCATCCGATCTCGGTCGACGGGCGAGAGGCGGCCTTCGTGGCGGCCGACGTGCGCGACGTCGATCAGATCGACGCCGTCGTCGCCTTCGCGCTCGAACGGTTCGGGCGGCTCGACCACCTGATCAACAACGCGGGCGGCGCGCCCATGGCCGATGCGGCAACGGCATCGCCTCGCTTCTCCGCGGCCATCGTCAACCTCAACCTCATGGCCCCGCTGCACTTCGCCCAGCGAGCCAACGCGGTCATGCAGGAGCAGGAGCAGGGCGGATCGATCATCAGCATCGGCAGCGTCAGCGGGACCCGCCCCTCGCCGGGGTCGGCGGCCTACGGCGCCGCGAAGGCCGGCCTGGCCAACCTCGCGCAGTCGCTCGCCGTCGAATGGGCGCCGAAGGTGCGGGTCAACGTGGTCACCGGCGGCATCATCGAGACCGAGCAGGCCCACCTGCACTACGGCGACGACGCCGGCATCGCCGCGGTCGCCCGCACCATCCCCATGCAGCGCATGGGCCGGCCGGCCGACATCGCCGACGCCTGCCTCTTCCTCGCATCGCCGCTCGCCGGGTTCGTGACCGGCTCCAACCTCACCGTCCACGGCGGCGGCGAAAGGCCCGCGTTCCTCGACGCCGCCAACGTGGCATCGACCTGACCGGGTAGAACGGAGGCGTGCCCGCTCCCCCGTCGGTCTACCTCCGCTTCGAGCGCGCCTTCCGTCGAGGCGACCACCTGAACGTGCTCGCCGAAGGTGATCGGGTCGCCGACCACGTGAGCACATCGAACCGCACCGACCTCCTCGCCGATGTCCTGGTGCAGATCGGCGCCGTGCACGCGGCCCAGGACCGCTACGGGCCGGCCATCGCCTACCTCGAACAGGGTCTGGGGTTGGCGGCCGCCGAGACGGCCTCACCTGCGCTGCCACCCCCGGGCGCCGCCACGCCACCGCCCGTCGCGCCACCGCCTGTCGCGCCACCGCCTGTCGCGTCGTCGCCTGCACCGCCGAGCGCACCGGCCACCGCGAACGCGCCGTCGCCCTGGGCCGCACCCACCACGGGTGGTCCGTTCGGCCCCCCGCCCGACGGTCCGTTCTCCGCATCCGGCCGGTCCCGCTCGTCCACGCCGCAGCTCCCGCGCGCTCCAGGTGCGACCGGATCGGTGGCGCCCGCGCCCGTCGCTTCGGGGTCCTTCGCGCCGCCGGCGCCGCCATCGCTCCCGCGCGGATTCGGTGCCGCGCCTCCTGGCGGCGCCCCGACGCGCGCGGCTCGGGCGGCGAACCGCCTCGACTGGTTCGAGTTGGCCCTCCTCGACATCGACCTGCGCACCGGCCGCTACGACGACGTCCTGGCGCGGGTTCCCCGACTCGTCGACCCGACCCACGCCGCCGAGGTGCGCTTCACCGCCACGCGGGCGCACGCCGCGGTGCTCGGCGCTCGAGCGCAGGAGGAAGCGGCGCACCACCTCCTCAACACCGCGGGCGGGATCGCGGCCCGCATCCGCAGCCGGTTCCGGACCGCACTCGTCGAGGGTGATCGGGCGGTGCTCCTGGCCCGTCAGGGTCGCCTGCTCGAGGCGATCACCTCGGCCGACCGGGTGCTCCCGTCGATGATCCGTCCACCGGTCGGGGTGCACCAGCAGTGGTCCAACGCCGAAGGCGCGGCGGTGGCGCTCACCGTGTGCCGGGCGGCCGTCGACCGCAGCGACCACCTCACGGCTCAGCGCATGTTGCACCTGGCCACGACGGCGACCCAGCGGATCGGCAGCGCCTACCTCCTCGCCCACATCGATCTCGCCCGAGGCCAGGTGTGGCTCCTCGAGGGTGACCTCGACGATGCCGAGGCCTCACTCGTCGCTGCCGGCCGCCAGTTCGCCACGCTCGGTTGCGCGCCTGCATCGGCGGCGACGGCCATGACCCAGGGCGCGCTGGCCGCGCGGCGCGGCCTGATCCAGTCGGCACGGCCGCTCTACCGCCGTGCCCTCGACGACTACCGCCGGCTCGGGCACGCTCGAGAGGTCAACGAGCTCACGGGCCGCCTCCACGCGCTCGATCACCGCCTGTCGGAGGGCTGACGGCGGGCCCGTCGGAAGAACTGACGACTCGTCAGGTTTGGGTCGGCGCGCTACGGTGACCCGCGGCGTGACGGTGCCAACCGCCGGTCGTCCATCCCCGAACGAGGAGGTTCCGTTGGGAACCAAGAACCAGGTCCCGGCCATCGAGGGGTGGTTCACCGCCGATGCGGAACGCCCCGCCCTGCTGGCCACCCGGTGCCGGTCGTGCGCGACGTACTTCTTCCCGCGCGAGACCTACTTCTGCAAGAACCCCGACTGCCTCGGCCGCGAGTTCGACGAGGTCGAGCTCTCGCGCACGGGCACGGTGTGGTCGTTCACCAACAACTGCTTCAAGCCACCGCCGCCGTACGTCTCGCCCGATCCCTTCGTCCCGTACGCGATCGCGGCCGTGGAGCTCGACGCCGAGAAGATGGTCGTGCTCGGACAGGTCGCGCCCGGCTTCGACATCGCCGACCTCCGAGCGGGCCAGCGCGTCGAGCTGATCCTCGATCCGCTCTACGAGGACGACGAGAACGAGTACCTGGTGTGGAAGTGGAAGCCGATCGATGCCGACGCGTCGAACCCGACCGCAGGAGCGAGCCGATGACCGCAGCACACGAGGTCGCCGTCCTCGGCGTGGGCATGCACCCGTGGGGCAAGTGGGGGCGCAACTTCGTCGAGTACGGCATCGACGCGTCCCACGCCGCGCTGGCCGACGCCGGTCTCGAGTGGAACGACATCGGGTTCGTCGCCGGGGCCGACACCATCCGCAACGGCTACCCGGGCTTCATCGCCGGCGCCACCATGAGCCAGGCACTCGGGTGGAAGGGCAACCGCATGGCCTCGTGCTACGCGGCGTGCGCATCCGGTGCCCAGGCGCTCAACATCGCCCGATCCCAGATCCTGGCCGGCTTCTGCGACGTCGCGCTCGTCGTCGGCGCCGACACCACCCCGAAGGGCTTCTTCGCTCCCGTCGGCGGCGATCGCCAGGACGACCCGGACTGGCTGCGCTTCCACCTGCTCGGGGCCACCAACCCCACCTACTTCGCGCTGTACGCCAGGCGTCGCATGGAGATGTTCGGCGCCACCCAGGAGGACTTCGCGCTGGTGAAGGCCAAGAACTCCCGCCACGGTCTCACCAACCCCAACGCCCGCTACCACAAGGAGTTCACCGTCGAGGACGTGATGGCCAGCCAGATCGTCGCCGATCCGCTGCACCTCCTCGACATCTGCGCCACCTCCGACGGGGCGGCTGCGGTCGTGCTCACCTCGGTCGAGTACGCCCGCAAGCACACCACCAAGCCGGTGCGCATCGCCGCCATCTCGACCGTCAGCCCGACCTTCCCCCAGACGGTGATCGAGATGCCCAACTTCTCCACCGATTCGGCGGCCACGGTCGCGCCGCCCGAGCACGCGTTCCGCGATGCCATCGCCCAGGGCGCGTACGAGGAGGCCGGTCTCGGCCCCGACGACCTCGACCTGGCGGAGGTCTACGACCTCTCCTCGGCCCTCGAGCTCGACTGGTACGAGAACCTCGGTCTGTGCAAGGAAGGCGAGGCCGAGCGGCTCATCCGCGACGGCGACACTGAGATCGGCGGCCGCATCCCGGTGAACCCGAGCGGCGGTCTGGCCTGCTTCGGCGAAGCCATCCCGGCGCAGGCCATCGCCCAGGTGTGCGAGCTCACCTGGCACCTACGGGGCCAGGCGGGCGACCGCCAGGTCGAGGGAGCCAAGGTGGGCCTCACCATCAACCAGGGGCTCTTCGGGCACGGTTCCTCGGTGATCGTCACCACCTGACCGACCAGCTCTCAACTCACCGTGCGTGACCCACGTTCGACCCAACGTCTCGGACCTCGCGTGGGCCTGTCCGGCGACCGCGGTGCGTGCCCGAAACCGCCGATGAGGGGGGTTCATCTCACGAGATGAGCGGCGTACGCTTCAAGACAGGTTGCCGCCGCTTTCGAACCGCCGCAAGGCTCGGACGCCCAACCAGGACGACAGTCCGACCCGTCGGTAGCTGACGACCGACCGGAACTGAGACCGTCCCGCCGGGGCGGCGCCTCATCGAGGTGCCGCCCCGAGTCGCGTCCCGGGAAGGGTTTCGAACCTGCCGTCCGTTAGCCTCGCGAGATGGCGCCGAAGGACCCGACGAGCAGGAAGCGGCGCCGCTACGGCTGGCACGAACCCCGCTGGAGCGACCCCGCGTTCTGGGCCGCGGTCGGGCTCACGGTTGCGCTGGTCGTCGCCCAGGCGTTCCTCGTCGGCGAGCGAGGCACGACGTTCTGGTACGCCAGCATGGCGGTGCGGGTGCTGTTCACGTGGATCCTGATCTCGGCGGTCATCCGCATCCGCGTCGGGATCCAACGCGGGCTGGTCGGTGGGTTCCGCGAGAGCCAGGAGCGGGCGGAGGCCAAGCCCACGGGCTCCACCGCCGACAACCTGGCCAGGACCAGCGGGCGCACCGTCGGCCGGGCCATCGCCGCCTACAAGAAGAGCCAGTCGAGCTCCTCGGACTGAGGCGGGGCGAATCGACCCTGCGTCACCGGACGGGTGGCCGGTTGTCGCCACGGCCGCTTCGACACCGCCGAGGACCCGGTCGAGACTCAGCGGGCGATCGCGACCGCCGCAGCCACGGCCAGCACGATCCCGACGATCACGGCCGGCCAGGGAACCCGTGGTCGGCCCGCGGGTGTGATGGGCGACAGGTTCGCCAGCTCGGTCTGGTAGTGGACGATGTCGTTGGCGCTGATGAGCACGCCGTCGTAGAGGCGGCGCTTGTTGGCCTGGAAGTACCGGCGGAGATCCGGGTCGCCGATGGCGTCGTAGTCGGCCTCGCTCACCCGTGGCCCGTCGTGGCGCCACCTGCCCGCGTCGATCCACAGCGTCTCGTGCTCGAACCACACCGCGGATGCCGCGGGGCCCAGGAGCTCGAGCACGCGGTCGCCGCCCACCGCGACGTCGCGATGCGAAACGATGTTCTGCAGGGTCTCGATGACCCCGAGCTCGACCAGTTCGACGGTGTCGGCATCGCCGTCGGCCAGCAACGTCTCGATCACATCGGCCACCGGCTGCACCTCGGTGGCGCGACCCGCCTCGAGCAGGCCGACGAGGTGGTGGGCGAACGCGGAGATCCGCACGAACAGATCCGGCGTGTCGGCGTCCTCGAACTTGGCGACGTACCGATCGAGGTCCTCCGCGCCGAAGTACGACGGACACGAGCCCACCAACAGATCGAAGGCCTCGTCGCTCGTGATCACGTCACCTCCAACGTCGGCTCGCGGCTGTCGCACGGTACCGCGACGCAGCCCACGCCACGCTCGTCGCTCGGCTCGTCACCCGCTGGTTGCGTCGACCGGTTCGGCGATGCCACGTGTCGTCGACCCGTGGCGATCGCTCAGGGGTGCTGGCTCGAGACCGAGACGATCTCACCGGTCATGTACGACGAGTAGTCGCTGGCGAGGAACACCATGACGTTGGCGACCTCCCACGGCTCGGCCGCCCGCCCGAACGCCTCGCGGGTGGTGAGCTCGGCGAGCAGCTCGTCGGTGGTGACCTTGGCCAGGAACGGGTGCATGGCCAGACTCGGCGCCACGGCGTTGATGCGCACACCCGAGTGGGCGGCCTCGAGCGCGGCGCAGCGGGTGAACGCCATGACCCCTGCCTTGGCGGCGGCGTAGTGGGCCTGGCCCTCCTGGGCCCGCCAGCCCACGACCGATGCGTTGTTGACGATGACACCCGATCCCCGCTCGGTCATGTGCTGCATCGCCGCACGGGTGGCCCGGAAGGTGCCGTTGAGGGTGACGTCGATGACGTTGCCCCACTGCTCGTCGGTCATGTCGACCACGTTGGCGGTGCCGCCCAGACCGGCGTTGTTCATCAGGATGTCGACGTGGCCCATCGCGTCGACCGCCGTGGCGAACAGCGCATCGATGTCGTCCTGCTGGGTGACGTTGCACAGCACCGTCGATGGCCGCTGCCCGGTCTCCTCGGCGAGCCGGTCGGCGGCTTCACCCAGGCGTCGTTCGTGGATGTCGCTGATGAGCACCGTGGCGCCCTCCTCGACGCACCGCTTGGCCACGGCGTAGCCGATGCCGGTTCCGGCGGCGGCGGTGACCACGACCGTCTTGCCCACGAGCAGCGAGTGCCCTTCGACGTAGGGCGGCGTGGGCTGGGCCATGGGGTGCTCCTCGGCTGGCGCGGCGGCGCAGGGACCTCCCCCACACCCGGATCCGCGATCGTACCGCCGGAGCTGACGGGTCGTCAGATACCGATCCTCCCAGATCCGAACATGCGTGCGATCGCGGCGCCCGCCCACGCGCTGACACGCACGAACGGGTGTCGAGGTTGGCGGGAGCGACTGTTGAGGTTCCGGGGACGAGACCCAGCATGTCGCGAGGCTCATGACTTCTCGGGGTGATGGCACGCACAGGAACCGGTCCGGCGACCATCGAGCGCGAGGATGTCGGACGCGAGAGGGAGACGACGACGGGCGTGGGGTCTTCGCGGTTGACCGGGAGCGCCGCCAGCCGATCGGTGGGCGCTACGCCTTGACCTTGGGTTCCGGCGGGAGGCCGAGGGCACGCTCGCCGATGATGTTGCGTTGGATCTGGTTGGCGCCGCCGTAGATGGTGTCGGCGCGGGTGTAGAGGAAGAGGCGCTGGGCGTCGGTGAGCGGGTAGTCCTCGACAGCTTCGCTGCCGTCACCCGAACCCGAACCCGATTCCGACCCCGCCCCAGAAGCCGCCGACGACGGGTCCGACGCCAGCGCCGCTTCGCCCGCGAGGTCGACCCAGGCCTCGCCGATGTCGCGGTGCAGGCGCGCCCAGTAGAGCTTGCCGATGTAGCTGGGGCCCGACAGCTCGGGCTGGTCGGCGGTGGTGAGCATGCGCAGGCTGTTCCAGCGCATGATCTCGAGCCGGCTGTGCAGCGCGGCCAGTCGCTGGCGCCACACCGGGTCGCGATCGCGGCCAGTCGCGGCGGCGAGCGCGGCGAGGTGACCGAACTCGCGCGTGAACCCGAACTGCTGGCCGAGGGTCGACGCGCCCCGCTCGTAGGCGAGCAGGCCCATCGCCACCTTCCAGCCGTTGTCCACCCCGCCCACCACGAGGTCGGCCGGCGTGCGGGCGTCGCTGAAGAACACCTCGGCGAACTCGGCGGTGCCGGTGATCTGCACGATGGGGCGGATCTCGATGCCCGGCGTGTCCATCTTGATCAACAAGAACGAGATGCCCCTGTGCTTGGGGGCGTCGCGGTCGGTGCGGGCGAGCACGAAGCACCAATCGCTCCACTCGGCCAGCGACGTCCACACCTTCTGCCCGTTGAGCACCCACTCGTCGCCGTCGAGATCGGCCCGCGTGGCCACGTTGGCCAGGTCGCTGCCGGCGTCGGGCTCGCTGTAGCCCTGGCACCACAGCTCGGTGCCCGCCACGATCGGGGGCAGGAAGCGCTGCTGCTGCTCGGGGGAGCCGAAGTGCACGATGGTCGGGCCGATGAGCCCCTCACCGATGTGGCCGAGGCGACCGGGCCCGCCGGCGCGGGCGTACTCCTCGTACCAGATGACCTGGAGGGGAAGGGGCAACGCCCGCCCTCCGTGCTCGGTGGGCCAGCCGATGCAGGTCCAGCCGTCGGCGCCGAGGCGCTGCTCCCACGCCAGACGTTCGGCGTGGCACGAATGCTCGTCGCCCGGTCCGCCACGCCCCCGGATGTCGGCGAACTCGCCGCCCGGTGCGAGCAGGTCGTCGAGGTAGCCCCGGACATCCTTGCGGAAGGCCTCCTCCTCCGGTGTGAAGCGCAGGTCCATGCCCGGAGACTACCGAGCGACCTGACGCGGCGTCAGATCTCCGACTCCGCACCCACACACCCCCCGAACGTGCGTAGCCAGGTGGACGAGGGCACCGCGCTGCCACGCATGAACGCAAACCGCCGACGAACATGCGTCGCCAGACCGTCGCCCGCACCGCGGAGCTACGCATGTTCGGGGTGGCTGGTCGGGGGCGGCTGGTCGCGGGTCGGGAGTCGGGGGCGGGGTCAGACCAGGTAGCGGCTGAGGGACTCGATGACGCACGCCGGGCGGGTCTGGCCCTCGATCTCGATGGTGATGACCATGGTGGTCTGGATGCCGCCCTTCACCTCGTCGACCGCCGCCAGCAGGGCGCCGCCCCGGACGCGGGCGCCCACCAGGACGGGCGAAGGGAACCGGATCTTGTCGACCCCGTAGTTGATGCCGGCCGAGATGCCCTGCACGTCGACGATCTGGGGCAGGAAGTAGTTGGAGAGCGACACGGTGAGGTAGCCGTGGGCGATGGCGCCGCCGAACGGGCCGTCCTTGGCCCGCTCGGGATCGACGTGGATCCACTGGTGGTCGCCGGTGGCATCGGCGAACAGGTCGACCCGATCCTGGGTGATCTCGAGCCACTCGCTGTAGCCGAGGTGCTGGCCCACCGCCGCACGTACCGCGTCCACCCCGTCGAACACCGTTGCTGCCATCGATCCCTCGGTTCGCCGTCTCGCCTGCTCCGGAGCCGGGCAGGACCTGGTCCGCACCATTTCAGAGGGGATGGGCGAACGGCTCCAAATCCGTGCCACGATCTCGCCCATGGGCTCCGCCGCCACCACCGACACCGACGTCCTGGACCTCGCCGAGCGGATGTTCGGTGCCATCGAGGACGGCGACCTCGACACCCTCCGCTCGCTCTACCGCGACGACTTCACCGCCTGGACCAACTTCGACGACAGCTCCAAGTCGCTCGACGCCACCTTGGCGGTGCTCGGGTGGTTGTGCGCGAAGCTGCCCGACCGGCGCTACGACGTCGTGCGCCGCGAGATCATCGACGGCGGGTTCCTGCAACAGCACGTGCTGCGGGGAACCGCTCCCGACGGCTCGCCCGTGGCCATGCCCGCCTGCGTCGTCGCCACGGTGGCGGACGGCCTGGTGGTCCGGATCGACGAGTACCTCGACCCGAGCGCGCTGGCCGCGCTGTCGGCCCAGTAGCAGCACCTTGACCATCGCCACCACCGTCCGCCAGGCCGCCGAACGGTTCGGCGAGACACCGGCGTTCGTTGCCGCCGACGGGTGGGCGCTCACCTACGCCGAGCTCGACCACCGGTCGGACGCAGCGGCAGCCGCGCTCCACGCCCGGGGGATCGGCGAGGGCGACCTCGTCGCCCTCGTCCTTCCCTCGACCCCCGACTACGTCGTCGTCTACGCGGCGCTGGCCAAGCTCGGGGCCATCACCGCCGGCATCAACCCACGCCTCACCGCGCCCGAGCGCGCCGCCGTGCTCGACGTCGCCCGCCCGGCACGGGTGATCACCACCGCCGACCTCCTCCCGGATCCACCCACGCCGCCAGACGGCAACGAGCCGAACGCCGACCCGGAGCTGGGCGCCGCCACGCTCGTCATCACCCTGGCCACCGGTCCCCACGATCTGCTCGCCGATCTCGCCGTCGACGCTGGCGAACGACACCCGCCGGTGCTCGACCACCCCGACGATCCCGAGCGAGTGGTCGCGGTCGTGTTCACGTCGGGCACCACGGGTCGGCCCAAGGGCGCGGTGTTCACCAACCGCGAGCTGGCGGCCATCACCGTCAGCGACGTCGGCGAGCGTTGGGGCGGTGGCGGTGCCATGTTGGCCTCGACGCAGTTCGCCCACGTCGGGTTCATGACCAAGCTCGCCTGGTACCTGCGTCTCGGCACCACCACGTACCTGCTCGACCGCTGGCGCGCCGGCGACGTCCTCGCGCTCGTCGCCGAGCACCGCATGGCGAGTGTCGGCGGCGTGGCCCCGCAGGTGGCGCTCATGCTGCGCGACCCCGACTTCGACCGCTACGACCTCACCTGCGTCCAGACCATCATCATGGGTGGCGCAACGTCGCCACCGGCGCTGGTGCGCGAGGCACGCGAGCGCTTCGGCGCGGCGTACTCGATCCGTTACTCGTCCACCGAGTCGGGTGGCGTCGGCACCGGCACCGCGTTCGACGCCGACGACGCCGAGGCGTTCTTCACCATCGGTCGGCCGCGGGGCGATGTGCAGATCGAGATCCGCGACGAGCACGCCGAACCGGTGCCCGACGGGACGATCGGCGAGCTCTGCCTCCGGTCGTCGTGCATGATGCGCGGGTACTGGAACGATCCCGAGGCGACGGCCGAGACGTTGCGCGACGGGTGGATCCACACCGGGGACCTCGCCCGGATCGACGAGCGTGGGCTGGTGCGCCTGGCCGGGCGGGCCAAGGAGATGTTCGTGCGCGGCGGGTACAACGTCTACCCGCTCGAGGTCGAGTCGGTCCTCGCCTCCCATCCGGCGGTGCTCGATGTCGCCGTGATCCCCCGCCCGCACGACGTCCTCGGCGAGATCGGCGTCGCCGTCGTGGTGCCCGTTCCCGGCTCCCCGCCCCCCTCGCTCGACGACCTGCGGTCCTTCGCCGCCCAGCGACTCGCCGCGTACAAGCGGCCCGAAGCCGTCGAGATCGTCGATGCGCTGCCCCTGACCGCGATGCAGAAGGTGGACCGTGGAGCCCTGCGCCACCAGTTCGCGGGTCGAGCCGACCATACTGGTTGAGCCTGCGCGCCCGTTCGGGGCCCTGGTCACCTCGAACCGCCCCTCACCCCCATGCCGACCTCCCCGCCGCCTCCGTCCTCGCCGTCGCCCCGGCGCGCCCGCGCATCGAGGACCGGTCGCCTCGCGCTCGCCGGGATGGTCGTGCTCGTCGGGATGCTCGTCGCCGGCATCGTGAGTTGCGGTGGCGACCGCTCGCCCACCGAAACCGCCTCCCCCGAGGGCCAACAGGCGGGCGCGGCGCCGTCGACGATGGCCACCACCGAGGCCCCCGAACCGGACCAGCTGGACGATCCCGGGGTCGGGCCGGGCGAGTGCAAGGTCGTCACGTACACGCCACCCACCGCCACGATCCCGATGGGCGGCGAGCTCTGTCGACCGAAGGACAACCAGCGCGACGTCGCCATCATGGTGATCCACGGCGGCAGCGGCATCGGAGGCTCCTACGAGGGCATGCGCCGATGGGCGAACCGCTACATCGCCGAGGGCTACGTGACCTTCCTGCCGAGCTACCACCTGTTCAACGTCGGCGGGGAATCCCCCGTGTTCCCCCATCCCGAGCAGAACATCAAGGCGGCGGTCCAGTTCCTCCGCGGCACGGGCAACGCGCTCGAGATCGACAAGGACCGCATCGTCGTGCAGGGCCAGTCCGCAGGCGCACGCGTCGGCGCCGTGGCCTACACCACCCCGGGCGACGTCCTCTTCGCCGGCCCGGAGCTGTACCCCGACATCGCCGACACCGTCAACGGCTTCATCGGCTTCTACCACCCCTACGACGGCACCATGCAGTACGCCGACCAGTACTTCGGCGGCACCGAGCTCAGCACCGACATCAAGGTTCAGACCCGTCGCGACAAGGCCGACTCGCTCGGCCACGCCAACGACGCCGTCGGTCCCGCGCTCTTCATCACCGGCGGCGAGGACTGGACCATCATCGCCCAGCAGCAGGACGCCTTCGTCGCCGCGCTGAAGACCAACGGACACGCCGCCGAGAGCGTCGTCGTCCCCGACGGCGGCCACGGCTTCGACGAGGGGGGCTCGGTCCTCACCCAATTGGGTGAGCAGGCGGCTGTCCTCACCCTCGCCTGGTTGAACGACAACGTCCCGCAGACCCCGCCCCGCGAGGCGCAAGTTGCCCCGATCGACATCGACAACCTCCCGACCGCCACCGGCACGCCACCCACGACCTACCCGTCGCGCCCCGCCCCGAGCGGCGGCTACGTCGGCGGCACCCGCTCGGGTGGTTCGTCCACGCCACCCTCCACCCGCGGCGGCGGTGGCGGAGGCGGTGGCGGAGGCGGTGGCGTCAGCACCACGGCCTGGACGCCGTCGTCGGTCGCGCCCACGAGCAGCGCACCACCGATCACCGAGGCGCCCCCCACGTCGATCGCCCCTCCCACCACGTCCGCTCCGGTCACCACCGCCGCGCCACCCACCTCGGTCGAGGCGCCCCCGTCGAGCCTCCCCGCGCCCTGATCCACCGGGGGCGTCTCGGTCGATCGACGCGCGCCCGACGATGCCCACGACGAGGAACCCCTGCGGCGCGGCGCCGAGGGCACCGAACCGGATGATCCCGAGCGCCGTGACACCGGGCACTGTCACGGTTATCCTCCGGGCGTCACGCGGGGTGCGTGACATCGACCACGGGGGAGACGAGATGTCGAAGCTGGCGACGGGACGCGCCGCAACGGTGCGACGGGGCGTGCTCGGGATCGCGGCGACCGCAGCGATGCTTGGGCTGCTGGCCACGGGGTGCGGCACCGCCGAGGACGCTTCGAGCGGATCGAGCGCGCTTCCCCGCGGCAACGAAGGGGTGCAGGAGAGCGATGAGACCCCGGTCACCGGCGGGAAGCTGGCCTACGGCCTGAGCGCCGAGACCAACGGATGGAACCCGGCGTCGAGCCAGTGGGCGTCGTCGGGCCACGAGGTGGCCCGCACCATCTTCGACACCCTGTCGGCCTACGACGACGAGTCGGTGATCCAGCCCAACCTGGCCGAGTCGTTCGTCCCCAACGACGACTTCACCGAGTGGACCATCACCATCCGCCCCGGCGTCACCCTCCACAACGGGAAGTCGGTCGACGGCGAGACGGTGAAGCGCAACCAGGAGTACCTGATGGCGTCCCAGCTCACCGGCGCCGCCTACGAACCGGTCGAGTCGTTCAGCCTCGATCCCAGCAACGACCTCGCCTTCATCGCCCACATGAAGCGCCCGTGGGTGAACTACCCGTACGCGCTCGCCACCCAGATCGGGGTGGTGGCCGACAACGACTGGCTCGAGAGCGGCAACACCGACAAGCCCATCGGCACCGGTCCGTTCAGCCTCGAGAACTGGGTGTCGGGCAGCACGCTGTCGGTCAAGAAGAACCCGAACTACTGGCGGGACGGTCTCCCCTACCTCGACGAGGTCGAGTTCAAGGTGGTCGTCGACGCCTCCAGCCGCTCGGCCGCGCTCCGCACCGGCAGCCTCGACATCATCCAGTCCGCCAGCGCGACCGAGCTCAACCTGTTCAAGCAGGACGTCGCCGACGGGCAGGACTACCAGATCTTCGAGGCGACATCCGGGGAGACCTCGGAGGTGTTCGTCCAGACCAACGGGATGGCCCCGCCGTTCGACGACGTCGACGCCCGGCGAGCGCTGAGCTACGCCACCGACAAGCAGGCCTACATCGATGTCGTCGCCGGCGGGCGCTACGAGGAGGCCAACGGACCGTTCCCCCCGAGCTCACCGTGGTACATCGAGACCGACTACCCCCAGTACGACCCGGTCAAGGCCCAGGAGCTGGTCGACAAGGTCAAGGCCGCGCACGGTGGCACGTTCGCCTTCGAGCTCGTCGGCCCGCCCACCCCGGAGGCCGCCGCCGGCATGCAGTTCCTCCAGCAGCAGTGGAACCAGTTCGGCATGGACGTCACCATCCCCCAGGTCGAGCAGTCCCAGCTCATCGTCAAGGTGCTCACGGGCGCCTACCAGGCCACCCTCTGGACCCAGTTCGACTCGCCCCACCCCCTCGGCGACTCGGTGTGGTGGCACCCGAACAGCGCGCCCGACATCCCCGGCTTCGCCCTCAACTTCGCTCGCAACCGCGACGACCGCATCGGGACCGCCCTCGACGCGGCGCGCGAGGCGACCGACCCGGCCGCGGAGAAGTCGCTCTACCAGGACGTGCAGACGTACCTGGCCGAGGACAACCCGTACATCTGGCTGTACCACACGCAACTGGCGATCGTCGCCCAGCCGAACGTCGTCAACGTCGTCAACTACGAGCTCCCGCCGAACGCCCAGGGCGAGACCCACAAGGGCCTCGCCATCCAGTTCGGCAGCCACCCCCTCTACCAGGTCTGGCTGCGGCCCCCGGCGTAGCGACGCCCACGCGCCGGAACCCCGGCCACGAACATCAGCGGCAGCGGCAACGGCAACGGCCAAGCCGGGTCGACCCCGGCCGGTGGGGTGACAGACGTCGTGGCCCGCCGCAACCCCGACCTCGGTCGACCGGACGGATCAGAACTGACCGGCGGCCTTGAGCCGGGCGTGGGCCCGCTGCAGCGCGGCGGTGGCCACCACGTCGTCCTCGGCACGGTTGGCGGCCTCGGCGCGCTCCTGTGCCCGTCGGGCGCGATCGATGTCGATCTGGCTCTTGAGCTCGGCGAGGTCGCTGAGGATCTTGATGTGATCGTTGTTGACCGACACGAACCCACCGTGCACCGCCGCGACCTCGTCGGTGCCGTCGACCAGACGGATGATGACCTGGTCGATGGCCAGCGCACCGATGAACGGGGCGTGACCCGACAAGAAGGCGAGGTCGCCGCCGCCGAGCGTGCGCGCCTGCACCATCGTGGCCTCGCCCGTGAAGAGCGTCCGTTCCGGGGAGACCAGCTCCACCTGCATCGCCATCAGCTGTTCTTCTCGAGCTCGCGGGCCTTGGCCCGGGCGCTGTCGGCGTCGCCCACGTTCAGGAAGGCCTGCTCGGGCAGATCGTCGAGGTCGCCGTTGACCAGCTGCTCGAACGACTCGATGGTGCCTTCCACCGACACGGTCACACCGGGCTGGCCGGTGAAGATCTCGGCCACGTAGAAGGGCTGGCTCAGGAACTTCTGGACCTTGCGGGCCCGGTCGACGATCACGCGGTCCTCGTCGGAGAGCTCGTCGAGGCCGAGGATGGCGATGATGTCCTGGAGCTCCTTGTAGCGCTGCAGGACCTCCTGCACGCGACGGGCGACGTTGTAGTGACGCTCACCGACGACCTCGGGGGCGAGGATGGTGGAGGTCGACGCCAGCGGATCCACCGCCGGGTAGATGCCCAGCGAGGCGATCTGGCGGGACAGCTCGGTGGTGGCGTCGAGGTGGGTGAAGGTGGTGAACGGCGCCGGGTCGGTGTAGTCGTCGGCGGGCACGTAGACGGCCTGCAGCGAGGTGATGGAGCGGCCTCGGGTCGAGGTGATGCGCTCCTGCAGCTCGCCCATCTCGTCGGCGAGGGTGGGCTGGTAGCCCACGGCCGACGGCATGCGGCCGAGGAGGGTGGAGACCTCCGAGCCGGCCTGCACGAACCGGAAGATGTTGTCGACGAACAGGAGCACGTCCTGGCCCTGCACGTCGCGGAAGTACTCGGCCATCGTCAAAGCGGACAACGCAACGCGAAGTCGCGTGCCCGGCGGCTCGTCCATCTGACCGAAGACCAAGGCGGTCTGGCCGAGCACGCCGGCCTCTTCCATCTCGGTGATCAGTTCGT
>JBBSTY010000054.1:0-24275 GCA_038235385.1 Acidimicrobiales bacterium | reverse complement strand
GACGACGCCACCCGCGAACGGTTCCTGAAGGGTCTCGACGACATCGGCATCAGCCTCGCCCACGAGTCCGCCATCACCGCCTTCGAGGCAGACCGTCCTGCGTACAAGCTGTCGATCGCGGGCACCTGATCACGACCCGATGATCGCGTCGGGGCCGAACGGTCACCGGAGGACGTCGATCACCGAGGTCGTGCCGCCCGCCGCCTTGGCCCGGTACATGGCGGTGTCGGCCAGGGTGAGCAGCCGATCGGCGTCCACCTCGGGGTGGTCGGCCCCCGCCACCCCGACCCCGACCGAGATGCCCACCCGGATCCGCACCGGCAGCATCGGCACGGGGCCCGTGTTCGGCAGGGTGATCGGGCCGTTGACCGCGTCGATCACGCGCTGCGCGAGCTCACCCAGCTCGACGAGGTCGGTGATGCGCTCGCACACGATCACGAACTCGTCTCCGCCCACCCGCGCCGTGGTGTCGGTCTCGCGGGTGACCAGTCGCAGCCGGTCGGCGATGACCGACAGCACGAGGTCGCCGGCGGCGTGGCCGTGGCGGTCGTTGATCGCCTTGAAGCCGTCGAGGTCGCAGAACATCACCGCGACACCCGATCGCTCGCGGCGGTGCCCGGCGACCGCACGTTCGAGCCGCTCGGTGAACAGCGCCCGGTTCGCCAAACCGGTCAGGTGATCGTGGCTGGCGAGGTCGCGCAGCAGATGCTCCGCCTGCTTGAGCTCGCTGATGTCGCGTGCGTGGATGGCCACCCAATCCAGCTCGCCGTCGGGCAGCCGCCGGATGAGGCCCATCGCCGAAACCGGGATCACCTGTCCCCCGCCGGTGTTGAGCTCGAGGTTCCCCTGCCACACGTCGGTGGTCTCGAGCTCCTCCATCGCCGCGCTGATCCACGACCGTCGGGGCTCGTCGTCGATCAGGTCCGCGAGCTCCCCCGCAGCTCCCTCACCCACCAGGACGTCGAGCAACGCCCTCGTTGCCGCGTTGACGTAGAGGATCTCGCCGGTGGGCCGGAAGACGGCCACGTAGTCGGAGGTCGCGTCGAGCATGTGGGTGAGGCGGTCGGTCGCCTCGCGCGCCTCGATCTCGCTGGTGACGTCCTCGAGGGTGGTGATCAGGTAGGGATCGCTCCCACTGGCGGTTCGCCGTGGTGCGATGTGGACGCGCAACCAGCGCACCTGGCCGCCGATCTCGAACGATGTGGTGACCGATCCGGGTGACCCGGTGTCCACGGCGCCGCGGACGATCCCGTCGATCAGATCCCTCGACGCGCCACTCGCGAGATCGCGCCAGTCGGTGTGGACGAGGAGATCCGGTTCGCCGAGCAACTCCTTGGCGGCGACGTTGCGGTACACCGTCCGACCCAGTCGGTCCGAGACGAGGATGCCGACCGGTGCGGCATCGGCCAACGACAGGAAGCGACCATCGGCCTCGGCGAGGGAATCGACCACCTGCGCGTCCTCGACCTCGCACACCTGGATCAGGAACCCCCCGAGGTCCGGATCGTCGCTCGCGTCGATGCCCGTCATCTCGATGAGCTGCCACGCGTCATCATCGGTGACCGACCGGGAGCGGGCGACGTGTCGGACCCTCGTGCCGGCAGCGGCGACGACCTGTGCCGACGCGTCGAGCACACCGGGGAGATCTTCGGGATGGATGCGCTCCAACGGGTTGAACCCGAGGCCGGCCTCGGGTCCGCCGCGCATCTGCGTCCCGAGTGTGCGCGACTGCCAGCGGACCAACCCCTCGGGATCGAGGAGCAACGTCGAGTCGGCCACGGCGTCGATCACGGCGTGCAACAGGCGCTCCTCGGTGCGGTCGCGCAGCGCGACCACGACCGTCCGACCGTCACCGTCACCAGCAGCTCGCAGCTCCACCCGTCGTCGATCGGCCCCGGCCGTGGACACCGTGACCGATGTGGTCGGCACCGGCTCGCCGAGCAGCCTCGCGACGGCATCACGGTCGGCGAGTTCGAACAGGTCCACCAGCGCCGTTCCGATCAGGCCGTCGAGCGAACGACCGACCTCGATCGCCGCCAGCGGGTTCGCATCGACCACCATCCCGTCGTGGACGCGGAGGATGGGTGCCGGCAGCGCGATCGTCACCACCGTCTCATCGGCAGACCACGGCGCCGTCCACAGGTGCAGATGACCCAATTTCGGAGACAATCGCCGTCGCGGTCGGAGATCGAGGGAACCAGGACCACGCGGAGCACGTCAGACTCCTCGGTGGCACGGTGCCGACCGATCGGGAGGATCGACGATGGGCAAGGTGAGGGCTACGACGATGCGTCGCGCCGGGATGGTCGCGCTGGCGGCACTGGTGGTGGGTGCCGGTTGTTCGGCCGGGGTGCCCGACGGTGCCCCACCCGGTACGCCCGGGCCGGCACCGGGGTCACCCGAGGTGCTGGCCGACCTCAGCCTGGTCTCGGCGCTCCAACCCTTCGACGCGTGCGACGATCTCCTGGGATACGTCAAGGAGCAGGCCCTCGCCCGGGTCACCGCCTTCGGGCTCGCCGGTGGTTCCACCAGGTTCCAGGACGTGGGCGCCGCCATCGATGACGGTGAGCTCCAGAGCGCCACCGACTCGGCGCCGGCCCCCACCGTCGCCCCGTCGGCACCCACCGCGGAATCCGGGCGCACGACAGGCGCCACGCTCTCGGGCGGCGGTGTCGCCGGCACCGACTACTCCGAGACCAACGTCCAGGAAGCCGGCGTCGACGAGCCCGACACGGTCAAGAGCGACGCACGCCGCATCCTCGCGGTGGCGGACAACCGCCTGCAGTACGTCGACGTCACCGGTGAGGCACCGGTCGTCGCCGGAGCGCTCGAGCTCCCCGATGCCGGCTCGGCCCAGCTCATGGTGGACGGCGACCGCGTCCTCGTGATCAGCCAGAGCGGTGCGCGCCCGTACGACGAGATCTCTCCGGGCGCCGGCCGTCCGTACCCCGGCTCCGACCGGTCGTCGGAGGTCACCCTCACCCTCATCGATGCGTCCCAGCCGGCCGACATGCGCGTCCTGACCAGTGTTCGGATCGACGGACGGTCGGTGAGCGCCCGCCTGGTCGACGGTCGGGCCCGCATCGTCACCACCGCATCACCGGCCGACCTCCCGTTCGTGTACCCCGCCGGTTCCGGCGGCGAATCGGTGGCCGAGGACACGAACCGCCGCATCATCGAGGAATCGACCATCGACGACTGGCTGCCCCACGTGCGCACCGGGACGGCCACCGCCGACGGCGACGCCGGAACCCTCGCCGTGGCGTGCGAGAACGTGCGCCATCCCAAGCAGTTCTCGGGATTCGACGTGCTCACCGTGCAGACCGTCGACCTGGGCGGCGACGAGATCGCCACGGCCGACGCCACCGCCATCCTGGCGAACGGCCAGACGGTCTACGCGTCGGCCAGGAACCTCTACGTCGCGACCCCCAGCTACGTCGAGGTCCCGAGCCACGACGACGAGGCCACGACCAACCGATCGCCCGGAACCGCAGTACCCGGAACAGCGGTGCCCGGAACAGCGGTGCCCGGCACCGTCGCGTCCCCCTCCACCACGGTCGTCGATCCCGACCAGACCGACCGGGAACCGACGATGCCGCCCGAGCAGACGACGACGATCCACCGGTTCGGCATCCGCGACCCGGGACCCGCCGTCTACCGAGCGTCGGGCCAGGTGCCCGGCAACCTGTTGAACCAGTTCTCGATGTCCGAGCACGACGACCGGCTCCGTCTGGCGACGACCGACGGGTGGAGCACGCGCGGCTCGGGCGCGCCCGAGAGCTGGGTGCGGGTGCTCGAGGAGCGCGACGGTGGACTGACCGAGGTCGGCGCGGTCGGCGGTCTCGGCCGCAACGAGCAGATCAAGTCGGTGCGCTTCATCGGCGACCGCGGCTACGTGGTGACCTTCCGCCAGACCGATCCGCTCTACACCATCGATCTGGCGGACCCGACCGCACCCCGGGTGGCGGGCGAGCTGAAGATCCTCGGGTACTCCGCGTACCTCCACCCCGCAGGCGACGGGCTGGTGATCGGCATCGGCCAGGACGCCACCGAGCAGGGCCGTGCCACCGGCACCCAGGTGTCGCTGTTCGACGTGTCCGACGCCGCCAACCCCCGCCGGATCCACCAGCACCTGGTCGGGGTGGGGAGCTCCACCGCCGAGCAGGACCACCACGCGTTCCTCTGGTGGGGTCCGACCGATCTCGCCGTGATCCCCGCCCAGAACTACGACCAGGGCTGGTACTTCGACGGCGCCATCGGCTTCACCATCACCGCCGACGGCATCACCGAGCTGGGCCGGATCAGTCATCCGACCTCGTTCGCCGACGGCGCCACCTCGGCGCCGACCCCCGGCGACGCAACGCCCGATCCGACACTGGCCCCGCCCCCGGGCGACGTCTGCGGGCCGGCCCGGTGCGAGCCCGCTCCCCTGCCGCCGTGCTCGCCGTCGGGGGTGTGTCCCGGCTCCGGCAGCGCCACGTCGATCGATCGGGCACTGGTGATCGGCGACCGCGTCTACACCGTGTCGTCGGCCGGCGTGCTGGCCAGCCACATCACCGATCTCACCCCCATCGGCGGCACCGACTTCGTCCGGTGATCACCGGTACCATCGGCCGAGCCCGATCGAACCCCTTCCCGGAGGCTCCCGTGATCCGACGACTCCTGCGCACCGTGCTCGTGCTGACGATCATCACCGGCGTCGTCGGCGCCGTCGTGGTCGCCGCCCGCAAGCTCATGGGCGGACTCGGACCCGAGCCGGGGGCGAGCGACGCACCCCGAGCCCGACCGTCGCTGGTTCCCGATCCGCCCGCCCCGGAGGCGTCGTCGGTCGGTGCGCCGTCGGGCAACGGGCACACCGCACCCACCCAGACCGCCGAGATCTGACCCGTCCTCGACCTCGACGACCCCCGCACCGACGTTCGCCCGATCAGGTCCGTCGGGGTTGCGGTCGTCGGGCTTGCGGTCAGCCGGGGTTGCGGTCCGCCAGGCTTGCGGTCAGTCGAGGTTGATGGCGTGCACCGAGGTGATCATCTCCGCGGCGCGCAGGCGCTCCTGCACCTCGGTGGGGACCGCCTCGGTGGTGGAGATCACCATCAGCGCGGCGACCCCGTCGGGTGACTGGCCGACGTCCATGTCGGCGATGTTGAGGCCGGCCTCACCCAGCACCATGCCGACCAGGCCGATGACACCGGGACGGTCGTCGTTGCGCACGATCATCATGTGCTTGGCCGGCGGGACGTCGACGAAGTGGTCGTCGACCATCACGATGCGTGGCTCGCCGCGCAGCCCCACGAGGGTTCCCGCGAGGGCGTGCCCGGCCGCGCGCACGGTGATGAGGTTGACGTAGTCGTGGGCGGTGGTGGTCTTGGACTCGCGCACCGAGATCCCGCGCTCGTCGGCGACCTTCGGGGCGTTGACGTACGAGACGGGCTCGTCGCTGACCCGCCCGAAGAAGCCCTTCAGGAGCGAGAGGGTCAGGATGCGGGTGTCGTAGTCGGCGAGCTGGCCCTGGTACTCGATCTCGAGGGTTTCGATCGCGGCCGCACCGAAGGCGGCGAACAGCTCGCCGATCCGTTCGGCCATCGGGAGGAACGGCCGGACCGTCTCGGAGGCCTCGGCCGCGCTCACGTTCACCGCGAACGGGACGAACTCGCCGGCGAGGGCCAGACCCACCTGCTCGGCGATGGTGTCGCCCGCCTTGTCCTGGGCCTCGACGGTGCTGGCTCCGAGGTGGGGCGTGACGACCACCGAGTCGAGCGCGAAGAGCGGCGACGAGGTGGTGGGCTCGCTGGTGAACACATCGAGCGCAGCGCCGCCGATGTGGCCGGAGATGATCGCCGCGGCCAGGGCGTCCTCGTCGATGATGCCGCCACGCCCGACGTTGACGATCCGCAGACCGGGCTTGGCCGCCGCCAGGCGCTCGGCGTCGATGAGCCCGATGGTCTCGGGCGTCTTGACGACGTGGATCGTCGCGAAGTCGGATTGGGCGAGCAGCGAATCGAGGTCCATGAGCTCGGCGCTGAGCTGGCGGGCGCGATCGGCCGACACGAACGGGTCGTACGCAACCAGGCGCATGCCGAACGCGAGCGCCCGCTGGGCGACGAGCTTGCCGATCCGGCCGAGACCGATGATGCCGAGGGTCTTGTCGGAGAGCTCGACGCCGTTCCACTTCGATCGCTCCCAGCGCCCGGCGACGAGCGCGGCGTGGGCCTGGGGGATGTTCCGGGCCTGGGCCAGAAGCATGGCCATGGTGTGCTCGGCGGCGGAGAGGACGTTCGACTGGGGCGCGTTGACCACCATGACGCCCTGGGCGGTGGCCGCCGGCACGTCCACGTTGTCGAGGCCGATCCCGGCGCGGCCCACGACGACGAGGTCGGACCCGGCCGCGAGGACGTCGGCGGTGACCGTCGTCGCCGACCGGATGATGAGCGCATGGGCCCCAGGCACGATCTCGAGCAGCTCCTCGGGCGACGGCGCGAGGCGGACGTCGACATCGTGTCCGGCGTCTCGGAGCCGGTCGAGGCCCCCGTCGGCGATCTGCTCGGTCACAAGGATGCGGGCCATGGGGCCATCCTGTCCGCTGGAGCGGGAGCGTCGCCAACCCGACCGGTTCGACGCGGTGGCACGACCGCGATCAGCTCAGCGCGACATGAAGAAGTAGGTCAGGAAGAACGCCGCGAGCGGCACCGTCACCATGGCGACGACCCAGATGATGGCGAAGAGCTTCCACGGCGCCTTCTCCTTGTCGAGCGTCATCGCCTCGTCGGGGTCGGCGAGCTCGCGGTTCTGCGGTTCGCGGATGCCGATCGCCTCCTCGGCGCGGACCAGCTCGTGCTCGAGGACCAGGACGCGGAACGCCGCTGACGGCCCTTCGTCGGGGAGCTCGGCGGCAGGAACCGGCTCGATGGTGGCCCCGACGCCGTGCTCGACGATCAGCCCGGCGACGTGGCGCGCATCAGCCTCGGTCGGGTAGTCGCGCACCGCGACCATCGGCTCGTCGAACGCGTCTGCGGCCATCACCAGCACCTGTTCCGTCGTCGTGGGTCGCTCAGAGGTTCTCGATGTCGACCGGGTCGATCGGCTCGGCGACGTCGAAGGCGAGCACCCGGCTGTAAAAGTACAGCTCGGCCTCCAGCGCTCGCTGGATGTTCGGCGCCTGGCGGAACCCGTGCTGCTCGCCCTCGAACGCCAGGTAGGCGACCGGCACCCCCTTGCGGCGCAGCGCGTCGGCCATCATCTCGGACTGGTCGGGCGGGACGATCTCGTCCTCGAGCCCCTGCAGGATGAGCAGCGGCGTCGCCAACCGGTCGGTGTGGTGGATCGGCGAGCGCTCCTCGTACAGGTCCCGGCGCTCGGGATAGGGCCCGACGAGCCGGTCGAGGTACCGGGACTCGAACTTGTGGGTGTCGCGGGCGAGGGCCTCGAGGTCGGCGACGCCGTACAGGCTGCACCCCACCGAGAACTCGTGGTGGAACGTGAGCGCGCACAGGGTGGTGTAGCCGCCGGCGCTGCCGCCCCGGATGGCGAGGCGGTCGCCGTCGACACGACCGAGCCCGACGAGGAACCGCGCCGCGGCGACGCAGTCGTCGACGTCGGCGATGCCCCAGCGGTCGTCGAGCGCCCGACGGAACTCGCGCCCGTAGCCGGTGCTGCCCCGGTAGTTCACGTCGGCCACGGCGAACCCGCGGGAGGTCCAGAACTGCACGCTGAGGTTGAGCTGGGGCCGCGCCGCGCTGGTGGGGCCGCCGTGGCTCATGACGATCAGCGGAGGACGCGCGTCGGACGGCCCGACGACGTCGGGGTTGGTCGGCGGGTAGACGAGCATGAACGCCACCGCCGGTTCGCCCTTCGGACCTGGGGTGGTGGGGAACTCGACGTGCTCGGGCACCGCCAGGTGACCGGCGCCGACGCCGAGGTCGCGAGCGGGGCGGACCACCGACAGCTCGAAGCGGTCCGGTCGCGAGTCCGAGGTGTCGATGGTGACGATCCTCGGTTCCTCGGTGAACGATGCGGCCACCAGCGCGACCTCACCCTGCGGGCCGGCGACGAGACCGTCGACCGCGGTGACGTCGACGTCGAGCCACACGGGTTCGCCCCACGACGTGACGTCGTCGTCGTCGCCGTCGCGCTGGGGCGCCGCGCGCCATGCCAACCGATCGAGCCCATCCTTGCGCCGACAGGCAACCAGGCCGCGACCGCCCGACACGAAGTCGTACCAGGACTGGCCGAACACCCACTGGGCCTGGGC
Organism: Acidimicrobiales bacterium; assembly: GCA_038235385.1. Classification (GTDB taxonomy): domain Bacteria; phylum Actinomycetota; class Acidimicrobiia; order Acidimicrobiales; family Acidimicrobilacustridaceae; genus JBBSTY01. Next base: position 16,027 of record JBBSTY010000054.1, on the reverse strand, counting down.
CCAGTCGCCGTCGTCGACCCGGAGCTGCTCGTCGACCGTCGAGGTCGCATCCGGGCGGCCGACCTCGGCGAACCGGCGGAGGTCCCACCATCCGTCGCGGTCGCTCACGAACCACAGCCGGCCCTCGGCATCCCAGCGGGGCTGCGCGACGGCGACCCCGTCGCCGCCCCCGACCTTCACCTCGGATGCGAGCGTCGGGGTGGCGACGACGCTGCCGCGGTCGAACGCGGCGACCCACAGCTCGGCTTGGTCCCACGGCATGTCGGGGTGGTTCCACTGCAGCCAGCACAGCGACGACTCGTCGGGCGCGAGGCGGGGGCTCGAGACGAAGTCCGGACCACGCATCCCGCCGATCAGGACCGTCGGCTCGCGCGACCCGTCGGTGGGCAGGACGACGATCTCGTTGCGGGCCTCGGACGCGCCGGGCGCGCCGTGCCACTCCCGGACGCAGATGGTGAGATCGCCGTCGGCGGTCACCACACCGTCCGCGAACCGCATGCCCATCGGCTCGTCCGGTTCGGGGGTGATGGCCACCGGCACCGCATCGGTCCCGGCGCCGACGTCGAGCCGGTACAGCCGCTGATCGGCCCAGTTCACGAAGAACACGTGGACGTCGTCGCCCGGTTCGTCGCCCGTGCCGTGCACCCACCAGGCACCGCCGCCGTACTCGTGCACCCGGGTGCGGGCGGAGAAGCCTTCGGGCAGCACGTCGACCGCACCGTGGGGCCCCCGGCGCACGATCTGGACCCGACCGGCCTCGGCCGGCCGCAGCTCGGACCACCAGAGGTCGCCGCCGGCGAACGCCGGGCCACCGAGACCGACCGACGAGGCGACGATCACGTCGGCGGTCAGCGGTGATGGCCAGGATCCGAACGGAACGGCGAGGGACATGGCCTCATCCTCGCGCGACGACCGCTCCGAGGCGGCGGGCGGTCAGCCGGGTTCGGTGCGGCCGACCCAGCGATCAGCCGATCGCCGGATCAGCCGGCTGCAGCGATGGCGTCGGCGATGCGCTGCACTCCCTCACCCAGGTCATCGTCGCCCAGCGCGAACGAGAGCCGCGCGTAGCCGGGGGCGTCGAATGCCTCACCGGGCACGACGGCGACCTTCGCCTGATCGAGCAGCACCGCCGCCAGCTCGAGGGTGGACTGGGGCCGCACCCCGCCGAAGTCGCGGCCGAGTACGCCGGTGAAGTTGGGGAACGCGTAGAACGCACCCTGCGGTTCGATGCATGTGACGCCGTCGATCCCCACGAGCAGGCGGTGCATGAGCCTGCCGCGCCGGTCGAAGGCTTCACGCATCATCTCCACGGCGGACAGGTCGCCCGAGACCGCCGCCAGCGCGGCGCGCTGGGAGACGTTGGCGACGTTCGAGGTGGCGTGGGACTGCAGGTTGGTCGCCGCCTTGATGATGTCGGTCGGGCCGATCATCCACCCGACCCGCCACCCGGTCATGGCGTAGGTCTTGGCCACGCCGTTGAGGACCACGCACGTGTCGCGCAGGTCGGGCACCAGCTCGGGCATCGACGTGAAGAGGTTGTCGCCGTAGGTGAGGTGCTCGTAGATCTCGTCGGTGATGACCCAGATGCCGTGCTCGACGGCCCACTGCCCGATGGCCCGCACCTGCTCCTCGGGATAGACAGCGCCCGTGGGGTTGGACGGGGACACGAACACGAGCGCCTTGGTGCGCGGCGTGCGGGCGGCCTCGAGTTGGTCGACCGTGACCTGGAAGCCGGTGGTCTCGTCCGTTGCCATCACCACGGGGACGCCGCCGACGAAGCGGATCGGCTCGGGGTAGGTGGTCCAGTACGGCGCCGGGAGCAGCACCTCGTCGCCCGGATCGAGCAGGGCCAGCATGGTGTTGAACACCGCGTGCTTGCCGCCGTTGGTGATGAGCACCTGGTTGGCCGCCACCTCGTAGCCCGAATCGCGCAACGTCTTGGTGGCGACGGCCTCCTTGAGCTCGGGCAGGCCGCCGGCCGGCGAGTAGCGGTGGTTCCTCGGGTCCGAGCACGCCGCGATCGCCGCCTGGACGATCGGTTCGGGGGTGGGGAAGTCGGGCTCGCCGGCGCCGAAGCCGATGACCGGCTCACCGGCCGCCTTCAGCGCCTTGGCCTTGGCGTCCACCGCGAGGGTGGCGGACTCGGCGATGGCGGCGACGCGGGCGGAGATGCGCGAGGAGGACATGATCGAAGCATCGCGCGACACCTGCGGGCAGGCGAAACAGGTTCGCTGCCCCAGAGACCGCGGTCCCCGGCGCAGGTCGTCCGCGGATCAGGACGCTGTGAAGACCAGCGACGTGCCGTCCTTGGCCAGGCTGAGGCCATCCTCGCCCGTCCAGCCGAACGCCATCCGACCGTCGAGCATGGAGGTGACGGCGGTCGCCACCATCGTGGCATCCGGCTCGCCGGCCATCATGGTGGTCATCAGCGGTTCGAAGGTGATGAACCCGTCGTCGCCGACGACGATCCCGGAGAGGTGGCCGGAAGGGCGCCTTGCTAGCACAGGGGTGAGCCGGTCAGGGGTCACCGTCGACAACCGATTTCATCCGGTCGGCGCCAGGTGGGAAGGTGGCGGCGATGAGCGCCGCACCGAACACCCCCGACATCACCATCCCCGCCGACCTGCTCCCCAGCGACGGCCGCTTCGGCTGCGGTCCGTCCAAGGTCCGACCCGACGCCGTCGCTGCCCTCGCTGCCGCCGCACCCGACTACCTCGGCACGAGCCACCGTCAGGACACCGTGCGCTACAAGGTCTCCGAGCTGCGCAACGGCCTCGCCGAGCTGTTCGCGCTCCCCGACGGCTACGAGATCATCCTGGGCAACGGCGGCACGACGTCGTTCTGGGATGCCATGACCTTCGGCTTGATCCAGGAGCGGAGCCACCACCTGAGCTTCGGTGAGTTCTCGTCCAAGTTCGCCAAGGCCGCCGCCGACGCCCCCCACCTCGCCGATCCGGTGGTCGACAAGACCGACCCCGGCACGCATCCGGCCATCCCGGTCCCGGGCGCCGACATCGACGTGCTGGCCCTCACCCACAACGAGACCTCCACCGGCGTGTCCATGGACCTGCGCCGGCCCGACGGCTTCGCCGGCGCCGATCACCTCGTCGCCGTCGACGCCACCTCGGGTGCCGGCGGCCTGCGATTCGATCCCACGCAGGTCGACTGCTACTACTTCGCACCCCAGAAGGGCTTCGCGTCCGACGGCGGGCTCTGGCTCGCAGCCGTCTCGCCGGCGGCCATCGAGCGCATCGAGCGCATCGCCGCCTCGGATCGGTGGGTTCCGGCGTCGCTCGACCTCGGCATCGCCCTCGAGAACTCCCGCAAGGACCAGACCTACAACACGCCGGCGCTGGCCACCGTGTTCCTCGCGGTCGAACAGGTCCGGTGGATGAACGACAACGGCGGCCTCGAGTTCGCCGCGGGCCGGTCGGACTCCTCGGCCGAGATCATGTACTCGTGGGCGGACGCGTCGAGCTACGCCACGCCGTTCGTCGTCGATCCCGCCCAACGCAGCCACGTGGTCGCCACCATCGATCTCGACGAGTCGGTCACCGCCACCGTGGTGAGCGACGTCCTGCGCGCCAACGGCATCCTCGACACCGACTCCTACCGCAAGCTCGGACGCAACCAGCTCCGGGTGGCCATGTTCCCGGCCATCGACCCCACCGACATCGAGGCGCTGACCGGCTGCATCGACCACGTGGTCGCCGCACTCGGCTGAGCTCGGACCCGACCGGCCACGCCGCCACCGGTGGCGACCGGTGACGACCGGTGGCAGGACACGGGTCGGTCGATTTCGGACGCAGCGCGCCACCGTCGGCGTCGACGCGTCATGCTGGCCGAGTGCGCCCGCACCGGGCGGCGCGCAGCAAGGGGGATCCAGTGCCGACCAGTGCCGAGGTTCGCGAGCAGCTGACCGGTCCGGGCGGGGCCTTCGAGGTCATCACCGAGACCGTCGACGGCGTCGAGATGATGATGTACAAGGACCGCCTCCCCCATCTGCGGGCCGTGGCCGAGCTCGCCTCGATGCGCGGCGATGCCGATCCGTTCATCGTCTACGGATCTCGTCGGATCGGCTTCACCGAGTTCTTCACCCTGGCCAACGGTGTCGCTGCCGCGTGGGCCGACCGCTACGGGCTCGCCCACGGCGAGCGGGTGGCCGTCCTGTCAGCCAACAGCCCCGAGTGGTGCATGAGCTTCTGGGCGGCGGTCAACAGCGGCGCGGTCCTCGTCGGCCTCAACGGGTGGTGGAAGACCGACGAGATCATCTACGGCCTCCAGGACTCGGGGTCCCGGTTCCTCGTCGCCGACCGCGGCCGGTTCGAGCGGATCGCATCGTTCGTGGGCACCGACGAGCTCGCCGAGCTCGAAGCGGTCTTCCTCACCGACGTCGACCCCGCCGAGGTGGCCGACCTCGTACCCGAGGCGGGGCGATCCCGGTTGCACCGCTTCGACGAGCTCACCGCCGATCCGGTCGCCACGCTGCCGGACACGCCGATCGCCGAAGCCGACCACGCGGTGATCTTCTACACGAGCGGCACCACCGGGCGCCCGAAGGGGGCCATCTCGTCGCACCGCAACATGATCGCCAACCTCCAGAACACCATCTACAACACGTTCGCCGGGGCGATGGTCGCGGCCGGCGACGACCCGCTCGCCGGGGCCGGCGACGCCGGCGCGCCGAGCGGCCAGAACGTGGCGCTGCTCACCAGTCCGCTGTTCCACGTCTCGGGGTGCCACTCGAGCCTCGTCGTCGGAACCATCGGCGGGCTGCGACTCGTGATCCCCGAGGGCCGCTTCGACCCCGCCAAGGCGCTCCAGCTCATCGAGGACGAGGGCGTGACCATCTGGGCGACCGTGCCGACGATGGTCTGGCGCGTCTGCGAGTACCCGGACCGCCACGACTTCGACACCTCGTCGGTGACCTCGGTCGCCTTCGGCGGCTCACCATCCGCCGACGAGCTGCAACGCAAGGTGCGCGAGACCTTCCCGAACGTCACCAGCACCTCGAACGCCTACGGGCTGACCGAGTCCAGCTCGGTCGCCACCGTCATCAACGGCCAGGACGCCATCGACAAGCCCACCTCCGTCGGTCCGCCCGTGCCGGTGGTCGAGGTTCGGATCGTGGGCGCCGACGGCACGGTGCTGGCCCAGGGCGGGACCGGTGAGGTGCAGCTCAAGGGTCCGATCATCATGGCCGGCTACTGGAACAAGCCCGAGGCGACCGCCGACACCGTCGTCGACGGGTGGCTCAAGACCGGCGACATCGGCTACCTCGACGAAGACAACTTCCTGTTCATCACCGACCGGGCGAAGGACATGATCATCCGCGGCGGCGAGAACATCTACTGCGTCGAGATCGAGCAGCGCCTCGTCGATCACCCGTCCATCGCCGATGCCGCCGTGATCGGTGTCGCCCACCCCTCGCTCGGCGAGGAGGTCAAGGCGGTGGTGCAGACCGAGCCCGGCCGCACCGTCACCGAGGACGAGATCCGGACCTGGGTGGCCGAGAAGCTCGCCAACTTCAAGGTCCCCACCTACATCGACATCCAGACCGAGAAGCTCCCCCGCAACGCCTCGGGCAAGCTCCTCAAGAACGTCCTCCGGGGCGAAGGCGAGGTGTCGTTCGCCGAGACCATGTGACACCCCGCCGCCGCGCCGCGTCGACCGCCGCGGTCGGTGCGAGACTGCTGCGATGTCCACACCGGGGGAGGCCGACGCACCACTGCACGACGCCGACGAACGGGCGGCCGCCAGCCGTTGGTCGTGGCGCCTGATGCTGGGCGTGCTCGCAACCGTCACGCTCGCGTGGGTGGTGCTGATCCTCGCGTGGGAGGAGGCGCCGTTCACCCTCACCTTCGACGACGCCTACTACTACCTCGCCATCGCCAGGAACCTCGTCGACGGCCACGGCTCCACGTTCGACCAGATCAACCTCACCAACGGCTACCACCCGCTGTGGCTCGCCATCAGCACCCTCCCCTTCCTGGCCGGGCTGGACGACCTGGCCGCCGGACGCGCCCTGCTGGTGGTGCAACTGGTGATCGGTTGGGGGCTCACCCTGGTGCTCGTCAGCCGCCTGGTGGTCGACCAGCTCGACGGCTGGTCGCTCGGCCGGGCCGGCGCCACTGCGGACCCCGCCGCCGCCCGCCGGCTGCGTCGAACCGCGTCGATCGTGCTGGCGGCGGTCGTGGGCCTCATCGCGGTCAACCCGTTCCTCGTGAAGGCGGTCGCCAACGGGCTCGAGACCGGGGTCGTGATCCCGCTCTACGCCGCACTGCTGCTCGTCGCCACCCGCCGCACCCGAGGGTGGCTCGACGGGTCGCACCGCTCGAGGCTGGGCGTCGGCGTCCTGCTCGCCCTCCTCTTCCTGGCCCGCACCGACGCGATCGTCGCCATCGGATGCCTTGCTCTGTGGTGCCTCGCCGACCTCGTGCTCCGCCGGCGATCCACGACCCGATCCCGGCCGACGAGCGAGCCGTCGGCGCCGACCTCGGAGGGGTCGGCCGCAACCGATGTCGTCGCCCTGATCGAGTTGTTCGCCCTCCCCGCCGCGGTCATCGCCGTGTACCTGACGGTCAACCAGGCGGTGTTCGCCACACCGCTGCAGATCAGCGGGCTGATCAAGCGTGCCGATCTCACCCCGCCCGTCATCGGCCTGTTCCTCCTCGTCGTCGTGCTCGCCGGGGCCATCGCCCGCCACGGCTTCCGCCGGGTCGACGCTCCCCGCGCCCGACGCCCCGCCCGGTTCCCCCACGCCGGCACCGTCGCCGCACGCACCTCCTGGTTCGGCGCCTGCTGCGTGCTCCTCGTCGGGTACTACACCCTGCTCCAGACCCAGCAGTGGCTCTGGTACTACGCCCCCGTCCTCCTCTACGGCATCGTCCTGTTCGTCCTCGCCGTGGGCGACATCGCCGAGTCCGGGCTCCGGGAGCGCAAGGCCGTCGCGGAGCCGGTACGCACGCTCGCGCCGGTGGCCGCCATCTTCGTCGTTCCGCTGGTGCTCGCGCTGGTCCTCACCGGGCGCCAGTTCACCGATCCGACCCTTCGCTCGATCCAACTCGCCAACCGCGACGCCGGCGACTGGATCGATGCCAACCTCCCCGGCGATGCCGTGCTCGCCTCGTGGGATGCGGGCGTCGTCGGCTACTTCTCGCATCGGCGGGTCATCAACATCGACGGTGTGGTGAACTCCCGGGAGTTCTACGACGCGCTCCGCAACGGAACCGCCGCGTCGTTCCTGCGGTGCCGCGACACCGCGTTCGTCACCAACCACGGTCCGGTCGGTGGTGATCCCGAGATCGTGAAGCTGATCAGCACCCTGGGTGGCGCCGACGCGGGCGCGGGCACGATCGCGGTGTACGACGAGCCGTTCGAGTACAGCGGCATCACCACCGGCAGCGCCGGAACCGATGCGAGCGGTTCCCGCACGATGGCCATGTACGTCTACGCCATCCCCGCCGACGCGGTCGGGCCCCGTCCCGACGACACCTGCTGACGAGCAGACGACATCGGAGCGGGGCCCGAAGCGGTGACCGGCCCGGAGGCCGACGACGTCAGCCCTTGGCGGCGGCGAAGCCCTTCTCGAGGTCCGCGATGATGTCATCGATGGTCTCGAGCCCGACCGAGAGCCGCACCAGGCCCGGGTCGACGCCTGCGGCGAGCTGCTCGGCCTCGCTGAGCTGGGAGTGGGTGGTGGTGGCGGGGTGGACGACGAGGCTGCGTGCGTCGCCGAGGTTGGCGACGTGGCTGTGCAGCTCGAGCGCCTCCACGAACCGTCGACCGGCCTCGGCCCCGCCCTCGATGATGAACGCCGGCACCGATCCGGCGCCGCGTCCCCGGCTGTACTTCTGCACCCGGTCGTACCAGCGCGAATCGGCGAGCCCGGCGAACTGGACCGAACGCACCTGATCGTGACCGGCGAGGAAGTCGGCCACGGCCTGGCCGTTCTGGTTGTGGCGCTCCATGCGCAGGCTCAGGGTCTCGAGGCCCTGCAGGAACAGGAACGAGTTGAACGGCGTCGTGGCCGCCCCGAGATCGCGGAGCAGCTGCACCCGGGCCTTGAGCACGTAGGCCCCGGGCCCGAGGGCCGGCCAGTAGGCGAGGCCGTTGTAGCTCGGGTCGGGATCGGTGAACTGGGGGAACCGGTCGCCCTCGGAGAAGTCGAAGGTCCCGCCGTCGACGATCACGCCGCCGATCGATGTGCCGTGGCCACCGATGAACTTGGTGGCGGAGTGCACGACGATGTCGGCGCCCCACTCGATGGGGCGGATGAGCCACGGCGACGCCACCGTGTTGTCGATGATCAGCGGCACGCCGTTGGCGTGCGCCACCCCGGCCACGCCCTCGATGTCGAGGACGTCGTTGCGCGGGTTGCCGATGGACTCGCCGAAGAACGCCTTCGTGTCGGGACGGACCGCCGCCGCCCATGCATCGAGATCGTCGGGGTCGTCGATGAACGTGGTCTCGATGCCCATCTTCGGGAACGTGTGGTGCAACAGGTTGTACGTTCCGCCGTAGAGGGCGGACGACGCCACGATGTGGCTGCCCGCCTCGGCGAGGTTCAAGATGGCGATCGTCGTGGCGCTCTGCCCCGAGGCCACCGCGAGCGCCCCGGGGATGCCGAGGGCGGTGTCGGGGGCACCTTCGAGGCTGGCGACGCGCGCTTCGAAGGCCGCCTGGGTGGGGTTCATGATCCGCGTGTAGATGTTGCCCACCTCGGCCAGCCCGAAGAGGTTCGCGGCATGCTCGGTGTCTCGGAACTGGTAGGCCGTGGTCTGGTAGATCGGGACCGCGATCGCACCGGTGGTGGGGTCGGGTTCCTGACCGGCATGGATCTGACGGGTCTCGAAACCCCAGGCGTCGTTCGCCATCGATGTGTCTCCTCTGATCTCTCGCCCACAGCGGGCCCGCTCGGGCGGATCCCACCTTAGGTGGCTGCTGGAGCGCCCGACGCCGCCGCGGCCGGCACGCGCCCGGTCAGAAGACCTCGACGTCGTCGCTCTCGGCCTTCATGGCCGAGACCGCCTTGGCCGCGACCGAGGTCCAGTCGCGCCCGGTGCCCGCCGATCCGGGCTCCCCCGCGCCGCCCGGCGAAGCCGGCCTCGCCCCCGAGAAGATCGACGCGGGCGGCTCGCCGCCGGAGATCGTGCTCGCCGAGATCAACGGTCGTTCGTCGTCCATGCGCTCGGGCGCGTGGGTGAAGTAGATGTGGGCGATGCGCTCGATCATCGTCGGGTCGAGACGGAGCGGGAGATCCTCGAACACGCAGATCGACTTGAGGATCTTCATGACCGCACCCGGCAGGTAGGGCCGGAGGTCGCCGTCGCCGAGCTCGCGGCTCATCCAGCGCAGGTGCGTCGGCGCATCCGGGGTCATCTCGATCCCGTGGTCCTCGGCGACCCGGCGGAGGACCTCCTCGAACTGGTCGTCGGTGATGGTCGGGATGAGGATCTTGCTCTGGATGCGCCGGAAGAACGCCTCGTCGCCGAGGGTGGAGGGCTGGAGGTTGGTCGAGAACACGATCTTGGCGTCGAACGGCACCTGGAACTTGAGCCCGTAGTCGAGCGAGAGGTAGTCGACCTGGCGGTCGAGGGGCACGATCCAGCGGTTGAGCAGCGCTTGCGGGCTGAGGGTCTGGCGCCCGAAGTCGTCGATCACCAAGATGCCGTTGTTGGCCTGCATCTGGATCGGGGCCAGGTACACCCCGCTCCCCGCCTGGTAGGCGAGATCCAGCATGGAGGCGTTGAGCTCGCCACCGACGATGATGAACGGGCGCTTGCACAGCATCCAACGGGGATCGATGTCGGGCGGCTGCTCGGCGACCGGCTCGTGGACGACCGGATCGAAGACGGTGATGACCTGGCCGTCGACCTCGACCGCGTGGGGGACCAGGACGTAGTCGTCGTACACCCGCAGGAGCCGCTCGGCGATGCTCGTCTTGCCGGTGCCCGGGGGGCCGTAGAGGAACATGGCGCCACCGGCGATGGCCGCAGGACCGACCTCGCGGAGCAGGTCGTCGCTGATGACGAGATCCGAGAACGCGTCCTTGAGCTGATCGAGGTCGGCGCGAGGTTCCGCGTGCTGACGGGCGATGATGGCCGAGTAGGCGCTGAGGCTCACCGGCGTGGGACCCATGTAGCGCGACAGCGACATGCGGTCGGTGGCCTGGGCCCGGCCGGCCTCGGTGGGGGCGAGCAGGTAGTCGCGGTTCTCGACACCCTGGACCTCCAGGTAACGCAGCTCGCGGAGGTCCTCGATCACCGGGGTGAGCAGCGTCGGACTGAGCGCGAGCTTCGACGCCAGTCGGAGCGTCGAGGTGCGGCCCTGCACCAGTGCCTGGCGCAGCACCAGATCGTGGACGAGGGTCTCGGGGATCCCGAGATCGGCCACCGACCGGGGTATGGAGATGTCGATCACATCACCGTCTGGCTCGCTCACATCCTGCTCCTCGTGTCGCGGCACCCCTGTCAAGTGGCGCACCGTAGGTACATCGGCAGCGACGGAGCGACGTCAAGGACCCGGGCCGCCCGGACGGCGAATTTCTGGGTCATCGGGCCCATGGGCCCCACCGCACCGGCGATCAGGTGCGAGACGCGACGGAGGGTCCGGTCGATGCCGGACCCTCCGTGACGAGCGCACCGGCGCACCGGTGCGAGATCGGGTCAGCCTTGGCCGCCCGACGCCTCCTGGACCTTGGTCTTGCCCGCGGAGATCCACGGCATCATCTCGCGCAGCTCGGCGCCGACCTTCTCGATCGGGTGGTCGTGGCCCTTCTTCTCCAGCGCGTTGAAGTTGGGACGGCCGGCCTCGCTCTCGGCGATCCACTCCTCGGCGAACGCCCCGGACTGGATCTCACCCAGGATGACCTTCATCTCGGCCTTCACGTCGGGGCTGATGATCCGCGGCCCACGCGTGAGGTCGCCGTACTCGGCGGTGTCGGAGATGGAGAAGCGCATGCCGCCGATGCCCTGCTCGTACATCAGGTCGACGATGAGCTTCAGCTCGTGAAGGCACTCGAAGTACGCCGACTCGGGCTGGTACCCGGCTTCGACGAGGGTCTCGAACCCGGCCTGCACGAGGGCGGTGACGCCACCGCAGAGCACGACCTGCTCACCGAACAGGTCGGTCTCGGTCTCCTCCTCGAAGGTGGTCTCGAGCACGCCGGCCTTGGTGCCACCGATGGCATCGGCGTAGGCCAGGGCCACGCCCTTGGCGTTGCCGGTGGCGTCCTGGGCCACCGCGATGAGACACGGCGTGCCGCCGCCCTCCTCGTAGGTGCGCCGCACGAGGTGACCCGGCCCCTTGGGGGCCACCATGGCGACATCCACCCCGGCCGGCGCCTTGATGCGATCGAAGCGGACGTTGAAGCCGTGGGCGAAGAACAGCGCGTCGCCGTCGGAGAGGTTCGGGGCGATCTCGGCGTCGTAGATGGACTTCTGCTCGGTGTCGGGCGCCAGGACCATGACGAGGTCGGCCTCGGCGGTGGCGTCGGCGATCGACTGCACCTTCAGGCCGGCCGCTTCGGCCTTGGCCTTCGAGCCGGAACCCTCGCGGAGACCGACGCGCACGTCGATGCCCGACTCCTTCAGGTTCAGCGCGTGGGCATGGCCCTGCGATCCGTATCCGATGATGGCGACCTTGCGGTCGGCGATCAACGACCGATCGGCGTCTGACTCGTAGTACACGTTGGCCACGGAGGTTCCCTTCTCGGCGATTTCTGCTGGTTGATTGTGGGCGCGAACGGCGAGAGGCGCCATTTCGGCCCGTGGCCCGGGCGCGAAGGCGCCCGGGTGCGAACGGCGCTCAGGACGCCCGGTTGTCGACCACACCGAGCGCGGCGCGCTGGTGCAGCCGCGGCAGCGCCACCCGGCCGGTGCGCTGCATGGCCTCGATCCCGTAGGGCCGCAGCAGGCGCTCGAAGTCGTCGAGCTTCTCGGGCGCGCCGTCGAGCGAGACGAGGATCGACTCCTGCCCGACGTTGAGGACGCGACCCTCGAAGATCTGCACCAACTCGATCACCTGGCTGCGCACGTCGGGCGGCGCGGAGACGGTGGCCACCAGGAGCTCGCGCGACACCGCCTCGTGCGGCGCGAGCTCGTCGATCTCGATGACGTTGATGAGCTTGTCGAGCTGCTTGATCATCTGCTCGAGCGGGGCGGACTGCACGTCGACCACCATCGAGATCCGCGAGAACCGGTCGTCGTCGTTGGGGGCGACCGCGAGCGAGTGGATGTTGAAGCCGCGCCGGGCGAACAGCCCGGCGACACGGGTGAGGACGCCGGCGCGGTTCTCGACGAGCACCGACAGGATGTGCAGGCGGGGTTCGGGGGCGTCCTTGGCGGTCATCATGATCAGTGTCCTCCGTCGCCCTGGCCGGGGCCGACCACGATGTCGCTGTTCGAACGGCCCGACGGCACCATCGGGTACACCTTCTCGCGGGCGTCGGTGCGGAAGTCGATGACGACCGGGCGATCGTCGATCCCGTTGGCCTTCTCGATCGCCGGGAGGACCTCGTCGGGCGACTCGACCCGCATGCCGACGCAGCCCATCGCCTCGGCCCACATCTTGTAGTCGGGCAGGTCCGGCGACAGGTACACCTCGGAGTAGCGCTCGTCGTAGAACATCTCCTGCCACTGGCGCACCATGCCGAGGTAGGCGTTGTTCAAGATGGCGATCTTGACCGGGATGCGCTCGGTGGCCGCGGTGACGAGCTCCTGCGCGGTCATCTGGAAGCAGCCGTCGCCGTCGACGGCCCACACCATCCGATCGGGACGACCGACCTTGGCGCCGATGGCGGCCGGAACGGCGAACCCCATGGTGCCCAGACCGCCGGAGTTCACCCAGGTGTTGGGGTGGTTGAACTTCCAGTACTGGCTGGTCCACATCTGGTGCTGACCGACGCCCGAGGCGACGATGCAGTCGTCGGGGGTGTTGTCGCGGAGCTGCTCGAGCACGTACTGCGGCTTGAGGAGGTCGCCGGGTTCGGACATCTCGTAGACCAGCGGGTAGGTCTCGCGCCAGCCCGAGATGGTGGAGCGCCAGGCCTGGCGGTCGGGCAGGTTCTCGGGAGCGCCGAGGTCGCGCAGGGCGGTGACGAGCTCCTCGATCACCAAGCGGCAGTCACCGGCGATGCCGACCTCGGGGACGCGGACCTTGCCCAGCTCGGCGGCGTCGATGTCGACGTGGATCACCTCGGCGTGCGGCGCGAAGTCGGACACCTTGCCCGTCACGCGATCGTCGAAGCGGCTGCCCAGCGCGATGAGCAGGTCGCACTCCTGGATGGCGGTGACCGCCGTGTAGTTGCCGTGCATGCCCGGCATGCCGAGGCACAGGGGGTGGTCGTCGGGGAACGCGCCCCGGGCCATCAGGGTGGTGACGACGTGGAGGTCGCAGAGCTCGGCCAGCTCCTTCAGCGCGGCCGACGCCCGTGCCTTGAGAATCCCGCCTCCCGCGTAGATGACCGGGCGTTCGGCCCGCATCATCAGCTCGGCCGCTCGGCGGATGAGCTTCGGGTCGCCGTTGGTGAGCGGTCGGTAGCCAGGCAGGTCGATGGGGCCCGGGTCGTACCACTCCATCGCCGAACGCGGGTTCTGCGGGTCGACGATGTCCTTGGGGACGTCGATGAGCACGGGGCCCGGACGGCCGGTCGTGGCGATGTGGAACGCCTCGTGGACGATGCGCGGGATGTCCTGGGCCTCGGTGACCAGGAAGTTGTGCTTGGTGACCGGCATGGTGATCCCGGTGGTGTCGCACTCCTGGAAGGCGTCGGTCCCGATGGCCGAGTACGGCACCTGGCCGGTGATCATGACGAGCGGCACCGAGTCCATGTACGCGTCGGCCAGCGGCGTGACGACGTTGGTGGCGGCCGGGCCGCTGGTCACCATGGCCACGCCCGGACGACCGGTGGCATGGGCGTACCCCTCGGCCATGTGGCCGGCACCCTGCTCGTGACGCACGAGGATGTGGCGGATCGGCGAGTCGATGATCGGGTCGTACACCGGGAGGATCGCGCCGCCCGGCAGGCCGAAGATGGTGTCGACGCCCTCGTTCTCGAGGGCCTGGATCAGGGCGGAGCCCCCGTTGGTCTTCCCGGTGATCTTCATGGCTGTCCTCTGTCGGTTGCTGCGCTGGCTGGTGGTGTCGGGGTGACCCGGTTCTGCGGCATCGGGTCGGGGTGCTGGGTGACGGCGGTCGGCTCCGGGAGGCGGCCGACCTGGTTCCGATCCCAGGATGCGCACGCACCCGACCGGAAAACAGAATCGACCTCCCGGTTGGGGAGGTCGAGGGCACACGCGGCGGAAGTGACGGCGTGTGCTAGTTGCGTACTACGAGGAGGATCGTCGGCGAGGTGGGATGCACGCAGGACAGGATGCCACCATCGCCGTGCGACTGGCAACCTGGATCGGCATCGGGCCGGGTTCGACGCATCGGGGCGACACGCCCGGCGCCGCGTCGCGAGCGTGGCAACCGGGTCGAGCGCGCCGCGTCGCCGGTACCCGGACGTTCCCGCCGGCGAGGTCGGCGTGGCTAACGTCGCCGGGTGCGCGGTGAGCGAGTGGGACGGGGTGATGGCGCCGAGCTGTCGGGCTCCTGGGCGCGCGCCGACACCTTCCGCATCGGTGCCGCCGCGGCGGTGCTGGCGCTGAGCACGCTGGCCGCGTGGCGCGGGGTGTCGGTGGTCGAGGCCCGGGTCTTCGGTTGGGTCAACGGCCTCCCGTCGTGGCTCGAGGCACCCTCGTGGCCGGTGATGCAGCTCGGCACGGTCGGGCTCGCCGCAGTGGTCGGCCTGGTGATCGGCTGGGCCATGCGCCGACCGCGGCTGGCGCTCGAGTTCGCCGTCACCCCGACCATCGCCTGGTTCGTGGCGCGGATCATCAAGGACCTGATCGAGCGGGGTCGGCCGGCCGCCGAGGGGATCACGGTGACGCTCCGGGGCTCGATCGACGCCGGCTACGGCTTCGTGTCGGGCCACAGCGCGGTCTCGTTCGCGCTGGCCACCGTGGTCGCACCCCACCTGACGGGTCGGTGGCGGGCGGTGCCGTGGTCGCTGGCGGTGATCGTGGCGCTGGCCCGCCTCCACGTGGGCGCGCACCTGCCCCTCGACGTCATCGGCGGAGCCGCGACCGGTGTCCTCGTCGGCGAGACCGCGAGGTTCGTCGACAACCGGCTCGTGACCAGGCGGGCCCACCCGACCACCACCTGACGCCCTCGGGGGGTCACGCCTCGGTGATGGCGCCCTTCTCGGCGCCCTGGGCGAGCTTGGCGTACTTGGCCAGCACGCCGTGGGGGTAGCGGGGCTCGGGCTTCTTCCAGTCGGCCCTGCGGGCCTCGAGCTCGGCGGGCTCGACGAGGAGGTCGATCGTGTGGTTCACGGTGTCGATGAGGATGCGGTCGCCGTCGGCCACGAAGGCGATGGGACCACCGTCGACGGCCTCGGGGGCCACGTGCCCGATGCAGAAGCCATGGGTGCCTCCCGAGAAGCGACCGTCGGTGATGAGCGCGGCGTCGCCGCCACGGCCCGCGCCCTTCATGGCGCCGGTGACCGCCAACATCTCGCGCATGCCTGGGCCGCCTTTGGGGCCCTCGTAGCGGATGACGACCACGTCGCCGGCGTTGATCTTGCCGGCCAGGATCTCGTCCATGGCCGCCGCCTCGCCGTCGAACACGCGGGCGTTGCCCTCGAAGGTGTCGAAGTCGATGCCCGCCACCTTGACGACCGAGCCCTTCGGGGCGAGCGACCCGGTGAGCACGGCGATGCCGCCGACCACGTGGATGGGGTCGGTGAGCGCGTGCACGACGTCGCCGTCGGGCGTGGGCGGATCGATGGCGGCGAGGTTCTCGGCCACGGTCTTGCCGGTGACGGTGAGGCAGTCGCCGTGGATGAGCCCGGCGTCGAGGAGCTCGCGCATCACGACCGGAACGCCACCGATGCGGTCGAGGTCGGTCATGTGGTACTTGCCGTGGGGCTTCATGTCGGCGATGTGCGGGACCCGGGCGGCGATGCGGTTGAAGTCGGCCAGGT
>JBBSTY010000053.1:0-24389 GCA_038235385.1 Acidimicrobiales bacterium | reverse complement strand
ATGCCGTCGAGCTCGTCGAGCACCCACTTGACGATGTGGTGCTCCTCCAGGCTCTCCAAAGCTTCCGACTCGCTTCCAGGCACCGTGGCGCGGACCACGGGGTAGAACACCTGCTCCTCTATAGCGGCGTGCACCGAGAGCTCCTCGATGATGCTCTCGACGATCCGGCGCTTCTCGACGAACGCACGGTCACCCGCCTTCTCGAAGCGCTTGAACAACTTCTCGACGGATCGGTGATCGTCCTTGAGCAGGGTGATGGCGTCCATGACCTCCAGTTACCCAGCCCAACCCAGATCAGACGAACGTCGGCGGGAAGAGGACCTCACCCGTCGCAGCTCTCCCCCGGAGCGATGGACGGGCGGCATCGGTGCCCACCGCTTTCGAGCTGGGGGCACCTGCTCCGATGCGCAGCGCATGGCGCCTGTGCATGGGGGTAGGAACGGGCGACGTCCAAGGGAGAAGGCCATGACCGATTCGAGTTCACCCCAGGGTTCGGAAGCGCCCGCCTCCGGCCCCGCTGCAGATTCGCTGACGAAGGCGATCGCCGCCCGACGAGACCGTGACGATCTCGGCCATGGCCAGTTCCAGGTCGTCGACGACGCGCAGATCCACTGCCTGACC
The DNA here is from genome assembly GCA_038235385.1 of Acidimicrobiales bacterium. Classification (GTDB taxonomy): domain Bacteria; phylum Actinomycetota; class Acidimicrobiia; order Acidimicrobiales; family Acidimicrobilacustridaceae; genus JBBSTY01. Next base: position 23,768 of record JBBSTY010000053.1, on the reverse strand, counting down.
TGCGGCAAGCAGTTCCCGGGCGACCAAGTGGATGCCGACGACATCGACCGCCTCGAAGGCGCATCGGATCCCGCCGACCTGTCGATGGTGGTTCCCGTGCACTGTCCGCACTGCGACACCAGCGGCCCGTTGATCGTCCGATACGGACCCGAGGCGTCGGCTCAGGAGGCCGATCTGCTGGTGGCGCTCCGACGCAGCCCGGCCGAGCGGGGTCGCTCGTAGGCTGCCCGACCGTCGGGCTCCCCCACCCTCGTGACCGATGACCGTCTGGCCCGACGGCGATCGGGTACGTGGAGGCCATGATCACCCCTCTCGAAGACTCCCTCACCGCTGTTCACCGCTTCGCCTTCCATCCCGTCTTCCGTGTCGCGTCGCTCCCCTTCGGCGTCGACCCGGGCAACTGCCGGGTGGAGTTGCTCGGCACCCGCCTCACCGCGACGTTCGGCCCGTGGACGATCTCCACGCCGCTCGACAACATCGAGGACGCGCAGGTCACCGGTCCGTACGATTGGTACAAGGTCATCGGCCCTCCGCACCTGTCTGCGTCGGACTCGGGGATCACCTTCGCGTCCAACGCCACCTCCGGCGTGTGCATCCGGTTCCGTGACCCCGTTCCCGGCATCGAGCCGTTCGGATGGATCAAGCACCCTGGCCTCACGGTGACGGTCGAGGATCCCGCCCGGCTCGTGGCCGATCTCACCGATGGCGAACGTCACCTCGACGATCGTGCACGTGACGAGCGATCGGTGCTCGAGGCCCGCACGGCCGCGGAGCTCCGGACCCTCGCCCGCGATCTCGGCATCGCCGGTACGTCGTCGATGAAGAAGGCGGATCTGATCGATCGGATGCTCGCCGACGACGAGACCACCGCGGCGCTGCTCGATCGCGAGCTCGTCGATTGAGCGGATGAAGACGCGAGACGTTCTTCTCGCTGCGAGTGCTCGGACGGGACGAACGTCACGGATGACGCGGCCGGTGCGAGGGAAGGAAATCGACCATGCCGACCTTCTCCAGCACCGCTGAGGTTCAACGCCCGATTGCCGAGGTGTGGGATGTCTGGACCGACGTCCGACTGCTGCCCCGCCTTTCGTCGAGCACCGGGGAGGTGCTCGACGCCCCGGAACGGCTCACCTCGGTCGGTCAGACCTTTCGCCAGGTGGTGCGCGCCGTCGGCCGGTGCTTCGAGTCCACGTGGACGGTCACCAGCATCCGCGACCAGCACCACCTGACCATCGAGGGAAGCGTGGGGTTCGGGGTCCGCTACGAGCTGACCGAACAGGTCCGCGCTCTGGACGCAGACCGCACCCAGCTCACCATCCGAATCGGCTACCGCCTGCCGTTCGGCCCACTGGGGCGGGTGGCATCGAAGCTCGGCATCGAAGCCCTCGCTCGTCGCGAGGCAGGCGAGGTCCTCGAGCAGCTCACGATCGTGCTCGAGGCGCTCCCGGTCCCGGGGCCCTGACCGGGATCCGTCCCGCCGTTCTTTCGTCCCGCCGTTCTTTCGTCCCGCCGCGCTCTCGTGCCGCCGCGCTCTCGTCCCGCTCGGGCGGTCTCGTCGGTCTAGGCGCCGGTGTCGGGCGGTGCGTCATCGTCGAGCATCACGTCGAGGCGGCGCAACGACTCGGCGTTGCGGGCGCCGAGAGCCGGGCGGGTGAAGGGCGTCAGGACCTTGGCCAGACCGGCAGGCCGTTCGCGCATGCGGATGGTCGCACCGGTCGGAGTCGGCTCGATCCGGAACCTGACGATCCCGTTGATCGGCCCGACCTGCACCTCCAGATCGAGCCGGTGGGGCGCGTCCACGGCGAGGACCGAGCTCGTGTCGTCGACGGTCGCACCGTCCGCGACACCCACCGAGTGGTGGAACTCCGATCCGGGTGCCGGAAAGTCGTCATCGACCGCTCGGATCCGCTGCGCCCCCACCAGCCAGCGTGGGTAGGTGTAGGGATCCGCGAGCGCCTCGAAGACGGCCTCGACCGGGTGGGTGACGGAGCGGCACGTTTCGACCGGGGACCAGAGCGACGAAAGCACGAGCATGCCCAGTTCGTACCCCCCGCTTCGCCGATCCATCACCGGCGACGGCGTCCGTCGGGGTGGACCGATCGACGGTTCGACGCTCCTGCAGCGGCGTCGGTTCGGCGGGTGCGGGTCCGCCCCCGCCGAGTCGAGCTCGGTCGATCGGTCAGCCGGGTCGAGACATGTCGATCGGCACGTCGCTCACGACTCCGGAGATGCGCTCGCTGATGGTCTGCGACCGTTGGACTCCTCGGTGTTGGTCGGGCCCGCGGTCGACCACACCACGATGGTCACCGACGGGTCGCGCTGTTGGGCGGTGACGCCCTGGTACCCGTTGCGACTCGGGTTGCCCAAGATCCAACCGTTGCTCACGAGCGACCCGTACGCGAAGTAGCGCTGCTCGGTCATCGAGCTCAGACCGGCGGTCGCCGGTGCGAGGATCTCCCTGCCATCGGCCTCGTTCAGCAGCGCGCCTTCGCTTACTCCCACACCGAGATGGCGGTGCTGGTGGAGGTCATGGAAGCCGCGTCGGGCCAATCGCTCGAGGAGCTCATGGCCAACAGCACGGGCGGGACGCCCGACTCCGTGCCCGATCCGGCGGTTGCACGGAGCGGCGTCGGGCGCACCTGCACCCACCCGTGCGCCCGTCGCGTCCGCCGCGTCGGTCGCCTTCTGGGGTGGCGCGGTGGCAGTAGGCTCACGAGGGTGCGCGGTCCGGTTGAGGAGGAGGAGGGGCCAGCAACGCCGACTCCGGCTCGGGACGAATCGGAGGTCGACGAATCGGAGGTCACCGTCACCGAGACCGAGACCGGAACCGGAACCGTGGACGATCCCGAGGGTGCGCCCGCCGCGCCCCGCTGGAGGTTGCGCCACAACGGATCGCTCGACGGGGTGCGGGCCATCGCCGTGGTGCTCGTCATCGGGGTGCACTCGTGGGGTTCGGAGCTGCCCGGCGGCGGCATCGGCGTGGCCGTCTTCTTCACGCTCTCGGGCTTCTTGATCACCGCCCTGCTGTTGGGCGAGATCACCGAGCGCGGACGCCTGTCGTTCACGAACTTCTACATGCGGCGCGTCCTTCGGCTGGTCCCGGCGCTCGTCGCCTTCGTCGCGGTCGTCTACCTGTACAGCCGGTTCAGCGGCGTCGAGGAGGACCGGATCGGACAATCGGCGCCTGCTGCGCTCTTCTACTACGCCAACTGGGCGCGGGTCGCCGGCGCCAAGCTCGGCATGCTCGGGCACACGTGGTCGCTCGCCGTCGAGGAGCAGTTCTACCTGATCTGGCCGGTGATCCTCTGGCTGTCCTACCGGTACGCGCGGGTGTGGGGGGTCCTGGCCGCATCGGTCGTAGGTGCGCTCGCGTCGACGGCCGCCCGCCTCGTCATCCAGTCGGATCCGAATCCGTCCAGCGCCCGGCTCCAGAACGGCTTCGACACCCAGTCGCTGAGCATCTTCGTCGGCTGCGCGCTGGCGGCAGTGCTCGTCCTCGGTTGGAAGCCCCGCAGGTGGTTCGTCGCGCCGGTCGCCCTCGTGACCATCTGGTACGTCTCGACGATCGTCACCAGCATCTTCCGCGCCGGCGAGGCCAGCCAAGGGGTGATGCCGCTCATCGTGGCCATCGGCTTCGCGTCCGTGATCTGCTGGCTCGACCAGTGGCCCCGCAGCATCCCCGCCCGTGTCCTCGCCCTGGCCCCGTTCGCCTACGTCGGCCGGATCTCCTACGGGCTGTACCTGTGGCACTTCCCCATCAAGACGATGGTCGGTGAGGCCGGCTACAAGAACTCCGCCATGACGATGGCGATCGTCACCGCCCTGTCGCTGGTCGTCGCCACCGCTTCGTTCTTCGTGATCGAACGACCGTTCCTGCGCCTCAAGGACCGATTCCGGTCGGCGCCCTCACCGTCGGTCGACGAGCGGCTCGCCACGACCGGCTGAGGTCGTCGGACCGGCGTCGCACTCGACCGAGCGCCGATGCGAACGCGCCTCGAGCGAACCGCACGTCGCGGGGTGCCGCGGCGTAGATGTGCCCGAGCCCCGTGCCCAACCTGCACGAAGGATCGGGGTTTCCGCGCAACTCGGCGCACCCGCCGCTCCGCGGATGACAAGATGAGCGGACTGCGATGACCGACATCATTGAGCAAACCGTCAGCTTGCCCACCATCATCTTCACGGTTCCACTGGTGTTCTGCTTCCTGTGGTTCGTCGTCGGGACCCTCGTCGCCGGGTTCGACATCGGTGACGGCGACATCGATCTGGACATCGACGGCGACGGTGACATCGACGGCTTCGAGCAGCTCGCAGCGGCGCTGAACCTCGGCGTCCTCGGCCTGCCGCTCTCGCTCTTCATGCTGTCGTTCGCCGGTTGGGCGGTGTCCCTGCTGGTCTCGACCGCCGCGGCGGATGCCGATCTCGGCGCTGGGATCACGATCGTCCTCGGGCTCGTCCTCGGGCTCGTCGCCGGCTTCGTCTTCTTGTGGAAGGTCGGTGGCGTGTTGGGCCGGGCCCTCACCTCGGAGAAGGGCGCCGAACGCAGCGCCGCGATCGGGAGCCTCTGCAAGATCCGCACCACCGAGGTCACCATGACCTTCGGCGACGCCGAGATCGTCAACGGCCCGATGCGAACGTCGATCGTGAAGGTTCGGGCCCCGGCTGGCGAATTCACCCGCGGCGATGTCGCCATCGTGGTCGAGCTCGATCCGGAGAAGGACGCCTATTGGATCGCCGAGATCGAGGAGCAGTACCGGCCCACCATCTGACGACGACCCGTGCAGATCACCGCAACAACCGGCGACACCGCAGGTGGCGTCGACTCGAACACCAACCCGACGCGAACCGGCGGGACAAGAGGAGAAGAAGCAACGTGAACCTACTCATCACGATCGTGGTGATCGCGGCGGCGTTCGTCGTCGGTCTGTTCCTGGTCGGGCTGGTGGTGACCCGGTTCTACCGGAAGGTCCCCCAGAGCCAGGCGATGATCATCTCGCGGTCGAAGAACATCGAGGTCACGTTCACGGGCGCGCTCGTGAAGCCGGTGGTCGATCGTGCCGAGATGATGGACATCGGGGTCAAGGTCATCGAGGTCGAGAAATCCGGTTCGGACGGTCTGATCTGCAAGGACAACATCCGCGCCGACATCCGGGTGAGCTTCTACGTCCGGGTGAACAACACCACCGAGGACGTCCGCAAGGTGGCCCAGCTCGTCGGCTGCCAGAACGCGTCGAGCCAACAGAAGCTCGAAGAGCTGTTCTCGGCCAAGTTCGCCGAGTCGCTCAAGACCGCCGGCAAGAAGATGGACTTCGTGGAGCTCTACGAGCTCCGCGAGAACTTCCGCACCAACGTCATCGCCGTCATCGGCGAAGACCTCAACGGCTACGTCCTCGACGACGTGGCGATCGAGTACCTCGAACAGACCCCCATCGGTCAGCTCGATCCCAACAACGTGCTCGATTCGGTCGGCATCAAGAAGATCACCGACATCACCTCGAAGGAAGCCGTCACCGCCAACGTGCATCGACGCGAGGCCGAGAAGCAGCTCAAGGCCAAGGACGTCGAGACCCAGCAGGCGGTCTACGAGATGGACCGCCAGGAGAAGGCCGCCCAGTTCCGGGCCGAGCGCGAGATCGCCACCAGCAAGGCACGCGAGGAGTCGGTCAGCCACCAGGTCGAGGCCGAGGAGCGACTCAAGGCCGAACAGGCCCGCCTGCGCACCGACGAGCAGATCCAGGTGCAGAACGAGAACGTGCAGCGCGAGGTCGAGGTCGCCGGGAAGAACCGCGAGCGAGCCGTCGCCGTCGAGACCGAGAAGCTCGAGAAGGCCCGCCAACTGGAGGCCATCGCACGCGAGGTCGAGACCACCACCGCCACGCGGGATCTCGAGTCCGAGCGCACGCAGATCGCCGAGCTCGCTCGAGTCCGGGTGTCGGCGGACAAGGCGGTCGCCGAGCAGGAAGAGGCGATCAAGACCCTCCGTCGGGTCGAGGATGCCAACCGGGAGAAGGACTCGGCGGTGATCACCGCGGGTGGGGTGGCCGAGGCCGACCTCATCCAGACCATCAAGGCCGCCGAGGCCTCCGAGAAGGCTGCCGAGCACAGGGGACGTCAGCAGCTCACCCTGGCCGAAGCCGATCGCGCCGCCGCCGATCTCGAGGCGGCAGCCAAGACCAAGCGGGCCGAGGGCACCAAGGCGGAGGTGGCGGCGCCAGGACTGGCCGAGGTGGAGGTCAAGCGGGCCGACGCCGAGGCGATCAAGGAGATCGGCTTCGCGCAGGCCAAGGTGGCCGAGGCCGACGCCGAGGCCGCCCGCATCGCGGGCCATGCCGAAGGCGAGGCCGCCGAGGCCCGTCTCAAGGGCGAGGCCGCAGGTCTGGTCGACAAGGCCGCCGCCATGAAGGAGCTCGAGGGGGTCGGCCAGGAGTACGACCTCCAGGTCAAGCGCATCGATCTGGAGGCCAGCGTCCGCATGGCGTCGGTCGAGGCCCAGCGCGATCTCGGCATGAAGCAAGCCGAGGCGATCGGCGCGGCGCTCGAGTCCGCCGACATCGACATCGTCGGCGGCACCGACCTGTTCGTCGACCGGATCATCGGGTCGGTCACCGCGGGCAAGGCCCTCGAGAGCTTCTCGGGCGCATCCGACGCCAGCTCCACCGTCATGGCGCCGTACACATCGGGCGAGAAGGACCTCGTCGCGCTGCTCGGCCAGGCGCTGGGCGGACTCGGGCCGTCCGGGATCGCCCAGCTGAGCCTGGCCCAGGCGCTCCAGCTCGTCTCCAAGCGTCTCGGAGGCGACGAGGGCGCGCTCCTGAGCGAGCTGGTCGACACCATGTCCGAGAAGGGCCTCGGCGACATCGAGCTCTCCTCGATCATCACGTGAGCACCGCCGACTCGTGACCGACCTCCAGCCTGATCCCCCACCGGATCCCGATCCCGGGCCCGCCGCCGACGTGGCCGGCCAGGAGATCGCAGGCACACCCACCGCGGCCGACGACAGGCCGTCGACCGCCTACGACATCTTGCAGGCGCGGCTCTCGCAGGTCGCGGCCGAGGTCCGCGACGCGGCCGAGCGGCTCAACCACGCGCGGTCGCAGGTCTTCGGCGGGTCGAGCCTCACCCTGATCGAACAGGAACGACTCAGCACGGCAGCGGCATGCATCCCCGTTGACGCGGTCAGCGTCGACGGTCTGTTGCTGTTCGGCACAAACATCCCGCCCGGGCTCACGGCCAAGCGCACCGTCGCCGACGTCTTCACCCTGTTGCACGTCACCGACGTCTCGCCCACCGACAAGGACTTCGCACCGCTCACACCCGACGACGACGACTACTTCCTCGACGACACGAGCTTCCTGCGCGACTTCGACGAGCTGTACACCTACTACGCCAAGTGCCGGCTCCTCACGCTTCGCCGAACCGGCGAGCTCCTGTTGATGGTGTTCGTCATCGGCGAGCGAGCCGAGGACATCCGGGTGCTGCGGTGGCGTCTCGACGGCGGCGCGCCCTTGTACGTCGATGCCTACGGTGAGCACGACCTCGTGTTCGACGAGCCCTTCGACTTCGTCTGGAACGAGGTGGACCGCACCCACCGGATCGAGGGTCGGTGGCCGCACTGGAACCTCGAGGACCTGGTGTTCCTCGGCGGGAGCAAGGGCGTCCTCGAGTTCCGGGTCGACGACGTCGTCGAGGGCGGCCGGGTCATCAACACCGAGCAGCTGGCGGTGGTCGACGCTGATCTCGGCGAGCTCACCATCCACACCGCCCGGCTGGGCGAGCTCCTCCTCGTGCGTCTCCAGCCCTACGGCGAGTCGACCGAGCGCTTCTACGTCTACAACCGCCTCACCCAGCAGGTGCATCGCATCGATGCCATCGGGCTCAACTGCCACCGGCTCCCGGAGGACTCGGGGATCATCTTCCCGGGGGGGTTCCACCTGCAGAACGGCGAGACGAAGGTGTTCGCCACCGATGCCTCGGGCTTCGAGCTGCTCGCCACGCATGCGAGCCCGAACGGCGAGGACGTGCTCTACGCCTACCACCGCACCGACAGCGGCGAGTACATGCTGCTGGGCTACAACCTCGTGTCGCGCACCATGGAGAACCCCGTGGCGTGCAACGGCTACGCGTTGTTCGAGGATGGCGTCGTGGTCACTGTCCGACCCGAAACCGAACCGCAGCGCGTGCACACGATCGGCGTGTACACGAGCCCGTTCTGCACACCCGAGCGGTACCAGCCTGCCGCGCCGGCAGGAACCTTCTTCGCGCGCATCGGGAACCCCGAGCTCGTCCGTGCGCTCGGTGAGCTCCTGAGCCTCGCCCGCGACAGCGATCGACCGGAGTTCAACGGGTCGGTCTTCGAGGCACTCGTCGCCCGCGCCAACCGCCTGCTGGATGCGCATGTGTGGTTGCAGGAACCCGAGGCCAACGGACTCGCAGGCCTCCTCGGCAAGCTCCGCCGGACGGCCGGCGGCGTGCTCGACGAGTTCGCCACCGTTGCCGAGGCCAAGCGCGAGGCGCACCTCGCCGTCCTCGCGGCGCGGTCCGACGTCGACGGCTACCTGAGTCGAGCCGGGCTCGAGCTGCGCGAGACCGACGCCTTCCTCGAGCTCATGGAGCAGGGACGGGTGCTGCTCGGCCGCCTCGTCGATCTCGGTCAGCGGCCGCACACCGATACCGAAGCGGTCGACGACATGGCGGCGCAGGTCGATGCGGCGTTCACCGGCCTCGGGAGCCGGGCGCTCGAGTTCCTGGCCGATGAGGGGTCGCTCGACTCCACCCTCACCGCGCTCGACCAGGCCACGAGCGAGGGCCTCGCCGCCGAGACCGCCGCGCTCGTGTCCGCCGCGGTCGCAGCCGTCGACCAGGTCGGTGAGCGCCTCTCGCTTCTCACCGAGGTGGTCGGCTCGCTCGAGGTCGATGACCCCACCGGCAAGACCGCGGTGCTCCAACGCCTCGGGGAAGCACTCGGCCGACGAAACGCCTCGCGAGCCGATCTCGACCAACGGGTCGACGCGCTCCGACGATCGGAAGGCGCGGCCGGGTTCCAGGCGGCCATGAACGTGCTCGCCCAGCGAGCGAGCTCGGCGCTCATGGCCGCCTCCGACGCCGCCGCCTGCGATGCCGCACTCGGAGCCCTCGAAGCCGACCTCGAGACGTCCGAACTCACCTACGGCGACGTGCCGGACTTCGCCGACCAGATCGCCAGCAAGCGCGACGAGCTCTACGCCGCGTTCCTCGCCAAACGGGACCAGTTGGCCGCTGAGCGCACCGCGTTCATCGACCGGGTGGTCGCGTCGGCACGACGCGTCCTCCAGACCGTTGCCACGCGCGCCGCCGATCTCGACGCGCTCGAGAAGGTGGACGGGTTCTTTGCGGCAGATCCCCTGGTCCTGCGGGTGCGCAAGGCCATCGCCGAGCTCACCGAGCTCGGCGAAGCCGGCCGTGGCGCCGAGCTCGGAGCCGAACTGGTCGCGGCGAAGGACAACGCCCGGCGCGCCGTCGGGGACCGGTCCGAGCTCTTCAGCGAAGGTGGCGTCCGGATCGGCCGCTGGCAGATCGGTGTGAACACCGAACCCTTCGAGCTGCGCCTCCGGCCGAACGGGGACGGCTCCGACCTCGAGCTCCGTCTCACGGGCACCGACCTCGTGCTGCCGGTACCCGACGCCGGGCTGTCCGAGTTCACCGAACTCGCCGGGCAGTCCTACCCCACCGAGAACGATGTGCTCACCCGCGCCGTCTACCTCGCGTTCACCGCACTCGACGACGCCGGAACCGACACCGTGGCTCCCGAGGCTCTTGCGCAGCTGGCCGCCCGGCGGGTCGACGACGGCTACGAGATGGGCGTCCACGACGCCGACGCCGGGCTCGTCCTCGCTGCCGTTCGACCGACGTTCGACGCGGCTGGCCTGCGTTGGGCGGGCGCGGTCCGAGCCGTGGCCGGAGTCTGGTGGTCGTCGCTGGAACCGGGCGAGCAGCAACAGCTCGCGGCTGAGCTCGCCGCGGTTCGCGCCCTCGGGCGGGGCGCCACCCGTACGGCGCTCGTGCAACGCGTCGGATCCGATCTGCACGAGGTGGCCGAGAGCGCTCGGCTCGTCGGGGCGTTCGACCTCGACGCCGCCGTGCAGTGGCTCAGCGAATCTGTCGATCGGCCAACCGTGACAGCCGATGGCGGCCGCGTCGCCACCGCGTTCGCCGGATGGTCACGCGACGCCGGCATCGACCTCGACTCGGCTCCGTTCGCAACGCTCGTCCACTGGATCGCAGATCATCTCGCCGACGGCTCGGATCTCGCCGGGGCGGGGTCGACCTCGAACCCCTACGCGGATCTCGCCGCCGCCGACCTCGCCGCCGAGGCGGCCTGGGTCCTGTCGGACCCCACGGTCGAGGTGTCCGACGTCGCCGCGATCGCCCACATCGAGGGACTCCGCGGCCGGCACCCAACCGTCGTCGGCGGCGTGATGGATCTGCCGGTCGGGCGAGCGCACACGAGCTTCCGCGTGTACCGCCGGGACGGGCTCGAGCGGTTCCGGGCGTTCAACGCGGCGCGGCGCACCACCCTGGCACGGTGGCGCGACGAGCTCGGGCTCGACACCCTGCGTCCGCACGTACTCACCTCCTTCGTCCGCAACCGCCTCGTCGACGAGGTGCTGCTCCCGATGGTCGGCGAGAACTTCGCCCGTCAGCTGGGGCTCAGCGGCTCGCCGCAGGGCCTCCTCCTGCTGATCAGTCCGCCGGGCTACGGCAAGACCACCCTCGTCGAGTACGTTGCCGACCTCCTCGGGTTCGCCCTCGTGAAGGTCAACGGACCAGCGCTCGGGGAGCGGGTGACGAGCCTCGATCCAGCCCAGGCTCCCGACCACGCGGCGGCTGCGGAGTTGGTGAAGCTCAACCGGGCCTTCGCCATGGGCAACAACGTCATCTGCTACGTGGACGACATCCAGCACACCTCGGCGGAGTTCCTGCAGAAGTTCATCTCGCTGTGCGACGCCACCCGTCGTGTGGAAGGCGTGGTCGACGGGGAGGCGCAGACCTTCGAGCTCGGTCGGCGGCGGTTCGTGATGGTGATGGCGGGCAACCCGTACACCAGCTCCGGTCGGGAGTTCCGGATCCCGGACATGCTCGCCAACCGGGCCGACGTGCACAACCTGGGCGACGTGGCAGGAGCGCACGATGCCGCGTTCGCGCAGTCGTACCTCGAGAACGCGAGTGGGGTCAACGACGTCCTCGCGCCGGTCATCGCGCGTGGCCGCAAGGAGCTCGAGGCCCTCCTCGAGGCGTCCGAAGGGGCAACGCTTCGCGCCGAGGAGCTCCAGCACCAGTACTCCCCGACCGAGCTCTCGGCGGTCACCCAGACCCTCACCAACATGGCGCGGGCGCGCGACGCGCTGCTCGAGGTCAACGCTGCGTACATCGAGTCGGCCACGATGGACGACGCGCTGCGTGGTGAGCCCCCGTTCCTCCTGCAGGGCTCGTACCGGAACATGGCGCGGCTCGCCGGCCGGATCGTGGGCGCCATGACCACCGACGAGGTCGACCGCGCCGTGCGCGACCCCTACCAGGCCGAAGCGCAGACGCTTGCCGTCGCCGCGGGCTGGAACCTCGCCAAGCTCCCCGTGGTGCTCGGGTCGGCCACGCCGGCCGACGTCGCCCGGGTCGACGCGCTCCGCGCCCAGTGGCGGGAGGCCAACGTGGGCGCCGACCCGCTGTCGGTCATCGCCGCGTCGCTGCGCGGGATCGAAGCCGGGTTCCACGATGCGGCGATCGTCCTCACGCCCAGCCCCGAGGACCCCGACACCTTCGCCACGTTCGACCCGGCGGACCCCCTCGACCCCGAGGACCCGGCCCAACCGTTCTGAGGCGTTCGGCGACGCTGATCAGGCGACCGCTCCACCGGGACGACCACGAAGGTGTCGGACATCGCCGCTGACACCATGGAGGAAATGTCATCCTCCGGCCCGGCCAGCTACGAACACCGTGAGTACCGTGACCTTGTCTTCCCAATGGGTCGGCGGATGTGCGGGTACCCGCCAGAACCAGAGGAGCGAACATGTCCGAGGATCACGTCGTCACGATCGATCGCATCATCTCGGATCTGATCGAGCCGAACGCCGTGCGGATCGACGAGGAAGGGGTCTTTCCCCGAGCCAACCTCGACGCGATCGCTGCCGCCGGCCTGTTGGGCCTGGTCAGCTCCGCCGATGTCGGCGGCGGCGGGCAGGGCTTGAAGGCCGCCGCCGAGGTGGTTCGTCGCATCGCCGAGCACTGCACGTCGACCGCGATGATCCTCTGCATGCACTACGTGGGCACCGTGGTCATCGAGAACTTCGGTCAGGACGAGGTCCGCCGGGAGATCGCCAGCGGCAACCACCTGACCTCGCTCGCCTTCTCCGAACGCGGCTCGCGCAGCCAGTTCTGGGCGCCCGTGTCATCTGCTCGCGCCGAAGGTGGCAACGTCATCCTCGATGCGTCCAAGAGCTGGGTCACCTCTGCTCCCGAGGCCGACAGCTACGTGTGGTCCAGTCGACCGGTCGAGGCCGACGGCGCCAGCACGATCTGGTTCGTGCCGACCTCCACCGGGGGCATCAAGGTCGATGCCCCCTTCACCGGCCTGGGTCTTCGCGGGAACCAGTCGAGTCCCGTCAGCGCGACCGCCGCATCGATCCCCGCCGCGAACCGGCTCGGCGACGACGGCGGCGGGTTCGACATCATGATCAACACCGTGCTGCCCTGGTTCTGCCTGATGAACGCCTCGTCGTCGGTCGGCGTCATGGCCGCCGCCCTGGCGCGTTCGGCCGAGCACCTCTCGACGACGCGGCTCGAGCACCTCGATCAGACGCTGGCGGACAACCCCGTCAACCGACTCCACCTCGGCACCGCGAAGGTGCAGGCCGACCAGGCCGCGACCCTGGTGGCCGACGCGATCGAGGCCGTGACGGGTGGACGCGAGGATGCCATGTTGCGGGTCCTCCAATCGAAGGCCGCCGCCGCAGATGCGGCGATCGTCGTGACCGACGCCTGCATGCACCTGTGCGGTGGCGCAGCGTTTCGCAAGGAGGTCGGCGTCGAGCGTTCGTTCCGGGACGCTCGCGCCGCGTCGGTGATGGCCCCCACCAGCGATGTGCTCTACGACTTCATCGGCAAGGCCCTCTGCGGCATCCCGCTGTTCTGATCTACGAGCACTCCAGCCAACGACGTTCGACCCCGACGGGCCCCGCACGATGCGGTCGTCCACTCGAATCAGAGGAGCAACTTGATGGCACGCGACAACGACGTCCTGGTGGGGGCGGTGGCGTACAGCGCCAACGTCGTACCGATCTGGGAGGGCATCCGCGACTACTTCCGCGACAGTGCCGCCCCGATGGACTTCATCCTCTACTCGAACTACGAGCGTCAGGTCGAGGCGTTGCTCGCCGGCCACGTCGATGTGGCGTGGAACACCAACGTCGCATGGGTTCGCACCCAACGCCGGTCCGGTGGCCAAGCCCGCGCCCTGGCGAGCCGCGACACCGACCTCACGTTCAAGACGTACATGATCTCCCGCGCTGGCAGCGGTCTCGATGGTCTCGCCTCGCTGGAGGGACGTCGCGTCGCGCTCGGATCACGCGATTCGGGCCAAGCGCGGATCCTGCCGATGTACTTCCTCGAACGGGCCGGTCTCGGCGTCGATGACATGCAACTGGTGATCTTCGACTCCGACGTCGGCAAGCACGGCGACACCGGCAAGTCGGATCTCGACGCGCTCCGCGCCGTGATCGACGACGACGCCGACGTCGCCGCGGTCGGCTCGAACACGTGGGAAGCACTCCTCGCTGCGGGCGACGACACGGTCAAGGACCTGTCGGTCACGTGGGAATCCGAGGCGTACACGCACTGCAACTTCACGGCGCTCCCGGCGTTCGAAGCCGAGCGAGCCGACCCGTGGTTGAAGCACCTCATGGCGATGACGTGGGAGAACCCCGAGCATCGCCGCATCCTCGAGCTCGAGGGCCTCAAGGCGTGGAAGCCGACCGATCTCGCCGGCTACGAGTCGCTGGTCGCGGCGATGCAGGCTCAGGGCACCGCCGACCACTGGTGATGGCTGATGTCTCTCGAGCTCACCCTGCGCATGATGGAGTCCCTCAACGCCACCCCGGCGGGCAGCACCGCACTCATCGACGTCAACGGCACCGATGAGGTCGAGGTGGCCCGACGTTGGGTGGAGGCCACCGGCAACACGATCCTGACCGTTCACCCTGCGGCTGTCGAGATCCTGCGCGGCCGGATGGCCGATCCGATCGCCGCGCTGCCCGAGGACCGACGCCCCGGGTACCGGCTGTGGCTCTACACCAACTTCCACTGCAACCTCGCCTGCGACTACTGCTGCGTGAGCTCGTCACCGCGCGCCGTCCCGAGGGTGGTCAGCACGCACGACACGACCGAGCTCGTCCGCCAAGCCGTTTCGGCGGGCGTCCAGGAGCTGTTCATCACGGGAGGCGAGCCGTTCATGCTCCTCGACCTCGACGAGCGACTCCGTGCGGCCGTGCCCCACCTCCCCACGACGGTGCTCACCAACGCCATGGTCTGGCAGGGCGAGCGGCGCGCACGGCTCGAGGCGCTCCCCCGCGAGGGCCTCACCTTCCAGATCAGCCTCGACTCGGCCACCGCTGACCTGCACGATCGTCACCGCGGGGCCGGCAGCTTCGATCGGGCGATCGCCGGCATCCGCCTGGCGATCGATCTCGGGTTCCGGGTGCGGGTGGCTGCCACCCTCGGACATGACGCCGGGAGCGCCGAGACCGAGCTCGATGCGCTGTTCGACTCGCTCGATCTCGACGCCGACCAGCGGGTGGTGCGGCGGGTCGCCCAACAGGGTTCGGCCAACGACGGCCTGACGGTGTCTCGTGCGTCGCTCGTCCCGGAGGTGTGCGTCACCGCAGACGGTGTGTGGTGGCACCCGGTCGCCGCCGCCGATCCGGCGATGAAGGTCGCCGATTCGTGGTCGCCGCTCGACGAGGTGATCGACGCCGTCCGCAACGAGTACCGCGACCACCGCATCCGTGGCGACGTGCTCGCCAGCAGCTTCCCCTGCGCGTAGGGCGCGCCGTCGGGGCTATGTCTGCTCGCGCAGGAGCTCCTGGAACCAGTAGCCGGAGTCCTTCACCGTGCGCTCCTGGGTGGCGAAGTCGACGTGGACGAGGCCGAAGCGGGGTTCGTAGCCCTCGGCCCACTCGAAGTTGTCCATCAGCGACCAGCAGAAGTAGCCGTGGACGGCCAGGCCATCGGCCGCGGCCCTGGCCACCTGGGCCAGGTGGGAGCGGTAGTAGGCCGTGCGCCGCTCATCGTGGACTCGTCCGTCGACGAGGTGGTCGGGGAAGGCGGCCCCGTTCTCGGTGACGTAGAGCCGGGGCACCTTGCCGTACGCGTGCACCTTCTCGATCGACTCGTAGAGCCCGTCGGGCTGGACCTCCCACCCCATGGCGGTGATCTCGAAGTTGCGGTGGTCCTTGCTCACCTTGGGCAGGGCGTGGAACCACGGGATCGGCGCCGGGCGAACCAGGAGCCGCTGGTAGTACTGCACCCCGATGAAGTCGAAGTCGACGACCAGGGCCTCGTCGTCGCCGGCCCGGCGGTACCGGTCCACTCCTCTGATCCAGGGCGAGTCGTCCACCGGGTAGCCCAGACCGAAGTTGGGCTCCATGAAGATCCGGTTGGCGGAGGCGTCGAAGCTCCGGGCGGCCCGATGGTGCTTGGGTGTCTCCCCGTCGAGCCGCGGCGGCGTGATGATGTGGGTGGTGCCGACGTTGGCGTCCGGAACGTTCGTCCGGATGACCCGAGCGCCGATGGCCTGGCACAGGTTCACATGGTGGGTGGCCGCCAGCACCTTGCGCAGACTGCGGATGCCGGGGGCATGGATCCCACCGAGGTAGCCGCCGTAGATGAACGAGCACGGCTCGTTGAAGACCATCCAATCCCGGACGCGGTCGCCCAGGGCCTCGGTGACCACGCCCACGTACTCCTCGAACCAGCCCAGGATCGACCGGTCGGGCCAGCCGCCCCGCTCGTGCAGGGCCTGGGGCAGGTCCCAGTGGTACAGCGTGACCCACGGAGCCACTCCGGTCTCCAGGCACGCATCGACCACCCTCGAGTAGAAGTCGAGCCCAGCCTGGTTCACCCGGCCGGTGCCCTCGGGCAGGACCCGGGGCCAGGAGATCGAGAAACGCTGGGCATCGAAGCCCAACTCGCGCACCAGGTCCGTGTCCTGCTGGTAGCGGTGGTAGAAGTCGCAGGCCACCCGGCCGTCCGATCGGTCACGGATGCGGCGCGGTCGCCGGGTGAAGGTGTCCCAGATCGACGGGCCCTTCCCGTCGGCGTCCCACCCCCCCTCCACCTGGTAGGCGGCGTGCGCCACCCCCCACGTGAAGTCGTCCGGGAAGTCCCCTCGTACCAGTTCGGTCATGGACCCATGATTGCCGACCGAACGACCCGGCCGACCCCGACCACTGAACCGATCCAACCGATCCCTCCGCCCGAGTCAGGCGCTCCCGGTTCTGGTCAGCGACGGTGGTCCGGGTGCACCCAGGCACCCTTGCCCAGGAACCGGTGGGCCATCGCCCAGGCGGTGCCCGTGGCCCGCTTGGTGGCCGCAGTTGCGTTCGGGCCGGTCCAACCTCCATCGACGGTGTCGCGGAACACCTGCAGCCACCGGTCGAAGAGCTCCGGGGTGAAGGCGACCTCGTCGTGGAGGTGACGGTGGCTCTCGATGACGTCGATCTCGTAGCCGGGGGCGTAGAGCAGGACGTGGCACCAGTAGTCGGTCACCGATCCGATGTGCGCCTGCCAGTCGATGAAACCGGGACCGAAGTTGAAGTAGGGCTGGAGCAGGTCGTCCTGCACCACGTCGGCGTACTGCCGGGTGACCATCTCGAAGATCTCCTCGGGCGTGTCGAGATCGCGGCCGCGGTGCACCCACGGTGCGGAGCCACGGTACGACTCGCCCTCGACGCGCACGGCCTCGGGGGTCAGCGCCGCTCCGGGTTCGCGATAGAACTGGACGAAGAACGATGCGTCGCTCGACGGTTCGATCTGGTGCTCGACACCGGGAGCGATCACGGCGGTGTCGCCCGCCTCGATCCGCAGGTCGCGTGGCGACTCGCCCTCGAGGTCGACGAAGCGGACGCTGCCGCGCTGCACGCACAGTTCGGCCCACACGCTGGTGCGGTGGGACTCCGCGAGCGGCTCCGGCAGGGATTCGACGTCGAACAGCGGCGTGTGCCGGCCCAGGGTCAGGCCGGGCGGGAGGATGGGCTCGCTCATCGAGTGGTTCCTTTCGGGTACGGGAGCTGACGCCCCGCGCCGGGCAGGCTACCGAGTCCGACATCGATCGGCGGCCGTCCGGCTATGGCGGCCGAGCATCGCTCGAACGAGGACGGCGAGTCGTCCCGACCGCCTCTGCCGCGCGACGCTGGCGTCATGGACATCCTCACGCTCGCTGACGCCCCGGACTACGACGACGAGCGGGTGGTGGCCCAGCCCTTCCTCGAAGGGTCCCAGTCCAACGTGCGCGTGATCCGCCTCAGCCCTGGCCAGGCCCTGCCTCCGCACACCCACGGTGGGTCCGACCTCATGCTCTGTGTGGTCGAAGGCGAAGGGGTGCTCACCACCGAGACCGGACCGGTCGCGTTCGGAGCCGGATCGCTGGCCTTCTACCGTGGTGACGAGCAGCTGCTCCTGGCCAACGAGGGCACGGCCGGTCTCACGCTGTTCGCGTTCCTCGCTCCGCCGTTCCCTCCCCGATCCGACGCCTGACCCCGCTCGCTTCGCCTCCGTCGGCGGAGGCGCTCGACCCCAGAAGGGTCGGGCGGCGACACCGCCACGTGGTCGAGCGATCGGCAAGGATGCAGGGGTGGACGTCGCCGCCGACACCCCGAGTCTGGCCGAGCTCGTGTCGACGTTGTCGATCGTGTCCGACCTGGGGATGGGTCGTCCGGTCGAGCGGGTGCTGCGCCAGACGGTGATCGCGATGCGCCTGGCCGACGCGGCCGGTCTGGACCCCGACGTCCGCGCCGCCACCTACTACACCTCGTTGCTGACGTGGATCGGATGTGCCACGGACACGAGCGACCTCACGCTGCTGTTCGGCGAGGAGCGCGACCTCTACGCCGACACCCACGACAGCGACCTGGCGCCGATGGCCATGGGGGTGTTCGTGGCCCGACACCTCGGTCGGGGCGGTTCGTCGCTCCACCGGGTCGGCATGGTCGGGCGGTTCCTCGCCACGGCGGGCCGGTCGGTGCAGCAGGTGATGGAGCGGCACTGCCTGGCCGCCAGCGATTTCGCCGGCGCACTCGGCCTGGGCGAGGAGGTGCGCACCCCGCTCGTCCAGGCCTTCGAGCGTTGGGACGGCAAGGGTGTGCCCGGCCGCGCCGGCGCCGACCAGGTCGCTCCTGCCATCCGGCTGGTGCACCTCGCCGACAACGTCGAGGCGTTCCACGCAGCGGGCGGCATCGCGGCGGCGGTCGCCGTCGCCTCCGAACGTCGAGGCACCCAGTTCGACCCTGACCTCGTCGACTGCTTCTGCGACCACGCGCGCGAGGTGGTGGGCGGGCTCGACGAGCTGTCGGCGTGGGACGAGGTCATCGCCCTCGATCCGTCGCTGGGCGCGCCGATGGACCCGGAGCTCTTCGACGAGGCGCTCGCCACCTTCGGTGACTTCGCCGACCTCAAGGACCCGACCCGTACCGGGCACGGGCGCAACGTCGCCTCGCTCGCCGGCGGTGCCGCGTCCTTCATCGGGCTGGCAACCGCCGACGTCACCCTCGTGCGCCGCGCCGGCTGGTTGCACGACGTCGGCGTGATCGGGGTATCGAGCACCGTCTGGACCGAGCCCGGCGCGTGGTCCGTCAGCCAACGCGAACGGGCGCGGAACCATCCGTACCTGACCGAGCGGATGCTGGCGCGCACGCCGACGCTGCGCCGGATCGGGCAGTGCGCGGCGCTGCACCACGAACGTCTCGACGGATCCGGCTACCCGAGGGGCATGACCGCCGAGGCCATCCCCGTGGGCGCGCGCGTCCTGGCCGCAGCCGATGTCTACGACGCCGTGCGCCACCCCCGGCCGCATCGGCCCGCGAGCGACGCAGCGGTCGCCGAACGGGTGCTGCGCGACGAGGTGGCGGCCGGACGCCTCGACGGCGATGCCGCCAACGCAGTCCTGTCGACCGCCGGGCACCGGGTGCGGCGGCGAGCCGGCCTGCCCGGCGGCCTCAGCCCCCGGGAGGTCGAAGTGGTCGTCGAGCTGGCACGGGGCCGTTCCAACCCCGAGATCGCCGCCGCCCTCGGCGTGTCCCGACGGACGATCACGTCGCACCTCGAACACATCTACACGAAGCTGGGCCTGTCCGGCCGAACCGAGGCCGCCCTCTTCGCCATGCGCCACGGCCTGGTGGATGGGCTCGCAGGGGACTGAGCGAAGCGGACGCTCCGAGCCGGTGGGATGAAGACCGGCGCAAAGATCGGTCATCTGACCGATTCGACGATCTCGATGCACCCGTACAACGGATGCATGACCTCCACCAGCTCACTTCACCAGGACCACCGAGCCTCCGACGGATCGCTCAGCCTCGCCGTCGCCGCCCGCCTCATCGATGCGATCGCCGCTCGCGACTTCGACGCCATCGCCGACACCTTCGCCGACGATGTCGCCTTCCGGGCCCTCCTCCCGAAGCGCATCCTCGACGTCCACGGCTCAGATGCCGTCCGGGACGTCTTCGTCCGCTGGTTCGACAGCGCTGACCGGTGGGAGCTGAACGAAGCGATCGTCGGCGAGGTCGGTGGGCGCATCCACCTCCGCTGGCGGGTCCGGTTGACCGACGACCGCATCGGCGTCGGCACCTTCCTGGTCGAACAACAGGTGTACGCCGATGGCGGCACCGACGGTCGCCTGTACGACGTCGCGCTCCTGTGCACCGGCTACCGACCCGAAGCACCATGAGCACCATCGCCTGGGGCAGCTGGGACGACACCGTCCGCGACGACCCCTTCCCGACCTTCGCCGCAGCGCGTGATCGGTGTCCGGTGCAGCACGTCCAGCTCCCGGACGGCCATGGCGCCTGGGTCGTGCTCGGCCATGCGACGGCGCTGCAGGCACTGACCGACCGTCGGCTGTCCAAGAACATGGTCGCCACGTTCCGCCAGGACCTCGACGTCGTCGACGAGGGACTGCCGGGAGCCGACTTCGCCCATCACATGCTCGCCATGGACGCACCGGAACACGGTCGGCTCCGCAGCCTGGTCGCCGGCGCGTTCCGCCCATCCCGTGTGGCGGCGATGCGCCCGGCCGTCGAACGCCTCGCCGACCGGCTCCTCGACGACCTCGTCCCCGCCGGTCCCGACGCCGTGGTGGATCTGCGGGCCGGGTACGCCCATCCGCTTCCGTTCGCCATCATCTGCGAGCTGCTGGGCGTGGAGGACGACGACCGGTGCACGCTCCACGACGCGTTCGCCGCGCTGCTTCGCCCTTGGCCCTCACCTCCCCCGGTCGAGGCGGTGGCCGCGTCGGACGTGGTCACCAGCACCCTGCGTCGTCTCCTGGCCGAGTCCGCGTCGGATGGGTGCGGGAGCCTCGTCGAGATCCTCGCCGACGCGGTCGACCGAGGCGTGGCCACCCGGGCCGAGGCCCTGTCCTCCCTCTTCCAGCTCGTGGTGGCCGGCCACGACACCACCAGCAGCCTGATCAGCAACTCCGTGGTCGCGTTGCTCGACCACCGCGACCAGCTCGACCTGCTCCTCGAGGATCCGACCATCTTGCCCGGCGCGATCGAAGAGCTCCTTCGGTTCACGGCCGCCGTGCCGCACGCCACCTTCCGCGTCACCACGGCACCGGTCGACTTCGACGGAACCGTCGTGCCGGCCGGCCAGCAGGTGCTGGTGGGCATCGGCGCCGCCAACCGCGACCCCGCGCTGACGGACCGACCCGACCGGCTCGACGTGACCCGAGCCGCCGGCCGACACCTCGCCTTCGGTCACGGAAGCCACCACTGCCTCGGCGCACCGTTGGCGCGGCTCGAGGCCGACGTGGCCCTGCGCCGACTCCTCGGTCGCTTCCCCGACCTCCGTCTCGGCGTGGCGAGGGGCGAACTGTCCTGGTCTCGCGGTGACGGCCTCGTGCTCCGCGGCCTCGACGCCCTGCCCGTCGTCCTCGGCAGGTCCGACCGATCCCACTTCACCAACCCACCAACCCGGGAGCAACCATGACCATGATCACGCCAGATGCCACCCGACCTGTCGACAACGGCGTCAACGTCGAAGCGCTGCTCGGCGCCCGCGAGGCGCTCTCCGACGCGCCGTCGGCTGCCCAGTTCACCTGGAAGGCCACGTGTACGTGGCAGCACGGCACACACAGCCGATCGACGGTCGACGGCTTCACCGGTCTCGGCATCGACCACCGGCACACGTCCAGCTACACGTTCGACGTCGACCACCCGGAGTGCTTCGCATCCGAGGACAAGGGCGCCACCCCGACGGAGTACCTCCTCGTCGGGCTGGCCGGTTGCCTCACCGCCGCTGTTGCCTCCGTGGCCCAGCACCGGGGCATCCAGCTGCGCTCGGTGACGGCGACGGTGGAGGGCGAGATGAACGTGCTCGGCATCCTCGGCGGTGATCCCGACGTCCGCAACGGCTTCGACCGGATCACCGCCCGGTTCGCCATCGATGCCGACGCCTCACGCGCCGACCTCGAAGCGCTCCTGGCCCAGTCGCAGAAGCGGTCGGCGGTGTTCGACACCGTCACGAACCCGACCGACATCTCGGTCGAGCTGGTCTGAGGGTGCGCACGAGTGCCGTCGTCATCGGCGCCGGCCACGCCGGGTTGGCGATGAGCCACCGCCTCACCGCCCGGGGAGTCGATCACGTGGTGCTCGACCGCGGCCGCATCGGCGAGTCGTGGCGATCGAAGCGGTGGCCCGGCCTGCGCCTCCTGACACCCAACTGGATGCTCGGGCTGCCCGGCCAACCCGCCGGGCAGCCCGACCTGGACGGCTACCTGACCGCAACCGACGTCGCCTTGCTGGTCGGCGCCTACGCCGAACGCGTCGCCGCTCCGGTCCGCACGAACGTCGAGGTGCGGACCGTGCGGCGCGTCGGTCACAGCTACGACGTGGCGACCGACGATGGCGCGTGGCGGGCCGACGCCGTCGTGCTGGCGACCGGCGCGGCAGCATCGCCGGTGGTGCCCGGGTACGCAGCCGGACTGTCGGAGTCGATCGCGCAGCGAACCCCGTTCGAGTACCAGGGCCCGGCATCGGTGCCCGACGGCGGGGTCCTGATCGTGGGGGCGTCGGCCACGGGGGTCCAGCTCGCCGCCGAGCTCCGCGCCGCCGGTCGCCCGGTCACCCTCGCGGTCGGCGAACACGTCCGACTCCCCCGCCGGTACCGAGGCCGTGACGTGTTCTGGTGGATGCACTCGACCGGGACACTCGACGCTCGTCACGACGAGGTCGACGACCTGTCCCGCGTGCGCCGGTTGCCATCACCCCAGCTCATCGGGTCGAGCGTTCCCGTGGACCTGGGCTCACTCGTCGACGCAGGCGTCCGCCTCACGGGACGGCTGGTCGGCATCGACCGCGATGTCGCGCGCTTCTCCGGGTCGCTGCGCAACGTGTGCGCGCTGGCCGACCTCAAGATGGACCGGTTCCTGCTTCGCGCCGACGAGTGGGCGACCAGATCGGGGTTCGACGCCGCGCTGGAGGCGCCCGAACGCTTCGCCCGGACGCCGGTTCCGAACCGTCCGGTGCTCTCGTTGGACCTCGGCGCCGATGGCATCCGGACGGTCGTCTGGGCCACCGGGTTCCGACCCGACCACTCGTGGCTCGGCCTCCCCGTCTTCGATCGTCACGGCCGGATCCGCCACCACGGCGGCGTCGTCGCCGATGCGACCGGCCTCTACGTCCTCGGCCTCCCGATGCTGCGCACCCGCGCCTCGACCTACATCCACGGCGCCGCGGCCGACACCGCCGTCCTCGCCGACCACCTCGTGACGACGCTGCGCGCCTGAGCAGGCGTACCCGGTGGTGCCCGAGATCGCTCGCCCGTGACCCGAACCGGTCTGCGTCGGCGCCCGGTACCCTCGACCCAGGTTCGTGGCGATCGTCCACGGACCCCGGGGTTGATCGATGCCCCGTTGCACCACCCGCGAGGGGTTTGGCAGGACCACATGGCCGTCGACACGGCATTCGCCGAAGGGCACGATGAGGCCTTCGCGTGGGCCCTGCTCGACGCGGCATCGGACACGATCCTCGTCATCGACCGCAGCGACCGCGTCGTCTTCGCGCACGAGCACGGCGCCGAGCTCTTCGGCCAGCCGGCCGCTGCGCTGCTCGGTTCGGCAATCGAGGATCTCCTGTCCGGAGGCGTCCGAACGGTGCAGCGGGGGCGTCGAGAGGCGCAGGGAGTCGAGCCGGCGGTTCACGCGTCTCGCGACGAGCCGGAGCTGCGGGCGGTTCGCGCCGATGGTTCCGGGGTGCCGGTCGAGGTGAGCACGTGTCCGTTGCCGATCGGCGACGACGCCTTCACCGTCGTGACGCTTCGCGACATCAGCGCGCGCGTCCGCGCCGAAGACCACCTGCGTCGGGTCCTGCACACCCTCGACGCCAGCGACGACGGCGTGTTCATCTTCGATGCGGACTCGTTGCGCTACTCGTACGTGAACGAGGGCGCGGTGCGCATCACCGGCTACTCACCCGCTGAGCTCGAGACGATGACGCCGCTGCACCTCAACGCCGACGCGCACGACACCGACT
>JBBSTY010000052.1:0-24438 GCA_038235385.1 Acidimicrobiales bacterium | reverse complement strand
GCCCCCCCCCCCCCCCCGACTGGTCGTTCCCGGGGCGCGTCACACCCCTCCCCGACGTCCACCGATGGGGCCCTACGGGGTTCGGCGGAGGATGTCGAGCCGGTCCGCCACGCCCCCGCCGGCGAGCAGGGCCGACACCGACCGGTGCGCCGCGCGTGCGACCGGCGGCGACGCTGCGTTGTCGAGCGCGTTGCCACCCATCACCGAGAGGTCGTCCCGGGTCGGTTGGATGACGAGGACGGGCGT
Source organism: Acidimicrobiales bacterium (assembly GCA_038235385.1). Lineage (GTDB taxonomy): Bacteria > Actinomycetota > Acidimicrobiia > Acidimicrobiales > Acidimicrobilacustridaceae > JBBSTY01. Next base: position 24,192 of record JBBSTY010000052.1, on the reverse strand, counting down.
GGAGCTCTCGCGCACGGCGGCGACCTCGCGGGCCAGCGTGCGGGCGTGCAGGGCTCGGGCGGCGAGCTGGGGGTTCATCCGATCGGCGATGCCGAGGGCCGACGGCACCGCCGACATGGGGGAGATCACGATCACGAGGTCGAAGCCGAGGCGGGCGACGAGGTCGGCGTTGGTGGGCGAGTACGCGCCGCCGTCGATGTAGTGGTGCCCGCCGATGCAGACCGGTTCGAAGTACCCGGGGACCGACGACGACGCCTCGACGGCGGTGCCGAGGTCGGTGTCGGCGACGTCGTCGCGCCCGAACACCACCCGCTTGCCGTCGCGGGCGCGCGTCGTGCAGACCCAGGTCGGCCGCTCCGGCCATCGGTCGCCCAGGCTCCTGCGCACCCGGTCGCCGATCATGGCGGTGGGCACCCGGCCACGCGGCGCGAGCCCCGACAGGAGACCGAGCCGAACCGGACCCGGCGCCAGGAACGCGGCGGCGGCGAGCAGCGGCGCCGTGGGTCGCAGGAGGTCGAGCGGTCCGAAGCCGGGGTGATCGGGGAGCGCAACCCGGTTCCGGGGGAGCGCCGGGTCGAGCCCGGGAACGGGTTCGAGCGGCTCGAGGTCCTGGGCTCGACGGAGCAGGTCGGCGGGCGAGATCCCGATGCGCAGGCTGGCGGCCACGCCGGAGCCGGCGGAGGTGCCGACGATCAGGTCGGCGTCGCGTGCGTCCCACCCGGCGAGCTCGGCGAGAGCCGCCAGCGAACCGGCGTGGTAGGCGCTCCCGATCACCCCACCGGCTCCCAGCACCAACGCGATCGATGTCATGCGCCAATCGTCGCACGCCGGTGGCGCGGACCGGTCGTCGACGCACAGCTCGCCGCAGGCCCGCCCCGAAGGTCGGTGGCGAGGAGGCACCGAAAGGGTCGAGGAACCCCGAACCTCCATCGAAGAGCACGGGTCTGCGCTACGCTTCCCGACCCGGGCGCAGGGAGCGCCCGACTGGGAGGAACTCGCGATGACGCACCGCTTCGCGCTCGGGCTCACGGCCGCAGCGCTCGCGCTCTCCGGGATGGCCCTCGTGGCCGAACCCGTCGGCGCCGCCACGTTCGACGTCACCTCGGGTGCCGACGACGGGTCGCCGGGCACGTTCCGCTGGGCCGTTGCCCAAGCCGGGTCGAACCCGGGCGACGACACCGTCACGATCAGCCCCTCGGTCACGGCCGTCACGCTCGATGACTGCGTCACCGGGCGGGTGGCGATCGCGCCGACGGGCCTGCTCACCATCGAGGGCAACGGCGCCACGGTCACCCAGACCTGCGCCGACGCCGGCGTCCTCGGCGGCATCGGCGACACGACCATCCGCGACCTCACCATCACCGGCGGCGACAGCGCCGATGACGGTGGCGGCATCGCGCTGAACGGCGGCCTCACCCTCGACGGGGTCACCGTCACCGGGAACCGCTCCGCCCTCGACGGCGGTGGCGTGTTCGGCGGCACGATCACGCTCATCGACTCGACGATCGAGGGCAACCAGGCCGGCGGCGACGGCGGGGGCGCGTACCTCGTCGGCGCCGGCGACCTCGTCGTCACCGGTTCGGCGATCGCCGAGAACGGGGCCCTGAACGGCGCCGGAGCGTTCTCCAACGGCACGATCACCGTCACCGGTTCATCGGTCACCGACAACGAGGCCGTCGTGAGCGCAGGCGGCATCGTGAGCGTGGGAACGACGACGATCACCGACTCCGAGGTCAGCGGGAACGTCGCGCAGAACGTCGCCGGGGGTGCCTTGAGCCTGGACACCATGACCATCACCGACAGCCTCATCGCCGACAACTCCGCCGTGAACACCGGGGGCGGGGTCTACTCCGAACTCGACCTGACGGTCACCGGCTCCACCATCTCGGGCAACCGAGCGGTGCTCTCCGGCGGGATCGTGGCGGGCGGTCCGACGACGATCGAGGGGTCGGCGGTGATCGACAACGAGGCGACCGTGCGCGCCGGCGGCATCTTCGCTGTCGATCGCATCTCGATCTCGCGGAGCACCGTGTCCAACAACGCTTCGCCCGACGGCGCGGGCGTGTACGCGCTGGTTGCCCTCGACCTGTCGTTCGCCACGATCGCCGCCAACAACGGATCCGCGAACGTCGTCGCCCCCGGGACCCTTGCGTCGTTCGGTTCGGTCATCGCCCTCGGTGGTGCCGGCGACTGCGACCTCGACGGAACCGGCGTCGTCACCTCGGCGGGCTACAACTTCGCCGGCGACGCCAGTTGCGGGTTCACCGCGACGGGCGACATCGACAACGGTGGCAACCCGCAGCTGAGCACGATCGGTGGCCACGACGGCACGACGGTCAACCACGTGCCGCTGTCGGCGTCGCCGCTGCTGAACGCCATCCCCTCGAGCGAGGCCCGCTGCACGGGCACCGACCAGCGGGCGTTCGCCCGTCCCCAGAACGGGGCCTGCGACATCGGATCGGTGGAGGTGCGCCAGGTGTCCGCGGTGGGCACCGACGTGACCACCCCGTTCCAGACCCCGATCACGGTCGACCTCACGACGCTGGTCACCGATCCCGATCACGTCCTGAACCCGTACACCGCCGAGGGGGCGTTCTTCGGAACGCTCGCCACGGACGGTCCCCGCGTCACCTACAGCCCCGACTCGGGGTTCTCGGGCCCGGACTCCTACGTCTTCCACGTGTGCAGCGACAACGGCGCGGTGTGCACCACCACCGAGACGGTGTCGATCCTGGTCGGGGCCGGCCCGGGGGCGAACCCCGCGGCCACCCCCGTCGCCGTCACCCCGCAGTTCACCGGCTGAACGTCGGGTCGTCGATCGCGCTCGGTTCGCCGAGCCTGGTCCTCGTGCCCGGACGTTGGGACGAGGGGCGCTCCGACGGGAGCGCCCCTCGTCGTTCGCGTCGTGCCACTCGACGGGGGGGCGACGCATCGGGGGTCCGCCGGCGGTCGGTGGCTCCCGTCGGTGGCGGCGATCCCCGCTGGGAGCGGTGGAGGCACCCGGTCGAGACCGACGGTCGGTGGGTAGCGTCGTGCCCGTGACCGATCGCGATCTCGACTGGCCGGGCTGCCTCAACGTCCGCGACCTCGGTGGGTTGGCGACCGTGGACGGCCGGGTCACGCGACGCGGGGCGGTGGTCCGCTCGGACAACCCGGCCCACCTGACCGAAGCGGGTTGGGTCGCGCTCCGCGACCACGAGGTCCGCACGGTCATCGCGCTCCGCACCGAGGGGACGATCGACGACGAACCCGAGCCATCGGCGGTCCCGGAGGGCGTCGACATCCGCCGGGTCTTCGTGGAGGACCTCGCCGACGCGACCTTCGTCGAGCGATGCGTCGTCTCGGGCATCTGGCAATCTCCGCTGCTCATCGCCGAGATGCTCGAACGGTGGCCCGACCGATGTGCGACGGGCGTTCGCTCGGTCGTACAGGCGCCGCCGGGCGGTGTCGTGATCTCCTGCGGACGGGGTTGCGACCGCACGGGTGTTCTGGCCTTCCTGCTGCTCGCCCTCGCCGGGGTGCCGGCCGCGGACATCGCCGATGACTGGTCCCGCAGCATCGATCGGCTCCGCCCTCGCGAGCCGGACTTCGAGGCCGCGCTCGATGGCCTCCTCGACCGCGAGGGCACCACGATCGGTGCCGCCGTCGAGGCGGCGCTCGACCGCTTCGAGGTCGCCGATCGCATCCGAGCGGGCGGCCTGACCGACGTGGAGATCAACGCGGCTCGCCACCGTCTGGTCGCCCCGTGACCGCAACCACGACGCGGCGAGACCGTGCCCGGGCGTCGGGCGCCGGGTCGGCCATCGAGGCTCCGGTGAGCGGTTCGACGTTCCGTCCGAGCCGATCGACCGGATGTGGCAGCGCGTCGGCGCACGTCGGCACCAGGCGGACGCGACGGGTCGGTGTGTCGACCGCGGCTGTCCGATCGCCGGGTGTCGGGGGCGGGCGGGGGCGGTGGTGTCCGGTCGGGGTTCGTGGTCGGTTGCGGTTGTCCGATCGCTGGGTCCCGGGGGCGGGCCGGGGCGGTGGCGGGTGATGGTCGGACGGGTAGGATGGACGATCCCCTGATCGACGTTTTCGACCCGGGGACCACGACCGTTCACCCGGCAGGGGGAGCGCCCTTCGGCCGGCAACGGCGGTTTCGGGCGACGAGGAGCTATGCCAGGACATCCCGACCTCGAAGCGGAGCAGGCGTACATCGACCACGCCTACGCCTGCCTCGAGGCCAGCCGCGAGGCCGCGGTGCGCATGTCGTCGATGGTGGAGGTCGGCCGCGGCGGCACCAACCAGGCGCGCTACGAGCGCGACGTGATCTGGGAGACGATGGCCAACCGGTTGGCCCAGCTCGAGCTCGGCAACGCCGCGCTGTGCTTCGGTCGCATCGACCTCGAACCCGACGAACCCGCGGTCGAGTCGTCGGTCGCTTCGGCGCCACCGTCCCCGAACGGCGACGGTGCTCGACCGGCCGGTGAACGCTCGATCATCGGCCCGGGAACCCGCACCGCCGACAACGGTCGTGGTGCGGACACCGGTCGTGGTGCGGACACCGGTCGTGGTGCGGACACCGGTCACGCCGCACCACCGCACGGTGACCACGACGCGCCCGCCCTGGTCCGAGACGACGGCGGCGTCCTCGAGCTGTTCCCGCGCGACGGCGTCGTCGTCACCCCGTCGTTCGTCGACGAGCACGACGTCGAGCCGGTGGAGGCGTCCGGCGTGCTCGACGACGTCCTCGACATCCCGGTCGACCTCGCCGCACCGGCTCCGGTCACCTCACCGGCATCGGTGGCGGCCGAGAACGAGAGCGACAACAGCTTCTACATCGGACGGGTGGCGGTGTCCGACGACGAGCAGAACGTGGTCATCGTCGATTGGCGGGCCCCGATCGCCGAGCCGTTCTACCGGGCCACCGGGCGTTCGCCGATGGGGCTGGCCCGCCGGCGCCACTTCGCCACCCGGGGCCGGACGCTGCTCGGGATCGAGGACGAGCTGTTCGGCGATGCGCTGGCGTCGATCGGCATCGACGGTCAGGTCGCCGTCGGGGCCATCCGCGGCCACGGTGCGCTGATCGCCGCCCTCGAGACCACCCGCACCGGCCGGATGAGCGACATCGTCGCCACCATCCAGGGCGAGCAGGACGAGATCATCCGCGCCGAGATGCCCGGCGTGCTGGTGGTGCAGGGTGGCCCGGGTACGGGCAAGACGGTGGTGGCGCTGCACCGGGCGGCATACCTGCTCTACACCTACCGGTTCCCGCTCGAGGGCCAGGGCGTGCTCGTGGTCGGCCCGAACCGGCTCTTCCTCGGCTACATCGAACAGGTCCTGCCGTCGCTCGGCGAGGCCGGGATCGAGATGGCGGTGTTGGCCGATCTGGTCCCCGACGTCGAGATCCAGGGGTTCGACACCGGTCTCACCGCCCGGGTCAAGGGCGATCTGCGCATGGCCACGTTCCTCGGACGGGCGGTGCGCGATCGACAGATGTCGCTGCGCGACGACCTCGTGATCGGCTACGGGTTGCAGCACCTGCGCCTGTCGGTCGGCCAGAGCCGTCACATCGTCGATCAGGCCCGACGCCGGTACCGCAGGCACAACGCGGGACGGAAGTTCGTCGAGTCCGAGGTGTACGCGGCGCTGGCGCGCAGCGGACGCGACGACCTCGAGGTCCACGAGGTCCGTGAGCGCCTGCGCAGCCACCCCGATGTCCGGCTGGCGCTCGAGCGCATGTGGCCGGTGCTCACGCCGGCCCAGCTGCTCCACGACCTCTACGGCGCGCCGTCGCTGCTGCGCCACGCGGCCACCGGTCTGCTGTCCGACGACGAGTGGCGTGCCCTGCGCCGTCGGCGATCCGACGACGTCGACGCGGTCCGCTGGACCAATGACGACGGGCCCCTGCTCGACGAGGTCTTCGCCATCATCGGCCCGTTGCCCCGCACAAAGCGTCAGCGTGCCCGTGCCGCCGAGGCAGGCGTGGCGATCGTGGACGAGGTGCGCACCTACGGCCACATCGTCGTCGACGAGGCCCAGGACCTCTCGCCGATGCAGCTGCGCATGCTCGAACGCCGGTCGCTCAACGGATCGATGACCATCGTGGGCGACATCGCCCAGTCCACGGGCCAGTGGGCCCACGACAACTGGCAGGAGGTGCTCGACCACCTGCCCGCCAAGCGCCCGACCCGCCGGGCCGAGCTCACGCTCGGCTACCGCCGTCCCGCCCCGAACATGGCGTTGGCGGCGCGGGTGCTGCGCTTCGCCGCCCCCGACCTGTCACCGCCGAGCTCCATCCGGGGCGACGGCGACGCGCCCCGGATCCTCGGCACCCCGGCGGGCGGATCGCTCGACGACGTCGTGGTCGACGCCGTGCGGGTGGAGCTCGATGCGGTCGGCCTCGGCAACATCGCCGTGATCGTCCCCTGGTCGCTGGTCGACACCGTCGACGACGCCCTCACCGCCGCCGGGATCGATCACGGGCGCGCCACCCGACACGGCCTCGACCAGCAGGTCACCGTCGTCCCCGTCGGTCTCGTGAAGGGACTCGAGCTCGACGCCAGCGTCGTGGTCGAACCGGCCGCCATCGTCGACGAGGAACCCCAGGGCCTGCGCTCGCTCTACGTCGCCCTCACCCGCGCCACCAAGCGGCTGGCCCTGGTCCACGACCGCCCCCTCCCCCCCGAGCTCAGCGAGTAACCCCACCCGATCCGAGATTGCGGCGCTCAGCAGCGATGGCGTGCTCCACCGCCGCAATTTCGGGGGTTGATGGCACCGATCGCGCGAACACGGGTGTCATCCGATGTCGTCGGCGGCTCCGAACAGATCGCGATGTCACGGAGCCGCATCGGTGAGCTCCGGCGGAACGTTGGCGGGCGCCGTGGCGTCCCGGCCCGAGACGAGGAGCCCCCAGTGGATCGTTCGAAGCACGAGGTCGTCACCTACGAGGCCGTTCCGCGGGATGTCGCTCCGCCGGAGGTCGTCACGCGAGCGGTGGTTCGGGGCGCGAGGCGGCCCCGGCTGCGGCTCGGTGTGCTGGTCGCGTTCGCCGTGCTGGTCGTTGCCGGGGTCGGTGCGGCCGGCTCCGCCGGTGCGCAGGCGCAGGCGCAGGCGCCGGCGCCGGCCCCGCCCACGTGGACGATGCCCGCCGAGATGCAGCCGGGTGAATCCGGCACCGTCACGGGTGAGGGCTTCCAACCCGGAGCCACGGTCATCATGACCGGCCCCGGCAACGTCCAACTGGGCGAAGCGGTCGCCGACCAGTTCGGTCGGATCGCCATGTCGATGACCGTTCCCAACGCCATGGTCAGCGGCCCGGCCACCATGACCCTCGTCGGTGCGAACATCGCCGGCGAGATCGTCACCCTCAACACGTCGGTCAACATCGGCGCGCTGGTGTCCGTCCAGGCCGCCGCGCCCATGGAGATGGATCCGCAGTTCACCGGCTGATCCACCCCCACCATCCGAACGTGCGGCGCTCAGCAGCGATGGGGTGATCCACAGCTGCGATTTCGGGGGGTGGTGGCCTCGGGTACCGTGCCTGGCGATGGACGCCGCCTCGACTGCCGCATCGACGAGCACGGCGGCCCCCATCAGCATCCGGGGGATCACCAAGACGTTCGGCGTCGTCGATGTGCTGGGCGGCGTGAGCCTGGAGGTGGCGCCGGGGGAGCTGGTGGCGCTGCTCGGGCCGAGCGGGTGCGGCAAGACCACCTTGCTGCGCATCATCGCCGGTCTCGAGGTGCCCGATGCCGGGAGCGTCCTCGTGCGCGACCGCGTGCTGACGTCCGCGACCGAGCACGTGGCCCCCGAGCGCCGCCAGGTGGGCATGGTGTTCCAGGACTGGGCGCTGTTCCCCCACCTGAGCGTGGCCAAGAACGTGGGCTACGGACTGTCGCGCCACGCCGACAAGGTGGCGAGGGTGCGCGACGCGCTGGCCATGGTGGAGCTTGAGGGTCTCGACGACCGCCTTCCCTCGACGTTGTCGGGCGGCCAGCAGCAGCGGGTGGCGCTGGCCCGCGCCATCGCGCCGCAACCGGACGTGCTCCTGCTGGACGAGCCGTTCTCCAACCTCGACACCGCGTTGCGGGTCCAGGTGCGGGGCGAGCTCCATCGCCTGCTCGTCGACCTCGGCATCACCACCGTCTTCGTCACCCACGACCAGGAGGAAGCCTTCGTGCTGGGCGATCGCGTCGCCGTCATGAACGCCGGTCACATCCTCCAGGTCGCCGACCCGGCCGAGATCTACCGGCGCCCAGCCGATCGGTGGGTGGCCGGGTTCGTCGGGGACGCCAACTTCGTGCACGGAAGCGCCGGTGGGCCCGAGGCCGGATCGCCGGACGCAGCCGCACCGACGGTCGTGACCGTGCTCGGTTCGCTGGCCCTCGCCGGGCCGGTCGACGGTGGCGGTACCGACGTGGGGATCGCGGGGGTCGACGGTGGCGGTGCGACGGGGCTGGAGGCGGTCGACGGTGGCGGTGTGACGGGTGTGTGCGAGGTCCTGGTCCGACCCGAGGACCTCGACCTGGTGGCGGGCGGTACCGGTGTCGTCGAGCTCGTCGAGTTCCACGGGCACGACACCGTCTACGTGGTGCGCGTCGATCCGACCACGACGGTGCGGGTGCGCGTCGGCGCCGCGCCGCGCTTCGCCCGACACGATGCGGTCACCGTCCGCTACGCCGGGCCGGCGGTGATCGCGTTTCCGATCGCTCACGATGCGTCTGCGGCCGCACGCGCGGCGGGGGGATCGGTCGGGGTCGGAGGCGCGGGGGCGTCCACCGTCGTGCACGCGGTGGAGGCGGGTCTCGACCCCGGTGGCGAACCCGTCACCGGCCGGTGACCGCGCCGAACGGATCCACCGCCCGGGTGCCGACCCGATGACGTCGGCCGAGGTGGTGGTCGTGGGCGCAGGACCCGCCGGGCTCGCCGCGGCCTGGCGAGCCGCCGAACGGGGCCACGAGGTGGTGGTCCTCGAACGGGCCGATCACGTGGGTGGCATGGCGGCCAGCTTCGAGGTGGCCGGCATCCGGGTCGACTACGGGAGCCATCGCCTGCACCCCTCGATCGACACGATGATCGTGGCCGAGCTGCGCACGTTGCTCGGCGACGACCTGCAGGTGCGGCCGCGTCACGGGCGCATCCGTCTCGCCGGTCGGTGGCTCCGGTTCCCGCTCACCCCGGCCGACATCGTGCGCAACGCGCCGCGACGGTTCGCGGCCAACGTCGTGCTCGACGCGTTGACCTCCCCCGTGCGCCGCCCCGCGGCGGACACCTTCGACGAGGTCGTGCGGGCCGGTCTCGGGCCGACGATCGCCGACGAGTTCTACACGCCCTACATCCGCAAGCTCTGGGGCGTCGACCCGACCGAGCTCTCGGGCGAGCTGGCGCGCCGGCGGGTGAGCGCCCGTTCCTCGGGCGACCTGGTGAAGCGGCTGATCCGTTCCGTCGGCTCCGACCGTTCGGCCCGCTCCGACGGTGCGGTTGGTTCTGGTCGTCCGGGTGGTGCCGTCGGTGCTGGCCGCTCGACCCGGGAACCGAGGCCGGGCCAGTCGTTCCTTTACCCCGCAGGTGGGTTCGGCCAGATCTGTGACCGACTGGCCGAGGCTGCCGTCGCCGCCGGCGTCCGCATCGAGCTCGGCGCCGAGGTCGGCGGCCTCGATCTCACGACCGATGCCCACGTGGACGTCGGCATCCGGGCGCCGGGGGGCGGCGACGCGGAGACGGGCGGGAGGGCGACGACACCCAGGGAGGCGACGTCGGTCGCGGCGGGGCAGGTGTGGTCGACCGTTCCGCTCGGCGCGCTGGCCGCCGCCGCCCGTCCGGCACCGTCGGCGGGGGCGCTGGCCGCGGCCGGTCGACTCCGCCACCGCGGCCTCGCCCTCGTGTACCTGGTCCTCGATCGCCCGCAGTACACCGAGTTCGACGCCCACTACTTCCCGGGCGCCGACGTCCTGCCCAGCCGGTTGTCCGAACCCAAGAACTACCGCGCCGGCCCCGACCCCGCCGACATCACCGTCGTGTGTGCCGAGGTGGCCTGCAGCGTCGGCGACGACACGTGGACGATGGCCGACGCCGAGCTCGGTGCTGCCGTGGCCCGGTCGCTCGAGGCACAGGGCCTGCCGAGCGTCGATCATGTGGCCGTGGAGGTGCGCCGCCTCCCGCACGTGTACCCCCTCTACCGGCCGGGCTTCCAGGACGACGTCGCCGAGCTCACGGCCTGGGTCGACGCCCACCCCCGCCTCGTCACCTTCGGTCGCCAGGGCCTCTTCGTCCCCGACAACACCCACCACGCCCTGGCCATGGGCTGGGCCGCGGGCGACGCGCTCGGCACCGACGGCTCGTTCGACCGAGCGGCGTGGTCCGCCGCCCGCGGCCGCTTCGCCTCCCACGTGGTGGAGGACTGACTCGCTGAGCGTTCGTCAGCCGAACACCGCGCCCCACGCGACCGGGGCGGCGATGAACGCCGCGAGCGCGATGGCGGATCCGCCGAGGAACCACGCCAGGAGCCGCAGCTGACGACGGACGTGGGGCGAGCCGCCGTTGATCGAGCGGGACACACGCTCGGCGTACTGGGTCTGCCACGGCTGGCCGCGGTCCACGTCGTCGGTGGGCCATCGCTCCGGGGTCATGACCCATGCTCGCACGCCTGATCCGCGAGGTGTTGCCCACGACGGGGTGCGCTCGACCGCCCAGGAAGAGCGTCCGCCCCGGGCGGGGTGCCGGATCAGCGGGTCGCGACCGCTGGCGCGCCGTTGAGCTCGCGGTAGACGGCGGGGGTGACCGAGCGGAGGTAGCGGCCGAGGCGGATGAACGAGCGGCCCTCGGTGCGGAAGCGGTAGGTGATGGGCACCTCCGTGTAGCGGAAGCCCTTGGCCAGCAGGTCGAGCGTGAGGACCTGGGCGTAGTTGAAGTCGTGGACGATCTCGGCGTCGGCGGCGGCGCGGGATGACAGCGCGCGGTAGCCGCTCTGACCGTCGCTGAGGCGTCGACGAGCCACGAACGACAGGGCCTTGGTGAGCACGACGTTGCCGAACCGGCGGTGCGGGTGCATGTGCTCGATCGTCCCGGCGAAGCGCGAGCCGATCACGTAGTCGGCCTCGCCTGCGAGGATCGGCTCCACCATGCGAGCGAGCTCCTCGGGGGCGTACTCGCCGTCGGCGTCGCAGAAAACCACCGCGGCGGCCCCTCGATCGCTGCCCTCGCGAAGTCCACGACGCACGGCCGCACCGAGCCCGTGGTTGGCGCCCAGCGAGACGACGGTGGCCCCGGCGGCGGTCGCCCGTTCGGCGGTGGCGTCACTCGACCCGTCGTCGATCACCAGGCACTCGACCGGGTGCCCGAGCACCGCGGCGGGCACGCGTCGCACGACACCGGCCACCGAGGCCTCCTCGTCGTGCGAGGGGAGGAACAGGACGATCGGGGCGAGCGCGGCGAGCGGGGCGAGCGGTGTGCCATCGGGGTCACGCTGATCGGTGCCGTCGGGCGGAACGGGGCCGACGTCGATGCCGGTTTCGGTGTCGGTGTGGGAGCCGGTGTGGGTGCCGGTCTCGGTGTCGGTGTGGGTGCGGGCGTCGGTGTGGGTGCCGGTGTCGGCGCGTGCGCCGAGCGACGTGTCGCGGTCGGTCGTGGCACCGGTCGACCTCGAGGGCGCCGGAGACGTCGAGGGCACGGCGGTCGACGTGCGAGGCGCGGCGGCCGTGCTCGTCGTCGACGTCGAGCCCGCGATCGTCGCCGAGGACGCAGGCGAGATGGCGTTCGCCATCGGGGTGGCGACCGCCCCCGACGCCGTGCTCGATGCGATGACCGCGGCGTTGGTGCTCGGGAGCCGGAGGTGGCCGAGCAGGCTGGGTGCCGGGCGGAACACCGCCACCCCGCCGGCGACGAGCGAGTACAGGGTCTTGAGGGCATGGGCGGTGAGGGCGGCCGCGAGGGCGGGGCCGGGGTCGAAACCGAGCGCCGCGTACGCCGCGACCGACGCCGCCTCGTAGGTGCCCAGGCCGCTCGGCGCGATGGCGAAGGTCTGGGCGGCGACGGCGACGGTGGTGACCAGGATGGCGTCGGTGTAGGACACGTCGAGGCCGGCGAAGTGCGCGCACTGCCACACGAGCACCGCCTCGAGCAGCCAGGCGGCCATGGATCCGAGCGCCACGACGGGGCCGGGCAGTCGGATGGCACGGGGGGCGGTCGCCGGGCTGTCGGTGCGGCGGGCCACGCGACGCAACCACACCACGGCACCCGCTCCGAGGAGCACGATCACCGCGAAGACGGCGATGCCCCACGGGCCGATGAGGCGGGCGAACAGCGTTGGCCCGAGCACCACGCCGATCACCGCCACCGACGCGATGTCGGCGGCTCGCAGCGCCACGGTCGACGCGGTCGCCGCCTCGAACGAGGTGTCGGTCCGGCGGACGACGCTGACGATGCGCATGGGTTCGCCCAGCCGGAGCGGCAGGACGTGGTTGGCACCGAGCGCCAGGTTGATGCCGGCCAGGGCGTGCCGGAAGGCGAGGCCGGGCAGGACCCGCACCCACAGCCCGGCGCGCACGACGAACGCCGATCCGAACGCGACCAGGGCGATGAGCACCGACAGCGGCGCGCCGACCATGGCGTCGGCGCTGGTGATCAGGTCGCCGGTGTCGATCGCCCGGGCCAGCAGGACGGCGGCGACCGCCACCGAGATCACGCCGATGGCGAACGAGACCGAGTGCGGGATGCGGTGGAGCCCGAACCGGGCGAGGAGTCGAGAGGTCATGAGCGGGGGCCATCGGCCGATCGGGATCGTCGGTGTCCCGTGCATGTGACGTTAGGCCATCTTTCCATGAGGCGAGAAGTTGAGTAGGCTCGTTCGATGTCGATGCGCCCCTCGCCCTCTTCCGATGCGTCCGCGCCCCGGGCCCGACGGTCGTTCGCGGTCCCCGCCCTGGCCCTGGTGGCGTTGGCCGTGCTCACGATGGGCTTGGCCGGCTGCACGTCGAGCTCCGACGCCACCACCCTCACCGTCTACTCGGGGCGCAGCGCCGAGCTCATCCAGCCCCTGCTCGAGCGGTTCTCGGCGGAGACGGGCATCGACGTCGACTTCAAGGCGGGCGATTCGCCCGAGCTGGCCCAGGTCATCGCCCAGGAGGGCGACGCCAGCCCGGCCGATGTGTTCATCTCGCAGAACCCCGGCGCCACCAGCTTCCTCGCCGGGGAGGGGCGTCTCGCCACCCTGCCCCAGGCCACCCTCGACAAGGTGGCGCCCGATCTCCGATCCGCCGACGGCACCTGGATCGGCCTCTCGGGCCGCGTCCGCGTGCTCGTCTACAACAAGGACACCGTCCGCCAGGACGAGCTGCCGGCCGCGGTCACCGATCTCACCGATCCGGCCTACGCCGGACGGGTGGCGTTGGCGCCGGCCAACGGGTCGTTCCAGGACTTCGTCACCGCGCTGCGGGTCGAGATCGGCGACGACGAGACCGCCGCCTGGCTCCAGGGCATGGCCGACAACGGGGCCAGGACCTACGCCAACAACAACGCCATCGTCGAGGCGGTCGGTCGGGGCGAGGTCGACATGGGCCTGGTCAACCACTACTACAACGTCCGCGCCCTCGAGGAGAACCCCGACCTCCCGTCGGTCAACCACTTCTTCCCCGACGGCGACCCCGGTTCGCTGCTCATCGTGTCCTCGGCCACCGTGCTGGCGACGTCGAAGCACGCCGCCGAGGCCCAGCAGCTCGTCGACTTCCTGCTCACCGAGGAGTCCCAGACCTACTTCGCCACCGAGACCGACGAGTACCCGGTCCTCCCGTCGGTTCCGATCGAGGCCAGCCTTCCCCCGCTCGACTCGCTGCGCACCGATCGGGTCGACTTCGACGAGCTCGGCGGGGGCTTCGAGAAGACGATCGAGATGATCGCCGCCGCCGGTCTCGCCTGACCCCGCCATGGCCGCGACGATCGAGCGCGACCTGACGGCTCCCGTCGACGCGCGGCGGCCCCGGACGGGCCGGGCCGGTCACCGCGCACCCCGGAGCCTCGTCGCCGCCGGGGTCGTGATCGCCGCGCTCTTCGCCGCGCCGACGCTCTACCTGGTGGTCCGCAACCTCGGCCTCGGCGCCGAGCTCGTCGCCGCCCTCACCTCGGCCGGCACCTACGGGCCGCTGGCGCGCAGCCTCGGACTCGGCGTGGCGGTCTGCGTCACCAGCACCGGCGTGGGCGCCGGTCTTGCGTGGCTCACCACCCGCTCCGACGTTCCCGGCCGCCGCGTGTGGCGCCTGCTGGCGCCGCTCCCGCTCGTGATCCCGTCGTTCGTCGGCGCCGCCGCGCTGCGGGCAGGGATCGCGCCGGGCGGACTGGTGGCCTCGATCGCCGAGCCGCTGGGCATCGATCGACTGCCCGAGATCGACGGCTTCGTGGGGGCGTGGCTGGTCCTGACGCTGTTCACCTACCCGTACGTCTACCTCCCGACCGCGGCGCGCTTCGCGTCGCTGCCGCCCCAGCTCGAGGAGAGCGCCCGGCTGCTCGGCCGCGGCCCGGCGGCGGTGTTCCGTACGGTGGTGCTGCCCCAGGCGAGCACGGCGATCTGGGCCGGGACGCTCCTGGTCTTCCTCTACACGATCAGTGACTTCGGGGCGGTGTCGATCATGCGCTACGCCACGCTCACCACCGAGATCTACCGGTCCAGGCTCGTCCCGACCACCTGGTTGCCGCTCGCCCTGCTGCTCGCGGCGGTCGCGCTGGTCACCGTCGTGCTCGAGCGCTCGGCCGGCCGGCGCCGGGCCCGCACCGACGCGGTGCGCGCCCGCCGAGCGCTCCACGTCCCGCTCGGTCGTTGGCGCTGGCCCGCGGCAGCGTTCACCGCGTTCGTCCTGTTCAACGCGCTGCTGGGCCCGCTCACGGTCCTGGCGGTGTGGGCCGTGCGGGGGCTGCTCGCCGGGGGTCAGCGCACCGGGTCGTTGGCCATCACCAACGGCCCGGCCTCGCTGGTCGGTCCGACCGTCAACACCGTCGTCGTGAGCCTGATCGCCTCGCTGGTCGCCGTCGCCGTGGTGATGCCGGTCGCGTACCTCACCACCCGCTACCGCACGCGGGTCGGCGGAGCGGTCAACGCCGTCGTGGTGGCGGGCTTCGCGCTTCCCGGACTCGTGGTGGCGCTCTCGCTGGTGTTCTGGGTCCTGAACATCGCCGGCTTCACCGCGCTCTACCAGACGATCCCGGTGCTGATCGTCGCCTACGTCGTGCACTTCGGCGCCCAGGCCATGCGGGCCGGGCAGGTGGCCGTCGGCGCGGTGCCGCTGAGGTTCGACGACGCGGCGCGCATGCTCGGCGCCGGTCGGATCCGACGGCTGGCGACCATCGAGGTGCCCCTCATGCGACCCGGCCTGCTCGCCGGCGCCGGTCTGGTCCTGCTGTCGGTGATGAAGGAGCTGCCGGCCACCCTGCTGCTCGCGCCGCCCAACTTCTCGACCCTCGCGACGGTCATCTGGAGCGCGAACGAATCGCTCTACCTGGCCAAGATGGGGTTGGCGTCGCTCGTGCTCGTCGCCGTCTCGGGCGTGCTCACCTGGCTCCTCGTGATCCGTCGCGCCGAGCGGTTCGACTGATGGAGGGTCCCGACCCGACGGTGGCGCCGCCCGAACCGGTGCACGCGGGGTCGACGGGTGCGCGGAACCGGTCGACGGCGGGTTGCCGCCGCGGACCGGACCTCGATCGGCGGTCCATGGTTCGTCTGCTCGTCGTCGTGGGGGTGGTCGTCGCCGCGTGGACGTCGGTCGGGGCGTTCGCCCGTGCGACCTACGGGTCGCGCACCACCGCCGACGAGCCCCAGTACCTGCTGAGCGCGATCAGCCTGGGGTCCGATGGTGATCTCGACATCGCCGACCAGCTCCGGGAGGGCGCCTTCGTGCCGTTCCACGAGCAGGTCCTCCCCGAGCAGACCCGGCGCCTTCCCGACGGGAGCCGCATCAGCCCCCACGACCCGCTCCTCCCGCTGCTGCTCGCCGGGCCGGTGGCCGTCGGCGGATGGCTGGCGGCCAAGCTCGCGATCGCGCTGATGGCCGGTGCGCTCGCCGCGGCGATGCTGTGGGTGGCGATCCGGCGCTACCGAATCACACCCGCGGTCGCGACGGCGGTGGTGGGCGCGTTCGCCGCCGCCTCGCCGCTCGTGGTCTACGGCACCCAGGTGTACCCCGAGCTCGCCGCCGCCCTGGCGGTCACCCTGGCGATCGGAGCCGTCACCGCGCCGCCCACCCGAGGACGCGTCGCCGTCGCCGCCGTCGCCCTCGCCGCGCTGCCGTGGCTGGCGCTCAAGTACGCGCCGGTCGTCGCCGCGCTGGCGGTGGTCGTCGCCTGGTCCTGGGGCCGCGCGGCACGGTCCCGGCGGGCGGTGGCGGCGGTGGCCGTCGTGCTCGTCGTGGATCTGGTGCTGTTCGGTGTGGTGCACCAGCTCGTGTACTCGGGGTGGACCGCGTACGCCGCGGGCGACCAGTTCGTCGGCGGTGAGCTCACCGTCATCGGGGTGTCGCCGGACTACGCCAGCCGCACCGTCCGGCTGGTGAACCTGCTGGTCGACCGCGAGTTCGGGCTGGCCACGTGGGCGCCCCTGTTCCTCGTCGCCGTTCCGGCGTTCGCCGCGCTCGCTCGTCGCCGCCCGACCGGATCGTCGGCGCTGGCGTTGCCCCTCGCCGCAGGGTGGCTCAACGCCACCTTCGTGGCGCTCACCATGCACGGCTGGTGGTGGCCCGGTCGTCAGGTGGTGGTCGTGGTGCCGACGATGGTGCTGGCGGTGGCCTGGTTCCTCGACCGGGTGCGTTCGGGGGCGACCGCCGACGACCGCGCCGCTCGGCGGTGCTGGGCGGTGTGGCGGGCATCGGCGATCGTGGCCGCCGCCGCCGGTGTGCTCGCGTGGGCCTGGCTCCTGGTCGAGGTCCTCACCGGGCGCCGGGCGCTGGTGATCGACTTCGCGTCGAGTGCCGACCCGGTGCTGCGGGCGTGGCAGGTGATCCTGCCCGACGGCCAGCGCAACCTGCTGGCGGACCGCGCCCTGTCGTGGGCGTGGGTCGCCGCCCTCGTGGCCCTCGCGGCGTGCGGTTGGTGGAGCGTCGGTGGTCGGTCGCCCCGGTCAGGTGGTGACGAGGATGCGCTCGCTGGCGAACTGGCCGATGCCGACGTGCTGGCCGGCGATCTCGACGGTGGTGGTGCCGTCGGGTGAGGCGGCGGTGACGGTGCCGTTGCTCCCCGGGACGAGCGACGCCGTCTCGAGGTAGTCGAGCAGGCCGGGCTCGAACTCGAGCTCCTCGGGGATCCGGCTGACCACGAAGTGGTCGCCGACGGCGAGGCGGTCGAGGGTGACGGCATCGGGCGGCGCGTAGTTCGAGCCCGGGATGGGGTTGCCGTGGGGGCAGGTGGTGGGGTCACCGAGGAGCGTGATCATGGCCTTCTCCACCCGGTCGGAGATCACGTGCTCCCACCGACCGGCCTCGCTGTGGGCCTCGGCCCACGACAGCCCGAGGATCTCGGTGAGGAAGACCTCGGCGATGCGGTGGCGGCGGACGACGGTCTCGGCCAGGCGGGTGCCGTAGGGGGTGAGGCTGATGGTGCCGTCGATCGACACCAACCCCTCCTGCTCCATCCGCTTGATCATCTCCGAGACGGCGGGGCGCGACACCTCGAGGCGTTCGGCGATCCGGGCCTGGATGACGTCGACCGCGTCCTCCTCCAGCTCGAAGATCGTCTCGCAGTACTCCTCGAACGCGGGGTGGTACTCGGGGGTCTTGTACGCAGCCATCGTCGTCAGCCTAGTGCCGAACCCCGACGATCGGCCCCGATGTTCCGGGGCCGACGGCGGCCCGCACCGGCGGTCATCCGAACCGGTACCGCACGGTGATGCTGACCGAGGTCGTGACCTCGCCGGGACGGATGGGCGTGGATTCGGCGTACGCCGAATCGGCCGCCGCCGATTGGTAGACCGCCTGGCCCGAGTTGGTCACCTCGGCCACCGACTCGACGTCGCCGAGCGGCCTGCCGCTGAGCGTCGCGTACTGCTCGGCCTTCAGCCGGGCATCGTCGAACGCCTTCTCGCGGGCGGTGGCGATCGCCTCGCTGTCGTCGTCGAGGGAGAACGAGACCCCCTGCACGCGCACGGCGTCGCCACCCGAGGCGGTGACCGCGTCGATGGCGGCACCCGCTCCCTCGAGATCGCGCAGCGCCACCGTGACGGTGTTGTCGACCTGGTAGCCGTTCGGCACCGCCTGGCCCTCGGTGTAGGTGAACGAGGGCTGCACCGAGTAGTTGCGGGTCTGGACGTCGTCCTCGGTCACGCCCTGCTCGATCAGCGCCTGGAGCATCGAGGTCGCCACGGCGGCGTTGTCGTTCACGGCGGCGTCGACGGTGTCGCGCTTGACCGAGACCCCGAACGAGATGGTGAGGGTGTCGGGCTTGCCCTCCACCTCGCCGGTGCCGGCGATGGTGACCCCGTTGGCGTTGCCCGTCCCGACCGGTCCGGAGGCATCCACGTTGACGGTGGGCGTCGACGGTGCGGCCCCGCAGCCGGCGGCGAGCAGCACGGTCCCGGCGGCGATGGCGGCGGCGAGGGCGAGCCTCGCGGGCCGGGCCGTTCGACGGGCAGGTTCGGTCGTCATGGTGGTTCTCCTCGGGGTCGTGGTGGTCGTGGGACGACCCGAACCGGCATCTGGTTCCCGCCGTGCCCGACCGGTCGGAGGTCCGGCCCGCACGCCGGCGACGTGGTACACAGAGCGGCGGTGCTGTGCACGGTGTTGGGTCCGCTGAGCGTCAACGGGGTGATCCCGGGGTCGCCGCAGCAGCGCCGCCTGTTGGCCGCGCTCGCCGTGCACCGGCGCTCGCCGGTCTCGGTGGATCTGCTGAGCGAGGTCGTCTGGCAGGGCGCGCCACCGGCCACGGCGCTCAACTCCCTGCAATCGAAGGTGTCCCGGCTGCGCACATCGATCGGCAACGACCGCGTGCGGCGGGTGCCGGCGGGCTACCTGCTCGACCTCGATGTCGGCGAGTGCGACGCCGATCGCTTCGAGGACCTGCTCACCTCGGCCGACGGCCTCGGCGCCCGAGACGAGCTCGCCGTCCTCGACGATGCCCTCGCGCTGTGGCACGGTGCCGCGTTCGCCGAGTTCGCCGACGAGGAGTTCGCCCGGCCCGCCGCGGTCCGGTTGGAGGGGCGCCGGCTGGGCGCTCACGAGCGGCGGCTCCACTGCCTGCTCGAGTTGGGGCGCATCGACGACGTGATCGCCAGCACCGCCGAGCTCACCGAGATCGATCCCTATCGGGAGGGCTTCTGGTCCGCTCGGATCCGGGCCTTCGCGCTCGCCGGTCGATCCGTCGAGGCGGTGCGCTGCTACCAGGACGTCCGCGCCCGCTTCATCGACGAGACCGGTCTCGAGCCCTCGGCGCGGCTGGCCGATCTGGAACGGGCCGTGATCGCCGGCGAGGTCGCGGCCGGACCCGCCGTCGTCGCGCCGGTGCCCGGTCGGGCGACCGCGGCCTCGCCGCCCGGCCCCCCTCCGGGACGTCCGCCGGGCGACGACGAGCCCGTGGGTCGCGAGTCGTCGCCGTGGCGCTCGCTGACGGCCACGTCGTTGGCCGTCGCCCCGCTCGTCGAGCGCGAGGATGCGCGCGGGCGGATGCGCGCCGCGCTCGACCAGGCCGCGTCGGGCCGGCCGGCCATGGTGCTCTTCAGCGGCGAGGCCGGCATCGGCAAGACCCGGATGGTCGACATCGCCGTGACCAGCGCCCGCGGCGCGGGCGCCCGGGTGCTCACCGGTCGGTGCATCCCCGAGTTCCGCACCGCGCTCGGACCCTTCGGGTCCCTCGCGTCCGCGCTCGGGGTCCAGGCCCTCGGACCGACATCGGGCGCGCGGGGTGCCCCGGACCCCGCCGATCTCGGCGAGCTCGTCGTCGACCGCGACCCCACGAGCGCCACCACCACGCTCGTGCGGGCCCTTCTCGACGCGCTGGCTGGATCGTTCACGGTGCTGGTGCTCGAAGACCTCCACTGGGCCGACTCGGACACGGCAACCGCCCTCGACCTGTTCCTCGCCGAGGCCGAGACCCGTGCTGCGGTCGGCGATCTGTCCCTCCTCGTGGTCGGCACCCACCGTCGCCTCGACGGCGCCGTGCCGGGGCACGCCACGCTCGATCGGATCGGGCGGGTCGGTTTCGCCGACCGCATCGAGCTGGCGCCGCTCACCGAGTCGGGCACCGCCGCCCTGCTGCACGCGATGACCGGCCTGCACCCCACCAGCGCCATGGTCCGGCGCCTGCTCACCTCGAGCGACGGCAACCCGCTGGTGCTCCTCGGCATCCTCGATCGATGGGTCGCCTCCGGCGCGGTGCGGGCGCGAGCGGGCGCCGTCGACGTCGCCCTCGGCTCCGAGCCCGATGCCGGAGCGCCCGCCGACATCCTCAGCTCGGTGCTCGACCGGCTCGATCTCCTCGACGCCGCGGAGATCGACATCCTCACCGCCATGGTGCTGGCGCCGCTGGCCGAGACCGTCCGACCGGTGGCGACGGTGGTCGGCATCGTGGCGGCCACTCTCGACTGCCGCGTCGACACGGTCGTCGACGCGCTCATCGCGGCGTCCGACCGCGGCCTGGTCCGGCTCGATCACGACGCGGTGCGGTGGACCGACCCACGGCTGCGGGGTGTGCTCATGGACCGCCTGGCCCTCACCCGGCGGGCCCACCTGCTGCGGCGGCTGGTGGCGGTGCTCATAGATGCCGACGGCTTCGTGGCGTTGGATCCCGACTTCGCGGCACCACCTGCGCTGGTCGTGCACGTGCTCCACGCGGCGCGGGAGCTCGAGCGCACCTGGCCCGACGACGACCTGCTCGCCGAGTGGGCACTGGCGGCGCTGGAGCAGAGCGTGCGTGCCGGCGCGTGGGGGGACGCCGCGCACCAGTCCGGGGTCGCGCTCGAGCACGGCGCCACCGTGCTCGACGACGGGACCCCGCTGACGTTCCTCGCCGGCACCGCCCACTTCCGCGACCACGACGAGTCGCGCGCTCGTCCGGCGCTCGACCGGGCGGTCGCCGACGCGCAGGCCGCCGGCGACACCGTCACCGAGGGCCGGGCGCTGCTCGTCCGCCACCGCATCGCCATGGCGCTCACCGACAGCGCCACCGGCACGATCGACCCGTTGGCGTCGAGCGCGGAGCTCCGCCGCTACGTCGCGCACGACACGGGGTCGAACAGCGCGCTGCTCCGCGCCCGGGGCGCGGCCCAACTCGCCGAGGAGGCGTTCGCCCGGGACGATCTCGACGACGCCCACCGCCACCTCGACGACGCGCGTCGGCTGGCCAACGAGGACGACCTGGCGGTGGTCCTGGCCGAGGTCGACTTCGCCGAGGGCCTCATCGCCATCGGCAGCCTCGACCTCACGCGCGCCGATCGGTTGCTCGATCGCAGCGTCGAGGGGGCGCTCGCCGCCGGCGATCCCTGGGTCGCCTCCTGGGGAGCCGGGCGGTTGGCCCTGCGTCAGCTCCTCGTCGGCGACCGGCGTCAGGCGAGGCGCGCCATCGACCGCGCCCTCGATCTGCAGCTCCCGTTGCGGTTCTGGTCCGAGCTCACGCTCACCCGGGCGCTCGAAGCGGCGATGGCGGGCGCCCAGGGCGAGTGGCACCGCAGCATGGTGCTGGCCGAGGAGTCCGAACGCCTGGCCATCCGGTCGTCCTACCCGTTCGCCCACGCCATCGCCCTCCCGGTCCTGGCGTGCGGTGCGGTCGCCCGCGGCGACGCCGACGCCGCCGATGCGGCGCTGGCGAGGCTCGCCGAGGAGACCGGGCGCGAGCCGTGGCCCTTCGTGGCCCTCGTCGAGGCCGGGACGGGTCGTCTCGACCGCGCGCTCGAGCGGTGCCGCACCCGCCGCCACCGCCTCGACCGTCCCCTCACCCTCAACTGGCTCCCCGCGGTGGTCGCCGCAGCGACGATCGCCGCCCTGTCCGGCGACGAGCTGCTCGCCGACGCGGTGGCGCCCGCGGTGGACGCCACCCTCGGGCGCGGCATCCGGATGCTGCCGGGTTGGCCGGTCGAGCTCGACCAGCTGTGGTCGCATCGCTGATCGCTGATCGCTGATCGCTGATCGCTGATCGCTGATCGCTGATCGCTGATCGCTGATCGCTGATCGCTGATCGCTGATCGCTGATCGCTGATCGCTGATCGCTGACGGCGCCGAGCACCCGAGCACCGGGTACCCCGGCGCCGGGCCGGATCCTGCTCTAAGGTGCGCCAACCATCAATCACAACCGATGAGTCGGAGGTGACCATGCCGGGAATGCCGTACCACCTCGAGAAGGGTGGGTGGTTGAGCGTGCTCGAGGACTACCTGAACGGTGCTCCGGGACGCTCGGCGCAGGTGCTCGCGCTCCTGCGCAACCCGTCGGTGCCGGTGTCCGATACGGGGTTCCTGCAGTCGCCGGCCCTCGACAAGGACCCCGACTACGAGACCGAACCGAAGCGGGTCGGCCACCTGCGGTCGGACTGGTTCGGCTGGACGGGCACCGGGGTGCTCCCCGCCCGTCGTCAAGACCCGTTCCTCAAGCAGGTGAAGGCGAGGGTCGGCGCCAAGGCGTTCGCCACGGCCGCGGGCAAGACCTCGCTCACCGAACGGGATGCCCGCAAGGTGCACCGGGTCCTCGACGCGCTGGCGGCGGAGACCACGACCCTGCGCAACTGGCCGATCACCGGCTTCTGGGTGCAGTACTTCGGCGACGTCGAGGAGATCGTGCGGCAGACGCTCGTCCGCACCATCGAGGTGTCGCTCGGGCTGGAGCACGGCGAGAAGATCCCTCGCTCGGGTCCCCGACGCACGCTGCCCATCGAGCTGTTCTGGAAGTGCCCCCAACGGTGGTTCGAGGGGTGGGTGACCTGGCGGTGGGACGAGTCCCACGGCACCGGCCAGGTGACCACGCTGCTCGCCACGCCCGGCTCCGGCAAGCCCGTGCTGCAGAACCCGCTCGACGGCAAGGACGCGTTCCGGCCCACGACCTGGACCACCGACGAGCTCGTGCGTGCGCCGATCGGACCACCCCCGTCGGTCGGGGCGCGCTCGTGGCGCGGTGCGCCCAAGGGCATGTGGGTGGTGACCCACGAGCACCACCTCGAGATGCCCGATCTGCCCGATCACCACCCCACCACCACCGGGAGCTGGGCCATCCCCGAGTTCGGGCCCACCTACGTCGGCCTCGGCGACGTCGTGTGCGTCCAACCGTCGGAGGCCGACGGCGGTACCACGCCCTTCGGGCGCGAGTACGTGCCCCCGCGCCGATCCTCGGCCCCGTCCCGCCCGCGCCGATCCCGGTCGTCGTCCCGCGACGGCTCGAAGGGAGCACCACGATGAGCGTCTACCGGCCGACCTCGTTGGACGCACCGGAGGCGGAGGTGGTGCGCGCCGTCTACGACGACGTCGTGGACGGCCTGCGCGACCACCTGCATCCCCTCTCGTTCGATGTCGAGGGACCGTTCGCGACGCCAGGGGCGCTGCTTTCGGACCCGTACGCGGTCGTGCAGTGGGTGTTCGTGGGGGTGGACGACGGCGAGGGCTTCAACAACCTGTGGCCCACCGCCAAGAAGATCACCGTGCGGGGGGTCACCATCGTCGACCGGTCGCCGGCCGACTGGCTCTTCCACCGCCACATCGACTGGAACGCGGTGAGCTCGCAGCTCGGCGGATCCCTGGGCCGCTCGGCGACGCCGCTGCTGGTCCGGTCGCGCGAGGACGCCCGCTTCTACGCGGCCGACCACTACTCCTTCGACGAACCCGACTGAAGGGCGACAGGGTGCCTGCCGCGCCCCGTCGTACCCGGGGCGGGGGGGCGCCGATGCTGCGGGCCAGGTGGGGCACGTCGACCCGGCGGTCGCCGAACCCCGATCCTGTGCTCCGCCGGCACCGGAGCCGGTCGGTCCGCCGAGCGACGATGATCAGCCCGGTCCGTGGTGGTGACGGACCGGGCCGTCATCGGGGTTCCCGCCAGGGTGGTCGTCGCTGGTCGACGGCCGGACCGGCACCTCCTGGATCTTCGCCAGCGCCACGACCAGTCGGCGATGGGTGTGGCGGAGGGGGCGGCGACCACCGGCCGCGCCGGGACGTGAGGTGAGGTCGATCAGCTCGGGGTCGGTGCGGATGCGATCGAGCGGGTCGGGCGTGGGCACGGGATGCTCCTGAGGGTGGAGGAAGGGTGGGTGGTGCGCGGCGTCGCGGGTGG
>JBBSTY010000051.1:0-24622 GCA_038235385.1 Acidimicrobiales bacterium | reverse complement strand
CGCTCGACGTCGACCTCGTGCTGCCCGGTGGACGCCAGGTGGTGGGCGCCGTCCCCGATCTGGTCGGCGGCCTCCTCCAGCCCACCACCGTGTCCCGACTGGGCGCCAAGCGCCGGGTCGCCGCCTGGACCAGGTTCGTGGCGGCGACCGCCGCCCACCCGGGGCGCGATCTCGGCTGCACCCTCGTCGGTTGGGGTGGCAAGAAGCCTGCGCTCGTCACCTTCGCATCGCTCGGCGCCACCGCCGACACCCGTCGCCGCCGGGCGCTCGAGCTGCTGGAGGTGATCGTCGACCTGCGCGATCGCGGGATGCGCGAACCGCTCCCGCTGTTCACCGCCACCTCCCACCGCTACGCCACCCAGGTGCGCGACAACCCCGATGCGCTCGACGCCGCGGCCAGCTCCTGGACCTCCACCTACGAGTACGACCACGAGGACAGCGATCCCGAGCACGTCCTGGTGTTCGGCGGCCGGGTGACCTTCGCCGACATCCTCGCCGACCCGCCGACCGCCGACGAGGCCGGCGACGGGTGGGCGATGGGGGAGAGCACCCGGTTCGGGCGCCTGGCCCGTCGTCTGTGGGATCCGATCCTCGACGCCAGTCGCTCGGGAGCCCCGGCCGGGTCGGAGGTCGCTCGATGACCACCACCGACACACCCCGGGGGCCGGCCCCCTCCGCCCACGACCCCCGCCCGTTCGACGTCACCGAACCGATCGCCGACGGCATCACCGTCCTCGAGGCCAGCGCCGGCACCGGCAAGACCCACACGGTCGCGTCGATCGTGGTCGCCGAGGTCGCCCACGGCCGCCCGCTCGACCAGCTGCTCGTCGTCACGTTCACGCGCAAGGCCACCGGCACCCTCCGCGAGCGGATCTGGCGGCGGCTCGGCGACACCGCACGGGCACTCGCCGCCGATGCGTCCCAGGCGATCGATGCGGACGACGAGCTCGTGGCGCACCTGCGTCGTGGCGATGCAGCCGAGGTCGCCGCGCGCCGTCACCGGCTCGAGCGAGCGGTCTCCGAGTTCGACACCGCCACCATCGCCACCACCCACAGCTTCAGCCAGCAGGTGCTGGCCAGCCTGGGAGTCGTCGGCGACACCGACCGGGGCGTCGAGATCGTCGAGGACGTCGACGACATCATCGACGACGCCGTCGATGATCTCTTCGTCCGCCGCTTCCACGGCGGCGAGGGTGCGCCGCTGTTCCGGCGCGCCGACGCCCGGGCCATCGCCGAGGCGGTCGTGCAGAACCCCGATGCCCGGATCGCCGGCGTGGACGGCAACGACACCGACTTCCTGCGCCAACGCTTCGCCCGCACGCTCCGCGAGCGCATCGCCGCGCAGAAGCGGCGCGGCCGCCTGATCACCTACGACGACCTGCTCACCCGCCTCCACGACAGCATCGTCGACCCCGTCATCGGACCCATGGTCATCGCCCGGCTCCGGGCCCGGTTCACGATGGCGATCGTCGACGAGTTCCAGGACACCGACACCGTCCAGTGGCGCGTCCTCGAGAAGGCCTTCGGCGAGGCCCCCGCCCGGCTCGTGCTGGTGGGCGATCCGAAGCAGGCGATCTACGCGTTCCGCGGGGGCGACATCCACACCTACCTCGCCGCCACCGGTGGTGCCCGCACCCGCACCCTCGACATCAGCTGGCGGTCCGACCAGGTCCTGCTCGACGCGATCGACGGCGTGCTCGACGGTGCGCAGCTGGGCGACCCCACCATCGTCCACCGCCCCCTCCGGGCACGACCGGGAGCGCAGCGCTCGGGGCTCGTCGATCCGCAGGGCGGACGACCGTTCGCCGTCCGGGTGCTCGATCGCGACACCAGCGATGTCGCCACCACCGGCCAGGGCTACGTCCAGAAGGACGCCGCCCGCCGGGTCATCGCCGAGGACCTCGCCGCCGAGACCGTCCGCCTCCTCACCAGCGGGGTCGAGATCGTCGAACGCGACCGTCACGGCGAGCCCGGCCCCGGCCGGCCGGTGGCCCCGGGCGACCTCGCCGTGCTCGTCCGGCGGCACAAGGACGCCGAGCTGGTCCGCGACACCCTGCGGGCGGTCGGGGTCCCGGCCGTGGCCCACACCGGCGACGACGTCATCGCATCGGTGGCCGCCCACCGGTGGTTGCAGCTGCTGCAGGCCCTCGAGCAGCCCACGTACTCGCTTCGCACCCGCCCCGTGGCCATCGGACCCTTCGTCGGGTGGGAGGCCAGCCGCCTGGCCGACGCCTCCGACGCCGACTGGGGCCACGTCGACGACCGGCTCCACGACTGGATCGGCGTCCTGCGCACCCACGGCGCCACCGGGCTGCTCGCCCGGCTCGACACCACCGAGAACCTCTCGGGACGCCTGCTCGGCGCGGCCGACGGCGAGCGTCTCCTCGCCGATCTGCGCCACGTGGCCGAGCTCCTCGACCAGAGCCAGCCCGCCCGGCCGGTGTCGATCGCCGCGCTCGTCACGTGGCTCACCGAGGAACGCACCCGCGTCCGCACCGAACGGCGTCGCCGGCTCGAGTCCGATGCCGACGCCGTCGCCATCCACACCATCCACGGGGCCAAGGGCCTGGAGTTCCCCATCGTGTTGCTGCCCACGCTCTGGGACGCGCCGTGGACCCCGGACGACGTGCTTCCCGTGTTCCACGATCCCGATCGTGACGGGGCGCGCAGCGTGGGCGTCGGCCGCCACGGGCGGGTCCGCCGAGATCAGCTCGCCCTCGCCCAGCGTGAGCGCGACGACGAGGACCTCCGCCTCCTGTACGTGGCGCTCACCCGTGCCCGACACCGGGTGGTCGTGTGGTGGGCGAGCGCCGGCGACTCGCGGTGCTCCCCGTTGGCGCGGATCCTGCTCGGACGCCAGCCCGGTCAGGGCGCGGTGGCCGACCGTCTCGATCGGTCCCCCGACGAAGCGGCGATCCGTGGCGCGTTCGCGTCGCTCGCCGAGCCGGCGGCCGCATCGATCGCGGTGATCGATGTCGGTGCGTCGCCGCCCGGTCGCTACGAGCTCGCCTCACCCCAGGTCGATCCGCTGGTGCGACGTCGCTTCGAGCGCGAGCTCGACAGCCGCTGGACCCGGACCTCCTACAGCGGTCTCACCCAGGCCGCGCACGACGCCGCCCACGACCACTCGGCGAACGACGGGCCACCCGCGTCGGAAACGGCGTCGCCGGACGGGGCGCTGCCCGACGGCACGGGGTCGGGTGCCGCGGGCGCCCCCGGATCGGTGCGACCGATCGACACACCCGATGACGTCACGGTCGACGAGCCCGACCTGGTCGCCGGGCCGAGCGGACGGGAGCTGCTCGACCCCGATCACCCGCTCGCCGCCACCGTGCCGTTGGGCGCCATGCCCGGCGGGTCCCGTGTCGGCACCATGGTCCACGACATCGTCGAGCACACCGACTTCGCCGCGTCCGACCTCCGCGCCGAGGTCGCCCGGGCGGCGACCGACGCCGACGCAGCCCGCTTCGTCGAGGGGCCCGTCGACGCGCTCGTCGCCGGGCTGATCGCCGCCATCGAGACGCCGCTCGGACCCATCGCCGACGGACGCCGGCTGCGCGACCTCACGCGCGCCGACCGCCTCGACGAGCTCTCCTTCGACGTGCCCCTCGCCGGCGGCGACACGCCGAACGGTCGGCTCCTGTCCATGGCCTCGATCGCCGACGTGTTCGCCACGCTCCCGGCCGACGGCCCGCTCGCCGGGTACCACGAGCGTCTGCGCGACCCGCTGCTGGCGACGGCGGTGCGGGGGTTCCTCACCGGCAGCATCGACCTCGTTGCACGGGTCGGGGAGCGCCACCTCGTGGTCGACTACAAGACCAACGTCCTGGCGCCGGCCGACGAGGAGCTTCGCGTCCGGCACTACCGGCCCGAGGCGCTGGCCGAGGCCATGGCCGATGCCCACTACCCGTTGCAGGCGGCGCTCTACGCGGTCGGCCTGCACCGCTACCTCCGCTGGCGTCTGCCCGACTACGACCCCGACCGCCATCTGGGCGGTGTCGCCTACCTGTTCCTCCGGGGCATGACCGGCGCCACCGTCCCCGTCGTCGACGAGCAGCCGTGCGGGGTCTTCTCGTGGCGTCCGCCGTCCGCGTTCGTCACCGATCTGTCCGACGTGCTCGATCGGGGCGCACCGTGACCACCACCACCTCCGAGGTCGATCTGCACGACGGCCGCCGCCCCGCGGTCGGCGACGGCGTGGTGCGCCGACTCGGCGACGCCACCGTGTTGAGCAGCGCCGACGTCCGCACGTCGCTCGCGCTGGCCGACCTCGTCGGCGGCCAGCGCACCGAGGTGGTGCTGGCACTCGCCCTGGCCGTGCGCGCCGTCCGGCTCGGCCACGTGTTCGTCGACCTCGCCGACGTCGCCGCCACGGTGACGCCCGACGACGAACAGGTCGACCTCGACGCCTTGGAGCTGGACTGGCCCGAACCCGGCGGTTGGGTGGACCTCGTGGGTGCCAGCCCGCTCGTCGCGGTCGGGGTCGACGGCCCCGACGATCGCCCGGCGCGCCTCATGGGCTCGTGTCTGTACCTCGATCGCTACTGGCGCCACGAGCGGGCCATCGTCGCCGACCTGTCGGCCCGGCTCACGACGCCGGCGCCCGTCGTCGACCGCGCGTGCCTGGCCGACGGGCTCCGACGCCTGTTCCTGCCGGTCGCCGCGGCCACGCCCACCGGGCCTGCCGGGGTCGTCGGGCCTGCCGGGGTCGCCGAACCCACCGGGGTCGCCGGGACCGCCGCAGACGATGTCGTCGAGGGCGACGCGGCGCCGGACCCCGCGCTCGACGATCACCTGCAGCGCATCGCGGCGGCGACGGCGGTGCTCCGCCGCTTCAGCGTGGTCGCGGGCGGCCCGGGCACGGGCAAGACCACGACGGTCGCCCGCATCGTGGCGCTGCTCCACGAGCAGGCCGAGGTCGTGGGCGCGCCCCGGCCCCGCATCGCCCTCGTGGCCCCCACCGGCAAGGCCGCCATCCGCATGGAGGAGGCGGTGCACTCCGAGGGCGCGACCCTCGACACCACCGACGCCGTTCGGGCGGCGCTGGCCGCCACCAGGTCGTCCACCATCCACCGGATGTTGGGGTTCCAGCCCGGCAACCGCAGCCGGTTCCGCCACCACCGGGCCAACCCCCTTCCGCACACCGTCGTGATCGTCGACGAGAGCTCGATGGTGTCCCTGTCGCTCATGGCCAAGTTGCTCGACGCCGTCCGGCCCGATGCCCGTCTGGTGCTCGTCGGCGATCCCCGCCAGCTCGCCTCGGTCGAGGCCGGCGCCGTGCTCGGCGACATCGTCGGACCGGCCCAGGACGGGCTGCGCCTCGGGCGGGCGGCGCGGGCCGAGATCGAAGCCGTCACGGGCGTGGCGGTGCCGTCGGGTCCGGTGGACGCGCCAGGCCCGGTCGAGTTGTCGGGTCCGGCCGGGTCGTCGGGTCGGTCGTCCGCGCTCGGCGTCGGGGACGATCGTGGCCCGGATGGTGCGTCCGATGACCCGGAGGGAACCGGGACCTCCATCGGCGACAGCATCGTCGTCCTGCACCGGGTCCACCGCTACGGCGGAGCGATCGCCGAGCTCGCCGATGCGATCGACTCGGGAGATCCCGATGCGGTGGTGGCGGTGCTGCGGCGCTCCACCGACGACCTCACCTGGCACGAGACCGCCCCCGACCTGCCCGCCTCGCCTGACGACCTCCGCGCCATCCGGTCGGCGGTGCTCGAGGCCGCGACCTCGGTGGTCGAGGCCGCGCGCCGGGGAGACGGCCAGTCGGCGCTCGACGCGCTCGGATCGGTGCAGGTCCTGTGCGCCCACCGGCGTGGGCCCTGGGGCGCATCGAGGTGGCGCTTCGAGATCGAGCGGTGGCTCCGCGCCGCGATCCCCGGGTACGCGGTCGGGCCCTGGTACCCGGGCCGCCCGTTGCTCGTCACCGAGAACGACTACACGCTCGGGGTGTTCAACGGCGACACCGGTGTCGTGATCGATGGCGGCGGGGGACAGCTCCGGGCGGTGTTCGACCGCCGGGGTGAGATCCTCGACGTGCGCCCCACCCGCCTCGCGGCGGTCGACTCGCTCTACGCCATCACCATCCACAAGGCGCAGGGCTCGCAGTTCGGCTCGGTCGTGGTCGTGCTGCCCCAGCCCACCTCGCCCGTGCTCACCCGTGAGCTCCTCTACACCGCCGTCACCCGGGCCCGGACCCACCTCACGCTGGTTGCGGCCGAATCGTCGATCCGCGCCGCGGTGACCCGCCCGGTCGCCCGGGCGTCGGGGTTGGCCGACGCGTTGTGGGCCGACGCGCGCTGACCGGCTCTGCGTGTCGATGGTCCGCGAAGCCAGAGTGCGGCACGGTGCTGCGCACGAGCCCCGGTGGGTGCGCGTGGGCCGGTACGCTGTCGCCCTCGGCGGACGCGTCTGACGGAGCCGCCACGGGGTACGAAGTCAGAGCCATTCGACCCGGGAGAACCGTGACCGCTGCATTCGGAACCGCTACGCGCCTTCGTGCGATGCCGACGCTCCACGCCGGGAGCGCCTCGGTCGGTGGCCGATCACGCCGTGTCCACGCCGACCCGAGCGCCATGAGCGGGCGTTGGGCGAGCTCGATGAGCGGCCTCTCCACGAGCGGGTTCTCGAGGAGCGGGTTCTCGAGGAGCGGGCTCGTGGGCAGCCAGGCATCGTCGACCTCGCGACGCGTGAGCGACCGGCCCTGGCGCCGTCGATGGGACGCGACAGGGGCGGCACGTGGATGAACGTCGGACGATCGTGACCTCCGAGATCGAGCCGCACGCCGCCCGCGGCACCATTACCCTCCCGCCGACGACGGAGAGCGTGCCCCGGGCGCGCCACTTCGTGGATGAATCCCTGCCCAACACCTGCTGGGCCGACGAGGTGACCCTGCTCGTCTCGGAGCTCGCCTCCAACGCGGTCCGTCACGCAGGAACACCGTTCACCGTCGCGCTCGGGTGCGACGGATCGATCGTGCGGGTGGAGGTCACCGACGGAAGTTCCGACCTCCCGGTTGCCCAGGTCCCGCCGGCGGATGCCGTCACCGGCCGCGGCCTGCTCATCGTCGACGCCATCGCCGAGCGGTGGGGCGTCGACGTGACCCCGACGGGCAAGACCGTGTGGTTCGAGCTCTCCTGCCGTGCCGCCACCAGTCCGTGAAGCCGCATCGTGGCCCCGGGCCAGCAGGCGGGGTGGGACCGGTGACGGATCGTCAGCCAGATTCGGCATCGAGATGATGGAACCGGTTACATTCACGGGGTCGCCCGCCGTCCACGGTTCGGGGATGACAGGGGAGGAAGCGATGGGGGTCAGGACCCGACCGACGAGTGCCCGCAGGATCCGCCCGCGGGTTCGCCGACGCGGTGTGGTCGCCACCATCCTCGCCCTCGACGAGGACCAGGTGCTGTTCTGCAGCTGCGCCGCCGGTTGCGACGACTGCGACGACTAGCCGCGTCGACGAGCAGCCTCGGCTCGCGGTGAGCGCTGGCGGCGACGAGCCGCGACGACTGCGACGACGAGCCGCGTCGACGAGCAGCCTCGGCTCGCAGTGAGCGCTGGCGGCGACCATCGGCGGCGAGCGCTGGCGGTGAGGGTCGGTGGCGAGCGCTAGCGGCGATGAGCTCCGCCCCACCCGGGCGTCCCAACGCGCGACCATGGCGCATGGATGCAATCGGACGATCGGGGATCGTGGGCGGCGTCGCCGCCACCCCCACGGCAGGCTGGCACGACCCCGAGCAGGTTGGCTGGTACCTGGAGCGCATCGATCGCCTCCCACCCCGGCTGGCGGGTGAAGCCGTTCTGGCGGAGATCCTTCCCGCGTCTCCGGTCCGGGTCCTCGACCTGGGGTGTGGCGACGGTCGACTGTGCGCGCTCGTGCTCGAGGCCCGACCGTCCGCGTCGTCGGTCGTCGCCGTCGACCGCTCGCCGCCGATGCTCGACCGCGCCCGCCAGCGCTTCGTCGACGATCCCCGGGTCGAGATCCGTTCGTGGGATCTGGCGACGCCGATCGAGCCGTTGGGTGCGTTCGACCTGATCGTCTCCGGCTTCGCCATCCACCACCTGGAGGACGACCGCAAGCAGGCCCTCTTCGGCGAGGTCGCCGCGTCGCTCACGCCGGGCGGTCTCTTCGCCAACCTCGAGATCGTGCAGTCGGCCACGCCGGAGCTGCACGCCGAGTTCCTCACCGCCATCGGCCGCGACGCCGACGACCCCGCCGATCGGCTCGCCGAGGTCGAACCCCAGCTGGCCTGGATGCGAGCAGCGGGACTCGATCAGGTCGACTGCCGGTGGCGTTGGCGGGGCATGGCCCTGCTCGCCGGCCGCCGCCCCGCCCCCGCCTGACCCGCGTCCACGTCACCCCTCCCGTTCGTGCGTCGCACCGCGGCGCGGGGCGCGGTGGCGCCACGCAGGTTGGGGGGTTTTGCGAGGTTCGAGGGGGTGCGGGGTCGGGGCAGCAACCCGTTCGTGCGCCGCCCCGCGGTGCGGGGCGCGGTGGCGCGACGCATGTTGGGGTCTTGTCGGTGAGAGATCGGGTGAGGGGTCAGGGGCGGCGGCGGGCGGCGAGGAGGGCGCGTCCGGCGAGGACGAGCGCGACGCCGACGGCGGCGAGCAGACCGATCGTGGCTCCGGTGACCGGGAGTGAGCCCGTCGACGAGCGCGACGAGTCGGCGCCCGAGTCCGTGCCCGAGCCCGAGCCGTAGGCATCGGCGGCGGCGTCGGCGCCGGCGCCGGTCGAGGGTCCAGATGCGTCGTCGGCGGGTGGCGGGGGGACGGCGCCGGTGGTGGAGGTGGTCTCGGAGGGCGCCGTCGTGGTGGTGGTCGGTTCGACGGGGTCGACCGGTTCGAGAGGCGCGGCGGCGGTGTCGACGCACGAGCCCGAGTGGTACGAGTCGCACCCCCACCCGGCCCACGCCACGCCGGCCCCGTCCGTCGCCGAACCGGGTGCCGCCGACCACACGAGCAGCACGCCGTCGCGCCGGGGGGTGGCGACATCGAGCGCGCCGTCGCCGTCCCAGTCACCGATCGCCGGGGTGCCCACGGTCCAGCCACCGGTGAGCTTGGGCCAGCCGTCGGGCGCGGCGCCCGACGCCGAGAACGCCGACAGCGTGTAGGTGCTGTTGCCCGCGACCGTCTCGAGGTTCCCGTCGCCGTCGAGATCGGCGACGGCCGGCTGCACGAAGAAGGCGAGGTCGGCCACCGCCTGGGGCGACCCGACGAGCGGCATCCGGGTGCTGCCGTCCCACATCGAGAGCTGATCGTCGCTGGGGAGCTGCTGGTCCGGCAGGAGGAGGTCGATCAAGCGGGTCAGACCGGCGGTCGGCGCGGTGACGTCGGCGACTCCGTCGCCGGTGAGGTCGCCGATGCTGAGGCCGCCGAAGCCGACGAACGAGGCGGCGAGGTCGTTGCTGTTGCGCGCCGAACCGAACTGGTCGGCGTCCTCGAGGCCGAGGCCGGCGCTCCAGAACAGCGGCAGGTCGCCTGCCGGTGTCGAGCCGTAGACGCTGTTGCCGGCGGCGTCGAGCACGTAGACAGGCCCGGCGGACGAGGCCACGACCACCTCGGGCCCCGGGTTGGCGGCGTTGACCTCGCCGACCGCCGCAGGCATGGCCACGCCGTCGCCGATGGTGGGGAGCAGGTTGAGCGACGCCTGGGCCACGGCGACCGGCCAGCCGGGGAGGAACGCCTGGGCGTTCGGATGCGTCGGCGAGGACGGCGACACGGTGGCGCCCGCTCCGTCGGGCGAGATGGCGTAGACCCGGCTGTTGCCGGCCGAACCGGTGGCGCCGAGCAACGCGAGCGCGGCGGCGCCGTCGCCGATGTTCGGCACCTCCTCGTACTGCTCCTGGCCGCCGACGACGATCTCGGGCCGGCCGTCGCCGTCGAGGTCGGCGAGCGTCGGGGTGGCGAGGCGCTCGCCACCGTCGGCGACCCCGGATCCGGCCGCGCAGGTGACCCGATGGGGGACGGGGTCCCCCGACGCGACCTTGGCCGGATCCACGACGAGCACGGGGAAGCCGGCCACGGGCGTTCCGTCGTGGTGCCAGGCGTAGACATGACGGTCGAGAGCGGCCGCCACGATCTCCAGATCACCATCACCGTCGAGATCGCCGAGCGACGGCGACGACATGAACCCGGCCTTGGTCCGGTTGAACTCGTCCTGGGCCGCCGCATCGTCGCGGGAGTAGTCGGGGTTCACGCCGACGGTGACGAGGCGCACGCCACTCGTGGACCAGATGGTCACGCGTCCGTCGAGGTCGGCGGCGACGAGCTCGCGCGTGCCGTTGCGGTCGAGGTCGCCGATGGCGGGGCCTCCGAGCATCAGGGCTCCCTGGTGCGGTTCGATGCCGTCGGCGATCGCCGAGGCCGAACCCGACGGCCACCACGGCGACACCGCCGTGCCGATCGGGAAGCCGGGCAGCTCGGAACCGTCCGGCCGCCACGCGTGGATCCAACCGTCGTCGGTGCCGAGCACCAGCTCGTCAATGCCGTCACCGTCGACGTCGACGAAGCTGGGGCTCGCGGCGCCGACCCCGTCGATGCGCTGGGGGTATCCGGGTCGCAGGTCGGGGTCGTCGTGGACGAACACCTGCTTCTGCATCTCGCCGCGGAGGCCGTCGCCCGGCCCGCCGTGGGCGGTGACCACGACGCGGAGCCGCACCGAGAACCGCTCCTCGTCGGGACGGTCCGCGTCGGCCGGGTCGACGGGCGCGCCGGTGGCGCCGTCGGGCAGCGCCGCCGCCACCGACGCGAGGTCGAGCGAGGCGAGCGTGCCCGACATCGGCGCCGTCAGTCCGTCCTGGCCGCCAATCACCGTCCAGGTGTCGGTGCCCGGGTACTCGGGCCCCTGCACGCCGGGTGCCCACTGCACCTCGTAGTCGTAGGAGTCGGCCCGCTCGGCGGCGACGGTGCCGGAGACCGCGACCGTTCCCGATGCGGGGAGGACGTCGAACCACGAGGGCCCGTCGATCATCGCTTCGGGCGGGATGGCCTCGGCCTCGACGGCGCGCAGCAGCTCGTAGGCGTTGAAGCGGCCGTAGCCGTGGATCTCGTCCCAACCCGGTCGGGTGGGGTAGCGAACCGTGTCGAGCAGCGGACTGCCGTTCGACATGCCGAAGTTGTTGGCCGGGTCGACGCCGTTCGGTGTGGAGAAGTCGATGTCGTCGGCGCTGGACCGCACCAGTTGCATGACCTCGTTGGCGGTGAGCACGTCGCCCGCCGCCGCCCCGCCGAGACCGACGAGGGCGGGGTTCGGGGCGACGCCGAGCTCGCGGGCGTAGCCCTCGACGAGGCCGATCATGCCCGCCGACTGCCCAGTGGCCTCGGACGAGCACGAGCTCGACGACACCGACACGAACGTTCGCCCTCCGAAGTTGGTGCACCCGTTGAGGGCCAGGTAGCCCTCGACGGTGCCGGGCCCGATGAGGTCGTTCTTCTTCTCGGTGACCGAGTTGACGGTCATGGTGCGCTCCAGCGAACCGGGCAGGTTCGGGTGCGCGCTGGCCTCGTCGGCCATCGACGCGACGACCACCACCCCGCGGTGGTAGGCGGCGTCGATGGCGGCTTGGGCCTGCCTCGGGTTGTTCAGGCCTCCGAGCGCCTCCTGGATCACGTCGGCGCCCTGGTCGAGGCCGAACAGCACCCCTGCCGCGAACCGGCCGCCGTCGGCGATGAACGAGTCGCTGACCCGGACGGGCAGGAACCGGCACTGCGGACAGCTCCCGACGTCGCCCGTGCCGTTCGCGGCTGCGGTGGAGTCGGTCGCCTCACCCGTGCCGTGCCCGTAGGAGACGGTGTCGAACGGGTTGTTGTCGCCGGTCAGGAAATCCCATCCGGAGATGTCGTCGACGTACCCGTTGCCGTCGTCGTCGACGCCGTTCGAGAACGCGGGATCCGAGATGAGGTCCTCGGGGTCGGCGAGGCCGTTGCCGTTGCGATCGGCGATGGGCCCGAAGTCGGTGATGTCGAACACGCCGTCGCCGTTGCAGTCACCGTCGGGGGTGTCGGCGATGCACGGTGGCTGCGCTTCGCCGAGATTGACGTGCGCCTTGGTGGCGAGGTCGGCCATGGCCCGTGCGTTGCGCCACTCGATGCCCGAGTCGAGCACGGCGATGAGGATGTCGTCCGACCCGGTGGTGCGGCCCCAGGCGAGGTCGAGGGCCGCGCCCTTCTGCCCGCATTGGTTCTGGGGTGAGCTCGCCAACGCGGGTCGCGGGTCGCGGAGCGACGTCCGCTTGTAGTCGGTGCGGTCGTACTCGTCGGGCAGCGACGCCGGTTCGTCGGCGGGCCCGTATCGCCAGTCGGTGCAGTCGAGGACCTCGGGCGGCGGGTCGACGACACTGAGGGCAGCGGCTGGCGCCGGGGCACCGACCGTGGCCGGAGCGGGTGCCGGGAGCGTCACGACGACGAAGGCCAGGGCGACGGCCGCCACGCCCGCGGCCAGGCGGGCCGACGGCGACGACCGTCCGAGCTCGGGTGACGACGGATGACGCGTCGAGCTCGGGTTCGTCCGTCGTCCCCGCTCGGCGCGCCTCGGGTTGTCCGATCGCTGCATGCTCGCTCCCCTTGCCCGCGGCGGTCCCACGTTCCCCGCAACGCGCCGACGCTATCGGGTCACGGATCGACGGCGCGGCGCACCCCGGACGGCCGCGCCGTGCCCAACCGGCGGCCGGCCGGTGACGATACGGTGTGACCTGCGCCGCCGGGCGCGCCGATCAGGACCTTGGGGGAGATCTGATGCGTCTGCGAACGCTTGCCGTGGGAGCCACCGTCGTGGCGGCTGCCGCCGTCCTGTCGGGATGCGAGACCGGAGGGACGCTCGGCCGGGTCGACGCCCCGCAGGTGCTCACCGGGGCCGACCTCCCCGCGCTCGTCGGCACGACGCCGTCGTCCGTCGTGGCCTTCTCCTCCTTCCGGGTCGACGACGTGGCGCAGTGGCGCCAGATCCCCGTGCAGATCGACCAGCGCAAGATGGTCAAGTTCGGTACGCCGCCGCAGAACAACACGGTGGCGGGAACGACCGGCACCGTCTACGGATCGGGTTCCGGGTCGGTCAGCGAGGTGCAGTACGCGGATCCGAACACCTGGGTCGGTGCCGACCCCGACCCCACCTTCGACGCCGACGACGAACTGGTGTTCATGACCGGCGACGCCGGTGGCGAACGCGACGCCTCCAGCGCGGATCCGGCCGGCGTCCAGCCGGGATCGGGCGTGCGGGTGACGTTGACCGATCCCGCCGACAGCGCCAGGTCCTCGTCGGTGTACCTCTTCCGCTCCGACGGCTCGCTCGAGCCGTCGGCCGGCAAGGACTACGTCGACTACCGGTTCAACCTCACCAGCGGCGCCTACAAGACGACCTACAAGCGCCGCACCGGCCCCAACCCCGAGACCTCGACGGTCACCACGAACGCCTACTCGATCGACTACACCGACCGCTGGTACGAGACCTCCTGGAAGCTCGACCCCTCGTCGTCCACCGGCGTCGACATCCTCGACGGCCTGAAGAACCAGTTCGCGGTGAACTTCTGCGGTCGCTCCAACGCCACGTTCGCCGCCGAGGAGGGTGCCTTCGTGGCCAACATCGACGGCCCCGTGCGCGGCATCCGTTCGTACGTCGGGGCCAACAGCGGTCCGCTCACCCAGCGCACCCACCTCATGTACCGCAACCAGGAGGTCGTCGTGACCGACCTGCGGGTGCACGCCATCCCGGGGGTGATGGACTTCATCGACTTCAGCAGCGCGGCGGTCGGCATGACCTACCAGAGCGAGTCGGTCCCCGATGGTGTCACCATCGACGGCGTGCTCGACGCGGTGCCGACCACCCCGGTCCGGTGGGAGGCGGTGTCGGGCGAGCAGGGCACGGTGCTCAGCCACGTCGCCTACCGCTCCAGCATCGACCCACCCGGGGGCTTCGAATCCAAGGTCGAGTGGTTCAACCGGGATCAGACGACGCCGCCCGAGCAGCAGTGCTGGGGTGACTCGTCGTTCCTCGGGGCAGCCGGGCCGTCGATCGTCGGCGGGATCGACAACACCGATCCGTCGGCGGGCGCCGCCGAGACGCTGCAGGGCGTCCGCACGATCGCCTTCA
Source organism: Acidimicrobiales bacterium (assembly GCA_038235385.1). Classification (GTDB taxonomy): domain Bacteria; phylum Actinomycetota; class Acidimicrobiia; order Acidimicrobiales; family Acidimicrobilacustridaceae; genus JBBSTY01. Next base: position 10,539 of record JBBSTY010000051.1, on the reverse strand, counting down.
GCGGCGCACCCACCGATCCCGGCCTCATCGCCGGGTTGGCGAGCGCCTGGTCGGACCAGTTGGCCGCGCCGCCGATCGTGACCGTCGGCCCCGCCTGATCGGCCTCGGCGCCCGACCTCCCGGACCGGCGAACCCCGACCTGGGCGGGTGCCGGTCCTGATCGATCAGGTGGTGGGATCGTCCAGGCGTTGGCCCTCCCAGGGACGGTTGCCGAAGCGGTCCACGTGCACCACGTCACCCACGGGTCGGCGGGTGGTCGGCCCGTACCGGCCCTGGGGCCACCCGAGCGGGACAACACAGCACGGTTGCACCGTCAGCGGGAGGCCCAGCGCGTTGCGCACCGACGTCATCGACCACAGCGGCAGGGTGATCAGCGATGCGCCCAGGCCCATGGCCCGCGCCGCCAGCAGGAGGTTCTGGACGCTCGGATAGATCGAGCCGTAGTACGACGTCTCGGCGATGGCCGGCATCGGGACGAACGGTGCCTTCGAGCCGCGCAGGCACGGCACCACCAGCACCGGGAGCTCCTCGAAGTGATCGACCTGCCACTCGACGGCGCGCAGGATCTTCGCCATCCCGTCGTCGCCCGCGCCGGTGCTCTCGGTGGCGCTGCGGCCCGTCACGCGTCCGATCAGCCCGGCGAGCCCGGAGGTGGTCTGGCTCTGCTCGGCGAGCCAGTGGCCCACCCCGCCGTAGAGGCGCCACGCCTGGCGGTACCGCTCGGCCAACTTCGCCTTGACCGCCGGATCCTTGACGATGACGAACTCCCAGTTCTGCCCGTTCGATCCGGTCGGCGCCTTCAGGGCCAGCTCGATGCACCGCAGCACGATGTCGTCGTCGACCGGGTCCGGTTTGAGGCGGCGCACCGCCCGCTGGGTGGTCATCATCTCGACGAGCGGACTGCTGAGGCCCTCGCGGACCTCGGCGTAGGAGGGGCCGGTCGCGGTGTCATCCGAAGGAGCCATGGCACCGACTGTACGAGTCGTCACGTCGGACCGCGCCGGGGTGCGGTCGGTCGGCGGTTGGGGGCGGCCGCGGCGGCGGGCGGCGGCGCAGCGGCACGGCGGTGGGGTGGCGCGGGTTCGGTTCGGGGGCACACTGGAGCGGTGCGTGAGCAGAGCCGGCTCTTCGACCTCGACGGCGGCGAAGGTGGGAGCGCCGGATCGGGGCGACGCGTTGGAGCGGTGCGCGTCGACGCCCCCGACGCCGACATCGTGCACCTGCCCCGCTTCTTCGATCACGCGGAGCAGACGCGCCTGGCCGACGAGCTGCTGTCCACCACCGCCTGGCGTCAGGACGAGATGTCGATGTACGGCCGGTCCGTCGCGATCCCGCGGCTCCAGGCCTGGTACGGCGACCCGGGCTGCTCGTACACCTACTCGGGCATCGAGATGGAGGCCCTTCCGTGGACCCGGGCGCTGCTCGAGGTGAAGGCCGCCGTCGAGCCCGAGGCCGGCGTGACGTTCAACAGCGTGCTGTGCAACCGCTACCGCGACGGCGCCGACAGCGTGGCCTGGCACGCCGACGACGAACCCGAGCTCGGCATCGATCCGGTGATCGCGTCGGTGAGCTTCGGTGCGGTGCGGCCGTTCCGCTTCCGTCACCGGTTCGATCCGTCGCTCTCGTTCGAGCTGGTGCTCGAGCCCGGCAGCGTCGTGGTGATGCGGGGCGCCACCCAGGCGCGCTGGCACCACCAGATCCCCAAGACCGCTCGCCCGGTCGGCGAGCGCATCAACCTGACCTTCCGCGTCATCGTCGCGCCGCCGTCCTGACCCTCGTCGACGTCTGCGGGAGCGGGTCCGGCGGATCGGAGTCGACGACGGGCGACGTGGCACCGGTGAGCCCGAACGTGGGGGCTGCGGCCCCGAGCTCGTCGTCGGCGTCCGGCGGGGGGAGAGGCGAGCAGGTCGACGCGCCGCGACCCCCTCGAGGCCAGCTCGTGGGCGTCAGCCGCTTCGGAGGTCGGTGTCGGCGCGACGCGTGAGAACGGTGATCAGACGCGCACGCGGGCGTCATCGAGTCCCCGCACGAAGCGCTCGCGGTTGGCGAGGTACCACTCGTAGGTGGATTCGATCCCCTCGCGGAGCTCGATCTTGGACGACCAACCGAGGGCATCGAGGCGGCTGACGTCGAGCACCTTGCGGGGTGTGCCGTCGGGCTTGGACGTGTCGAACACCAGCTCGCCGTCGGGGTGGACGATGTCGCGGACCATCTCGGCGAGCGCGCGGATGCTGAGGTCGTGGCCCGAGCCGACGTTGATGTGGCCGGGGCCCTCGTAGTTGCGGATCAGGAACAGGCAGGCGTCGGCGAGGTCGTCGACGTGGAGGAACTCCCGCAGCGCCGATCCCGTGCCCCAGATCTCGACCTCGGACCGGCCCGCGGCGCGGGCGTCGTCGAACTTGCGGATGAGCGCCGGGAGCACGTGGCTGCTCTGGAGGTCGAAGTTGTCGTTCGGTCCGTAGAGGTTGGTGGGCATGGCGGAGACGAAGTCGCAGCCGTACTGCTCGTGGTAGGAGTCGCAGAGCTTGATGCCGGTGATCTTGGCCAGGGCGTAGGCCTCGTTGGTGGGTTCGAGCGTGCCGGTGAGCAGCTCGTCCTCGGTGATCGGTTGGGTGGCCATGCGGGGGTAGATGCACGAGCTGCCGAGGTACAGCAGCTTGCGCACGTCGTAGAGATGGCTGGCGTGCACCACCGTGGCGTGGATCATCATGTTGTCGTAGAGGAACTCCGCCGGGCGGGTGGAGTTGGCCATGATGCCGCCCACGGTGCCGGCCACGAGGAAGACGTACTCGGGGCGGTTGGCGCGGAACCAGTAGTTGACCGCCGCCTGGTCGCGCAGGTCGAGCTGGTCGCGCCGGGCGGTGAGCAGGTTGGTGTACCCCTCGGCATCGAGGTGGCGCATCACCGCCGATCCCACGAGGCCGGCGTGGCCGGCGACGTAGATCGGTGCGTCCTTGGCGATCTCGATGGTCATGGATCCCTCGCTTCCGCGGAACGACCTTCGAGCGTACCTGCACCCGGGCGACGAACCGGGTCTGGCAGCCGCGGCCCTGGTCGGTGCCGGACGCGGAGCAGGTCGCCGTGGAGGGTGGCCCGCGACGGGTCGTGCCGCACGACGAGGTGCGCCCCTGGGGCGAGCACATCAAATGACAAGGAGGTAGTTCGTCACACCCCCTTGGGAGGGTGGGGACGTCACCTTCCCCCGGACGAAAGAGATGCGAGCGATGGCCAGCAACGGCGGTGCCGATGACGGCGCGGAACTGGAGCGGATGGTCGATGGCCTGCGCCACGGCGACCTGTCGTTCGTCTTCTCCCTGGCGGTCCGATTCGGCGCCACCATCCTCGCCCACCCGTCGCTCCCGCCGGACCTCGTCGAGCGGGTGGGCCGCCGCGATCAGCCAGAGGGCAGCGACCGCGTGGTGCACGAGGTCGTCCTGGCCCTCGCCGACCTGGCCCGATCACCCGCCGTCGCCGACCGCGCGGCCGAGGACCTGCTCGCCGACGCGATCGAGCGGGTCGTGCTCGTCGGCGGATGTCACAGCCCCTCTGCATAGTGGAGCCGGCATGGTTCGCCGCTCGCAGATCGGGCGGCCCGACGAGAGGAGAGTGCGATGGTTCCCATCGAGCGAGACGAGGTGGCGCGTCTCATGGCCCAGATGGCCGCCGGTGATCAGTCGGCGGTCTTCGTCTTCATCGCGTCGTTCGGCGGGCGTCTGGCCGGCGTCGTGCGCCGCCAGTTGTTCGAGTTCGGCCGGCGCGACGTCGCCGCCGACCGCCACGAGCTGGACTACCTCGTCCAGTCGGCGGCCTTCGCGCTGCTCGACCGTGCCGCGGGCTGGTCGCCCGACGGCGCCCTGCCCTGGACGTGGGCCGAGCGGGCGATCCGGGCCGAGGTGGTGGCGTACCTCGGCCACCCGTCGGTCGAGCTCGACCCCGACCACGCCGAGGGAGCGGGCATCCGGCGCGGCGCCGGCACGGATCGGTCGGGTCCTCGGCGCGTGGGCGGTGCCGGACGGGTGGGTACCGGACCCGACGGTGCGGGCGGGCCCGTCACGCCAGATCCCGACGAGTTCGACGACCTCGTCGCTCGGCACCCCACGGTGGCGCTGCTCGACGAGGCGATCGAGGCGGTGGCCAACGCGCGCGACCGCCGCGTCCACCTCGAGTACCGGCTCCAGAAGCGCAGCGGCGATGTGTCGCCGGCCCACACCGTGGCCGCCGAGTTCGGGCTCTCGCCGGCGAACGTCCGACAGATCGACAGTCGGGTCCGACGTCGGCTCGTCGCGCTCGTCGAGGCCGATGACCGCTACGCGGGTCTGCGCGGCCTGGGTTGGCTGGCAGCATGACCACCATGGCAACGGACCGCGTCTGGGACACCGACCAGACCCTGCTCTGCGAACGACTTGCCGAACGGCTGCACCACCAGGGCGTCGCCCATCCGGTGGCCGCTGCCGTTGCGCTGGCCGTTCGAGGAGATCTCGGTTGCGATCGTCGGGGCTTCGCCGCCCGCCTGGGCCTCGACCCGGCCGTGGTCGAGGCCGCCGACGCCGGTCAGGTGGCGCTCGCCGACCTCCCCGCACCGATCGTGTTGGCCGCCCGCCACGCCATCCACCTCGACCTCGATCGCCTGGCGGTGATCGCGCAGCGGTACGAGCACACACCCGCCGGTTGAGGGCGGAAATTGGTGCGCGCCGCGGCGAACCGGTGGTCATCGCCCCGCGGCCATCCGACGTGTCGGTCGCGTCGGATCGCTACCCTCGGGCCATGCCACGCATCGACTTCCCCGACCGCGGACTCGGCCAGCACATCGACTGGGCACTGCTCCGACCGGAGATGGCCATGGGGATGGGCGCGCTGGCCGATGCCGTCTACACCAACACCCGCCTACCGGTCCGAGAGCGCGAGGCGGCGCGGTGGACCATCGCGCTGATCAACCACTGCGCGGTGTGCCAGGGCACGAGGGCCAAGGACGCCGTGGCGGCGGCGATCGACGAGGACTTCTACGCCGAGGTCGCCAACCGGGTCGACAGCGACGTGCTCACCGAGCGCGAGCGCGCTGCCGCCGAGTTCGCGCAGTTCTTCGCCCTCGACCACCTGGCCATGGACGACGCGTTCTGGGCCCGGATGCGGGCCACGTTCGACGACGACGAGCTCGCCGATCTCACCATCTGCTGCGGCATGTGGCTCGGCATGGGTCGCACCATGGCCGTCATCGGTGTCGAGGCCCCCGACGAGCGCATCCTCGTCTGAACGTGCCGTCGACCGGTCGCCGCACGGGGGTGTGAGCCCGACCGGCGCGGGACCCGATCCGACCACGTTCGAGTCCGTGTCGACGCCCGGGCTCGGGACGTGTCGCCACCGGTCGGCGATGGCATCGACCGCCAGGTGCGCCGTTCACGGTGCCCGGCCGATCGACTCGGCGAGCAGCGCGGTGCGGTCGAGCGGGGCGCGGCTCCCGATGACCACGCCGAGCTGCTGGTAGAGGTGCAACCAGTCGACGATGCGGTGGTGCAGGACCGCACCGTGTTCGTCGGTGCGGAGCAGGGTCACCCCGGAGATGTCCACCTCGAAGCCGGTGGCGGGGATGTCGGCGAAGGGACCCTCGTGCGTCCCGTGCCATCGCCAGGGCACGGCCACCGTCGTGTCCGAGGCGATCGGCCGTTCGGTGGCGAAGGGTTCGGGCACCGAGAACCGGCCGGGGAAGGCCGAGGCGAAGGCGGCGGACACATCGTGGCGCACCACCGCGATGGGTCCGGAGCCTGCATCGGGCTCGATGGGTTCGGGGCCTGCTTCGGGTCGGAACATCGGTTGGTCCTCCTCCTCGGGTGCGAGCGACCGTGGCGGCCCGGTCGGCGCCGGGCGGCCGACGAGCGGTAGGTCAGGGTTGGTACCGCTGGCCGAACGGTGCGGATCCGCCGGCGGACTCGGGCACGTGCACCACCCGGATCGGGCCGACTCCCTCGTAGGTCGACGACGGCACCGGCACCATCCACGTCTCCTGGGGGAGTCCGACCAGGGCGCCGACGGTGTCGAGCAACCAGTCGACGACGGTGCCGTCGCTCACTGCGACGAGCGTGTCCACCGTGTGGGGGGTGTTCTGCTCGTGGGTGACCACCCACATCGCCTGATCATCGGGCGGGAGAACTGACGGCTCGGGGAGCGGGACGGTTGCGCCCGGTGGGAGTGACGCCACGTTCACCAGCTTGTTGGCGTCCTCCCCCGGTGAGGCGACGATCACCGTCACCTGCCCGTCGGAGGGGTTCGGTCCGTGGCGACGCCACGTCACCCACCCCTCGAACCACGGGTTCGGGCACTTCCACAGGATCTCGACGGGCCAGTGGTGGGTGGCGGTGGACGGATCGGCATCGTGGTCGATGCCGAGTGAGACCTCGGTGGCGCGGATCATCGTCTCGCGCAGCACGCCCTCGACGTCGCCCCAGTACCGCTTCCAGTAACCGGTGCGGGGGTTGGCGGGACCGAAGGGCGCCTGGGCGATCCAGCCGCCCGCTCCGTCGCTCGTCTTGCCGAACCAGTTGCGCTCGAGCCGCTCGCGCAACGGATCGGATCCGGTGGGGGTGACGATGTTGGCGGATCCCACCAACCCGATCGTGGTCAGGTCCGCCCCGGCGCGGAGGGAGGCGAGTGCCGCTCGCTGCCGGTCGTGCTCGGCGGGGGTGACCGGGTTGGCGATGGCTTCGAGCACCGCGAGGATCGTGCCCTTGCTGAGGCTGTACGGCATCGGCATCGCTGGACCTCCCGGAGGCGCGGCGCACCGGATGAAACCACATGCAGCCAGGTGCTACCGCAAGTGTGGGGGTTGAGCCGGCAGTTGTCGAGAGGCATCGAAGTCGGGTTCGGCCCGAAGCAGCGGCGTCGATCCCGGGATGCCCTTGAGATCCACCGAGCCGTGGGGCACGAAGCGCACGGCCGCGTCGGCGGCGAGCTCGGCGACCGCACCGGACACGAGCACCACACCGGGAGGTGCCGCCGCGCAGATGCGCGCCGCCGAGGTGACCGCCAGACCGAACAGGTCGGTTCCCTCGACGATCGGCGCTCCCGCCGCCAACCCGCAGCGCACCTGGACGGCCACGCCGGCGTCGGCCAGCAGCAGGCCGGTGAGGCGTTCCTGGAGGGAGAGCGCGCACGCGACGGCGTCGACGCCTGACGCGAACCACACCGCGATGCCGTCGCCGGTGTGCTTGAACTCCACGCCGGCGTGGCGACGCACGCAGTCGCGCACGATGCGATCGTGCGCGCGGAGCAGCTCGACGTAGGCATCGTCTCCGGCGGAGACGTTGAGCGAGGTCGACTCGACCAGATCGGTGAACAGGATGATCTTGCGAGTCCCCGATTCGCCCGACCCCCGGTTGCCGAGGTGGCGATCGGCCTGGCGTCGGAAGGGCATCATCTCGAGCCGGTCGAATCCCTGCGACGCCTCGAGAAGGAGTCGCTCGGCCCGCCGATCGTCGTCGTGGTGACCGCGGGACCGGAGCAGCAACGCTTCGTCGAGGTCACACCGAACCCGCTCGGCGGCCGCGCCGAACGCGTCGGCTTCCCGTCGGGCGAGCTCGATCCAGCGCAGGCCGAGCGCGAGGTCGTCCACCGCGACGACGGCGGCGCACATCCTCGATACGAGCGAGAGGCTGCCGGGGATGAAGCGCACGCCGCGCTCGTGCAACTGCACCAAACCGCCCGCTCCAGTGAGGAGCGTGGCGTCACCGGCCGCTGCACCCACCTCGGCCTGGGCGAGGAGCGTCCCCGCTCGACGTAGGTCGAGCGAGCCATGGCCGACCGCTCGCCACGGTCGCTCCGCCAGCACCTCGCGGGCCTGCGGCGGATCGGCGGCGAGGCAGTCGATCAGGATGTCCAGACGATCCGAGAACCTGGATCCTCCGGTGCTGCGCCACAGCGCGAGCGCCAGGTGGGCTCCGCCGACGTCGCCCCGCATGGCCCGGGCGATGGCCAAGACCGGACACGCGACGATCGGGGTGAACGCGTAGTCCGACCGTCGATGGCGGACGAGGGCACGCTCGGCCATCAGCTCGGCCTCGGCGAAGTGCCCGCTGGCACCGGCGATGTTCGCCCGCCACGCCGAGACCAGCGACAGCTCGGCCCAGTCCTGCACCTCGTCGGCAAGCTCCTCGGCCTCGTCGGCGGCGTCGTCGGCCTCTCGCAGCAGGCCACGGATCCACCTCGCCGATGGCAGGCGTGCACGCGACCGCGCGCCCACCGGCGAGTGCGCACTCGCATCGGCGTGGACGATGCTCGCCGCGAAGGCATGGTCCGACGCATCGAGGTCGAGCCGGCCCTGGCACTGGAGGCCCTCGGCGAAGCGCACGAACGCGATGAGGTCGTGGTCACCCGCCACCTGGGCCAAGGCGCACGCCGCGTCGGCGAAGGCCTGGCCCCGGTCGTAGTCGAAGGCGATGAAGTGGATCTCGGCGCGGAGGGCGAGGACCCGCGCGCGAAGGTGCGGGACCTCATCGCCGACCGCGTCGACGAACGCCTCGAGGTCGTCGGTCGGCAGGAGCGCGCCGCCCTCGGCGACGCGGATCGTGCTGTGGGTGATCTCCGCCAGTGCTGCGCACCACGCATCGAGGTCCCCCAGGACGCGCGCCAACGCGATGGCCTCGCGGCCGTAGCGCTCGCACCCCTCGAGGTCGTGGTCCAACGCGAACGCAGTGGTCGCCTGGAGGAGGATGCCGAGCCGCAGCTGGGGGTCATCGACCTCGACTCGGTCGTGGTCGAGGGTGAGCGCGAAGCCGGCCGCGGCCTCACCCCACGAGCCGAGCGCCATCGAACGGGCCGCCGCGAGCAACCCCCAACGGTGACACGCGTCGGGATCGGGCTGATCGGTCAACCGCAGGTGCCCCGCGACGACCTGCGGCGACGGTTCGGGAACCGATGCGAGCGCCGCCGCGATCTCTCCGTGCAACCGTCGGCGTCGGGACGGGAGGACCGAGCGGGCGAGCGTGGCGGGCAGGAGCGGGTCCTCGAACCGGTACGAGCGCTCGTCGAATCGACAGGCCCCCGACGTCTCCGCCTCGGCGAGCAGGCGCTCGACCTCGTCGACCGGTCGGCCGGCGAGCACCGTCAAGGCATCGATCCGTCCCTCGTGACCGATCACGGCGGCGATGGTGAGCAACGACCGGCACTCGTCGCTCAGCGCGGACGCTCGGCGTTCCACCACGTCGTCGAGGCTCAGCCGTCCGTGCTCGGCCACGCCGTGCGCGGCGAAGACCGAACCGCCCCGGACCGCCGTCGCGTCGTCGTCGAGGACGAGGTGCCACAGAGCCAGCGCGAGACGGGGGTTGCCCGAGGTCCGGCGCAGGATCGACGCCAGCAACGGTCGCGCCGGCGGAGCCGGTCCGTGCAGGGTGAGGAGCTCGTTCAGACCGAGCTCGTCGAGACCGTCGACCTCGAGCATCGCCGCGCCCTCTTCGTCGGCGATGCGTCCGAGCGCCGTTCCGGCGCGCAGTCGAGACGTCGCCGTGCGCACGGTGAGGATCGTGGCCAGGTGGACGGGGACGGTCTCAGCCGCGTGCGCGGCCGAGGCGACCAGGTGGGCGAGCAGTTCGGCGCTGGCGTCGTCGAGCAGGTGGGCGTCGTCGATGGCGAGCAGGACGGGTCGGGAACGGACGACGCCGAGCAGCAGTCGCGAGGTCGCCAGGAACCGTTGGGCGTCGTCGGATCCGCGTCGGCGAACGCCGGTCCTGGGCACGGCCGTGTCGTCGTTGAGCAGCACCGTGAGCGCGTTTCGATCGTCCACCGAGAGGTCGGTCCGCCGGCCGGCCCTCACCTGGTCGAGCAGCGGCTCGAGCATGGTGACGATCGGGACGAGCGGCGGGCCCGATCGCGTCGACGCGGACACCTGCAGCACCGTGAACCGGCCACGCTGCTCGGCGTCGTCGAGGATGGCCCGGAGCAGGACCGACCGGCCGCTTCCGTGTTCGCCGCGGAGGAACCCGACGCGCGGCTCGCCCTCCGCCGCCAGGTCGAGCCATCCCGACACCACGCGGCGCGCCGCTGAGCGTCCGACGATCGTCGGTCTGTGGCGGAGCGACCGGCTCGAGGAGACCACGGGCACCAACCCCTTCCCGTCGGTCACCAGCTTCGCGGGTCCGGGCCGAGATCACCACGCAGTTCTGCGCTCCGACCTCAGGCGGGCAGGAGCGCGTGGGGGTTGAGTATCCCGTCGGGATCGAGCGCCTGCTTGACGGCGCGCATGGCGGCGATCTCTCCGGCGGTCCGGGTGAGGTGGAGCCACCGGGTCTTGGCGGTCCCGATCCCGTGTTCGGCACTGATGCTGCCGCCCAGCTCGGCCACGAGGGCCACCACCGCCTCGTCGGCCCGGTCGTCGTCGGCGGCGAGGCCGGTGGTGTTGACGTGGATGTTGCCGTCGCCGATGTGACCGAACAGCCAGGTGGTGGCCTCGGGTGCGATGGAGGTGACGAGGCGCGGGACCTCGTCGATGAAGGTTCCGAGGACCGGGCGCGGGATGGTGACGTCGATCTTGTGCGGCGCGCCGAGCGTGTTGAT
>JBBSTY010000050.1:0-25212 GCA_038235385.1 Acidimicrobiales bacterium | reverse complement strand
CGTCGAAGTACCCGATGTCACCGAGGGTGCCCCAACCGCTCCGGTGCGCGGACGAGGTCTTCTCCGGTGCGTTGTGGTACTCGAAGTCGTTGCCCATGCGGCTGCGGAAGTAGAGGTCGCCCTCCTCGCCGGAGGCGAGCGGGCGCCCGTTCGGGTCCATCGCCGCGATCTCGACCATCGGAACCGGCCGGCCGACGCTCCCCGGCCGCTCGAGCCACTCCTGCGACGAGAGCAGCGCCAGGAACCCGCCCTCGGTGCCGCCGTAGTACTCGGTGACGATCGGGCCGAACCACCCGATGCTGCGGCGCTTGACGTCGGGAGGACACGGTGCGGCTCCGTGCAGGATCGCACGGAGGCTCGAGCCGTCGAACGCAGTCCGGCGGTCGGCGGGCAGGTCGAGGAGCCGGCGCATCTGGGTCGGGACCAGGTGCAGGTTGGTCACCCGGTGCTCGTCGATGAGGTCGAGCAGCTCGCCGGCGTCGAAGCGGTGCTGGAGAACGACAGGCGTGCCGCACGCCAGCGCGGTCATCGCGAACATCCACTGCGCCGAGTGGTACAGCGGGCCGCAGATGGCCTGCATCCCACCACCGTCGGGCGGTAGCTCGATCATCGGCCGGATGGAGTGGGCGATGAGCGTGAAGACCTCGGGCGTTCCGCCGACCGACGAGATCGAGCTGCGGACGCCCTTCGGTCGTCCGGTCGTTCCCGACGTGTAGAACATCGGACCGCCGCGTTCGGGATCATCGGGCTCCCGGTCGGGTGCGCCGGCCAGCACCGCTTCGTACGGCTCGAACCCGGGCTCGACTGCTCCGACCACGACGCGGGCGCGACGTGCCCGATCCGGGGATGCATCGAGCGCTGCGTTCACGACCTCGATCCAGCGACGATCGACGACCACGGCGGCGACGTCGGCATCGGCGAGGACGTACGCGACCTCGTCGGCCACCCAGTGCCAGTTCACCGGCACCAGCACCCACCCGGCGTGGAGGCAGGCCAGCGAGACCTCGGCCAGCTCGGACTGGTTGCCGAGCACGGCGACCACGGTGTCGCCCAGCGCCAGCCCTCGGGCTCGCAGGGCGTGGACGAGTCGGTTCACCCGCTCGTCGAGCTGGCGCCACGTCGTGGACCCTCGGCCGTCGATCACCGCTGAAGCGTCGGGCGACGTCGCGACCGGCCCATCGAGGAGCACCGCCATCAGATCGCACCCGCAGGCCGGATCGTCTCCGGGCGCCGGACCGGCAGCCCATCGGGGGACCGCTCGGCGCAGGAGCGGCTCAGCGATGGTCCCGATCGTTGCGATCGTGCGGGTCCAGGGGCGGGCTCGGGCTCAGTGGTCACGGGCGAACCCTACCGGACCACGACCGCCGGGTGAACGGTGTTCACTCGGGCCGAGCCCACGAACGACGTGACCGAAGAATACTAGACTCTGGTTCTGGAAAGCAGGTAGGCTGGGTCCATGGCACCGAACTCCGCCCCCTACACGATCATCTCGGCCGACACCCACGCGGGTGCGAACCACGAGACGTACCGCGAGTACCTCGATCCTGCGTGGCGCGACGCCTTCGACGCGTGGCGGGGTGAGTACAAGAACCCCTGGAAGGATCTGCGCGACACCGACCTGCGCATCCGCAACTGGGACGACGATCGTCGCGACGTGGATCAGCTGGCTGACGGCGTCGTGGGCGAGGTGCTCTTCCCGAACACCGTTCCGCCGTTCTACCCGGGGTTCGTCCTGTTCGCCGGACCGCCGAAGCCCGAGGAGTACGACCGCCGCCGGGCCGGCATCCACGCCCACAACCGCTGGATGGTCGACTTCTGCTCGCGCCGCCCCGACCGTCGGGCCGGGATCGGTCAGATCTTCCTGAACGACATCGACGACGCCATCGCGGATGCCACCTGGATCAAGGAGCACGGCCTTCGCGGTGGCGTTCTCCTCCCGACGGTCGCTCCCGACGTGAAGTGGGTGGATCCGCTCTACGACCCGAAGTACGACCCCTTGTGGGCGGCGCTCCAGGATCTCGACATCCCTGTGCACCTCCATGGCGGGACCGGCTCACCCAACTACGGCCGCTATGCGTCGGTGCCGATGATCATGATCTCCGAGGTCTCCTTCTACGGTCTGCGACCGTTCGTGCACATGCTCCTCTCGGGCGTCTTCGAGCGCTTCCCGCGCATGAAGTTCGTGATCACCGAGGCCGGGGCGTCGGTCTTCCCCTCCATGCTGGCGCAACTCGACGGGATCATCGCGAGCGTGCGCGGTGGGTCCATCGGTGAGCTCAAGTACACCGACGAGAACGCCCTGCCCCGCTCGGCCACGGAGTACTTCGAGCAGAACGTGTGGCTCGGCGCCAGCTTCCCCGCTGCGGCCGACGTCGATGCCCGGTCGGTGCTGGGCCCGGATCGGTTCATGTGGGGGAGCGACTACCCCCACGACGAAGGCAGCGGCCCGTTCTCGCGGGAGCACCTCCGACTCTCGATGAGCCACATCGACGAAGCCGAGAAGCGCAAGCTGCTCGGTGGGAACGCCGCCCAGCTCTACGGCTTCGATCTCGACGCGCTCGCGCCGCTCGCAGCGCAGTACGGGCCGACGGTGGAGGAGCTCGCGATACCCCTCGAGGAGCTGCCGCCCGACGCGAACATGGCGCTCCTCCGCGCTGCGCCGGACACCGTCGTCGCCTGAGCGTGACGGCCGTCGTCACGAGCGCGTCGCTCGCTCGAACCCCGTCGCAGCTCGCTCGTCGCGCCCGCATCATCGGCGCGGCGACCGAGCTGCTCGAGGACCGTGACTACGAGCGCGTCCAGATCCGCGAGGTGGCCGAGCGGGCCGAGGTCGCCCTGGCCACGCTGTATCGCTACTTCCCGTCCAAGGAGCAGCTCTACGCCCAGGTGCTCCTGGCCTGGTCGGAGTCGTTCGACCCGACGATCCGCACCCGGCGCTCCCCGCCGGCGAGCGATCGGGAGCGGTTGCGGTCTGCGTTGCGGCGAGCGGTGCGGGCGTACGAGCGCCATCCGAACTTCTACCGACTGATCACGGTCCTCGAGGTCGTCGCCGATCCGGTGGTGGTCGATCTCTATGCAGCGTTCGCAGAGCGCTTCGGGGACTCGCTGCGCGACGCCCTGCGCGATCTCGTCGACGACGATGCGGATGCGGTTGCGTCCTTGGCGAGCGCGCTGCTGGGGTCGCTGTTGCGGTCGTGGTCGCTGGGGAAGGCCCCCATCGCCCGCGTCTACCGCGAGCTCGACCGTGCCGTGGACCTGATCTTCGCCGGACCCACCACGATGGCGAGCGCCGAGGTCTGATCCAGCGGCATCGTCACGGGGCGCGTCGCATGGCCCACACCCACACCCACACCCGCACGGTCGGGTCGAGGTCAGGAGCTGCCGGGGAAGGGAAACCAGGTCGCCCGCGCCGCGGCGAGCAACTCGCCGCTCGGGGCGAAGAGGGCGGTGCCGGCGAGGTGCTTGCGGCCGTCGACGGCGATCTGCCAGCCGGTGACGACGTGGTCGAGGCGGGCGTCGACGGAGCGATGCTGCTCGAAGACGATGCGGCCGAGGAGACCCGCTGGGAGATCGTCGCTGATGAACGCGAACGCGCCGGGGCAGTCGAGCGCGGCCAGCACATACTGGGCGGGGACGATGTCGCCGGCGTCGGCGAACGCCCGACCAGGTCGCCACACGGCTGCCACCTGGTGCACGCCGTCGACCGACACCGGACCGGCGGCGATGCGCAGGCCGTCTCCGGGATCGCGTAGCACCGAGCAGCCGAAGCAGGTCGGGTGGACCCCTCGGCCGTTGCGGTGCGACGGCGAACCCGTCTCGGCGTCCCGGGCGTCGGTCGGTCCGGGAGGTGGCGGGACCTCGAGCTCGAGGGTGGTAGGTCGGGCCTCGGCGATCACCTCGCCGTCGAGGTGAAGGATGCCGGTGCCGTCGTCGCCCCGGTCGAGGGTCAGCGGCGTGTCGAGCGGGGTCGGTCGATGGAGGGTGACCTGCACCGCACCGGTGATGCCGTCGGCGAACAGCCCAGCGACGTAGCCGCCGTGGCCCATCGACGGGGGTCCCGCGAAGCGGGGTGCGACCTCGATGATCACGGCGTCGCCCTCGGAACGCCGGTGTCTCGACCACACGTCGCCCGGTCGGACTCGGCGTGGGCGTCGGCGAACACCCGAGGGACCGGTGCGGGTCGGGGCCGGTGTCGGGCGAGGCGATTTCGTGCCTCGATGGCCCTCACCGCAGACGCCACTCGGGCCGCTCGCCCGATGCGAACCGGTCCTGACCGGCCTTGAACGACTCGGCGTCGGAGCCGATCCGGGTGAACAGGTTCGCCAGTTCGATGGCCTGGGATCGACCCACCTCGAGCGCGGTCCACAGCGCCCGCATGGTCCCCTGGATGGCCAGGGGCGGAGAATCGGCGATCACCCGGGCGGCCCAGGCGGCTCGCTCGCGCAGCTCGTCACCGGGGACGACCTCGCTCACGAGGCCGATCTCGCGGGCACGCTCGGCGGACATGCGCTCGTGCGCCCCGAGCAGCGACAGGCGCATGATCTCCTGGAACGGCATCTTCGACAGCATCTGCATCGGCTCGAACGCCGCGGTCATGCCGTAGGTGACGTGGGGGTCGAAGAAGGTGGCATCGTCGGCGGCGATGATGAACTCGGTCTCGCCCAGCATGTAGAAGGCGCCGCCGCACGCCATGCCGTGGACGGCGGCGATCACCGGCTTCCACAGGTCACGGCTCTTCGGCCCCAGGTCCCGACCGGGATCGTCGTACATCCACGGGGTCGGGTAGCCGGGGTAGTTCCCCTCGGCCATGGCGGCGTTGTTGTCATCGGCCATGGCCTCGCCCCGGTCGATGCCGGTGCAGAACGACTTGCCCTCGGCCGTGAGCACGATGCAGCGGACCTCGTCGTCGTACCGGAACCCGTTCCACACCTCGTGGAGCTCCGCCTGCATCGTCTGGTTGATGGCGTTGTGCACCTGCGGACGGTTGAGCGACACCCACGCCACGCCGTCGTCCTTGGTGACCAGGAGGGTCTCGTAGTCGGCCATCGGGCGATGCTATCGGCGGACCCTGGACCTGACGAGTCGTCAGGTCCAGGTCGCGGCGCAGGTCTCCCCTCGGGCGGCCGTTCTGCGAGGATCGGGCATGACCGATCGCGTGTTCGCCGCCGCCGAGCCGACCGACATCGACGACGCCGAGGCGATCATTGCCGCGGTGCGCTCCTGGGTCCGCAAGGACGTGATCCCGGTCGCCTCCACCTACGAGCACGCCGACGAGTTCCCGACGCCGCTGGTCGAGCAGATGAAGTCGTTCGGGCTCTTCGGGGCCAAGATCCCGATCGAGCACGGTGGCCTGGGCCTCGACACCGTCACCTACACCCGGGTGATGGAGGAGCTGGCCTACGGCTGGATGTCGTTGGCCGGGGTGCTGAACACCCACACGGTCGTGGCGACGCTCATCGTCCGCAACGGCACCGATGCCCAGAAGCGTGACCTCCTGCCGCGACTCGCCACCGGCGAGATCCGGGCGGCGTTCTCGCTGTCGGAGCCCGATGCCGGATCGGACGCCGCCTCGCTCCGGTGCCGAGCCACCCCCGACGGCGACGAGTACGTGATCAACGGCACCAAGATGTGGGTGACGAACGGGGAGCGCGCCGGGCTCGTGGCCCTCGCAGCGAGGACCCCCGAGGGCATCACCTGCTTCGTCTTCGAGAAGCAGCCCGAGACCTTCTCCGACACGCTGCAGGTGAGCCGCACCATCGAGAAGCTGGGCTACAAGGGCGTCGAGACCGTCGAGATGGCCTACCTCGACCATCGCATCCCGGCGTCCACCGTGCTCGGCGGTCCCGATCAGCTGGGTCGCGGGCTCCGCGCGGTGCTCGGTGGGCTCGAGATCGGCCGGGTGAACATCGCGGCACGGGCGCAGGGCGTGGGTCGGGCCGCCTACGACGCGGCGATGCAGTACGCGTTCGAGCGCGAGACGTTCGGGAAGCCGATCACCAGCACCAGGCGATCCAGTTCAAGCTGGCCGACATGGCGACGCACCTCGAAGCCTCCCGCCTGATGGTGAAGAGCGCGGCGGAGCGGATCGACGCCGGCTTGCGTGCCGACGTCGAGGCGGGCATGGCGAAGCTCTTCGCCTCGGAGATGGCGCTCGAGCTCGCCACCGAGTCCATGCGGATCCACGGCGGCTACGGGTACACCACCGACTTCCCGGTCGAGCGCTACTTCCGTGACGCGCCGTTGATGATCATCGGCGAGGGGACCAACGAGATCCAGCGCATCGTGATCGCCCGCGGGTTGCTCTCGCGCTGGACCGCCGACCACCCGGACTGAGCCCGATCAGCTCACGCCGCCACCTCCGGCCCGCCTACGCCATGTCGTGGGTCCCGGCTGGGTCGCCGTCGCTCGGTGCACAGGGCCGATGCCACCCGGTCGGCACCGTTGTGCCATCACTTCGGGGGGAAGCGCAGGGCACCGTCGAGGCGGATGTTCTCGCCGTTGAGGTAGCCGTTGCGGGCGATGTGCTCCACGAGGGCACCGAACTCGTCCGGCTCGCCCATGCGCGTGGGGTTCACGATGCTCGACACGAGGTGCTCGCGGAGAGCCTCGGGCGCTCCGAGCATCAGCGGTGTGCCCATCGTGCCCGGAGCGATCGCGCAGACCCGGATGCCGACGGCTGCCAGATCGCGCGCCAAGGGCAGGGTCATGCCCAGGATCGCGGCCTTGGCGGCCCCGTACGCGATCTGACCGGTCTGGCCCTCCATGCCGGCGATCGACGCGGTGTTGATCACCACACCCCGTTGACCGTCGGCGTCGGGCGTTCCCGCGGCCATCGCCGCGGCGGCGAGTCGGGTGACGTTGAAGGTGCCGAAGGCGTTCATGGCCATGACGTCGCGGAACGCGTCCATGTCATGGGGCTCCCCGTCGCGCGAGAGCGTCCGGGCGCTGATCCCGCCGCCGGCCACGTTCACCACGACCCCGAGCGGCGCCAGGGACTGCGCGGCGGCGATGGCACGCTCGACGTCGGCGTCGTCGTTGACGTCGCCGCCGACCGATTCGGCCGACGTGAGCCCGGCGGCCAACGCGACCGCACCTTCCCCGTCGCGATCGAAGATCACCACGGCCATGCCGGAGGCGGCGAGCCGGCGCACGGTTGCCGCTCCGAGCCCTCCCGCTCCACCGGTCACGATCACCGAACGTCCACGCAGCTCCACGGGTCTCCTCCACCACTCGGTCACGAGCCGATCCCGTGACGTGCCGCGTCAGCGTACGATCCCCGACCGCGGCGCCGGGACGCCACGACGATCGCCGTCGGCGGCCGTCCGGGCGCGGGCCGCCGTCGAACCGACCCATCCACCGAAGGCAAGGGGCATCGTCGCCATGAAGCACTGGGTCACCTACCCGCTCGTCGCCCACCCGTACGATCCGGCCTTCGTGTCCAAGGAGGCCATGGTCCGCTTCGCTCGTGCGGCCGAGACTGCCGGGTTCGCCGGGATCGGCTTCACCGATCACCCCGCCCCGTCGCACGCCTGGCTCCAGGCCGGCGGTCACGACGCGCTCGACCCGTTCGCGGCGCTGGCGTTCGTCGCCGCCGTGACCGATCGGTTGCTGCTCATCCCGAACATCGCCGTGTTGCCGTACCGCAACCCGTTCCTCGTGGCGAAGGCGGTGGCGACCATCGACGCGCTGTCGGACGGGCGGTTCGTCCTGGCGACGGCGACGGGCTACCTGCGGTCGGAGTACCGAGCGCTCGGCGTCGACTTCGACGAGCGCAACGCGCTGTTCGACGAGGCCATCGAGGTGATCCGGGGTGTCTGGACCGCCGACGACTTCGCGTTCGAGGGACGGCACTTCACCGCCACCGGCCAGACGGCCAACCCCAAACCGTCACGGGTGCCGATCTGGATCGGCGGCAACAGCCGGGCGGCGCGACAGCGGGTCGCCGACATCGGCGACGGGTGGAGTCCGTTCCCGTCGCCGGCTGCGTTGGCCCGGACGGTCAAGACTCCCGTCCTCGAGACGATCGAGGACCTGGGCGGCCTGCTCGACGACCTCTGGCGCCGTCTGGACGGGGCCGGACGGGACCGGGGCTCGATCGACGTCGCGTTCATGACGTCCGACGGTGGGAGTCCGGGCGACGATGCGTTCGACGTGGGTGCTCATCTGGACGGGCTCGAGCGGCTGGCCTCGCTCGGCGTCACCTGGAACGGCGTCACCGTGCCCAGCGACTCGCTCGACCACGCCATCGAGACCTTGCAGCGCTACGGCGAGACGGTCATCGCCACGCGCTGAGCGCCGGCGGCGTGTGTCGGCGGCGGCCGATCAGACGGCCATGGTCATCCCGTCGCCGTCCTTGGGGACGATGGTCTTGAGCTCGAGGTAGTGCTCGAGGCCCTCCTTGCCGAACTCCCGCCCGACCCCTGAGGCCTTGTAGCCACCGAACGGGGCCACGAAGTCCATGGTGTACTGGTTCACCCCGAACGTGCCGGTGCGGACGCGCCGGGCGATGTCGAGCCCTGCGTCCCCGTCGGCGGTCCAGACCGACCCGGCGAGGCCGTAGGGCGAGTCGTTGGCGATGCGCACCGCGTCATCCACGTCGTCGTAGGGGATCACGGCCAGGACGGGGCCGAAGATCTCCTCCTGGGCGATGCGCATGTCGTTGGTGACGCCGGCGAACACCGTCGGCTGCACGTACCAGCCCCGCTCGATCCCGTTCGGCATCCCGTTGCCGCCGATCGCCACGCGGGCACCTTCCTCCTGGCCGAGCGCGATGTACTTCTCGACGCGCTCCTGCTGGCGCTGGGCCACGAGCGGTCCGATCTCGGTGGCCGGGTCGTTCGGATCACCCACGGCCATGGCGCCGACGGTCTCGACGAGTGCCTCGACGACGTCGTCGTACCTCGATCGGCTGGCCAGGATGCGGGTCTGGGCGACGCAGGCCTGACCGTTGTTCATCAGAGATGCGAACTTGAGCCCCTCCATGGTCTCGGCCATGTCCGCGTCGTCGAGGATGATGGCGGCGGACTTGCCCCCGAGCTCGAGGCTGCAGCGCTTGAGCTGCTCGCCGCAGATGCCGGCGATGGCGCGTCCGGCGGCCGTCGATCCGGTGAAGGCCACCTTGTCGACGCCGGGGTGGCGGACGAGGTGCTCACCGACCTCACGGCCGGCCGGGACGATGTTCACGACGCCGGGCGGGACGCCGGCCTCGTCGAGGAGCTCGGCCATGAGGTAGGCGTCGAGCGGCGTCTCGGGTGCCGGCTTGAGCACCATGGTGCAGCCCGACACGAGTGCGGGGGCGAGCTTGGACATGGTGACGAACTGCGGCACGTTCCACGGCACGATCGCGGCCACGACCCCCACCGGCTCGCTGCGAACGATCACCGGGGTGCCGAGCATGCCGGTGCGGGTCTCCTCCCACTCCCACGTCCGGCCCAGCTCGAGGAAGTTGTTGAGCATCATCCACGGCGCCGGCGCCTGGGCGAGCTGGCTGAAGCTGATCGGTGAACCCATCTCGTCGGTGATGACCTGGGACATGTCCATCATGCGCTCGGCGTACCGCTCGGCGAACCGGGCGACGATGTCGAGCCGGTCGCTCGGCGCCATGGTGGCCCAGTCGGTGTTGTCGAACGTGTTCCTGGCCGCCGCGACGGCGGCGTCGACGTCGGCAGTCGTGCCGTCGGGCACCGTGGCGATGACCTCCTCGGTGTGGGGGGAGATCACCGCGATCAAGCCGGTGCCCGTCGACGGGATCCAGTCGCCGCCGATGTACAGGTTGTCTCGTTCGATCATGGCCTGATCCCCTTCCGATGTCACCAGGGGCCGACACCCCCGAGGTGCTTGCACACAACTGGGTGGTCCGACACGGCGCCGCCAGGGCGAACGTCGAGCCGGTCGCACGAGGCGCACGGACCGGCGGGCCGCAGTGCGTCGAAATGCCCCGTGAACGAGTTGAACCGTAGTTCAGCGCGCAGTGATGACGCGGCGGCGGAGGACCGTGAGCGGTACCTACGGTATGTGCGAAGATGAAGTCGTTTGACCGGTTCGGCGGTTTGGCCACCGTTCTTCGCCAAGAGAGGTGCGGACGTGGGCGACACAGCTGACTCATCGACCGACGGTCGTGGACGACTCCTCGCGCTCGATGTCGGTATCGTGATCGTGCTGATCGCAGCGGTGATCGCCGCTGGAGGAACGTGGCGATCGCTCAGGATGGACGATGGTTCCGCGCGATCGATCGCCGCGTGGGCGCGTCAGCAGGGAGCCGATCGCGTTGCCTGGCCGGCTGCGGATCGTGAAGCCGTGCCCGCGCTGCTTGCAGCGGGTGTCACGCCGGTGCTCGTGGACCCCGACGTCGCGGCTCAGCAGCTCGCGGTGAACCGCACGCCGGTCATCGCAACGACAGAGGGCGATCGTCCGCCGCTTGCTCCCACAGCGACGTTCGACGCGGGGGCGTTCACCGCATCCATGATCGACCTGGACGTGGCGAAGACAGTCCCCCTGGAGGTTGGTGAACATGTTGGCGTCGAGTACGCCCGACCCTACCGGTACGCACCGATCGGGCCGAGTCTGCCCATCCAACCCGGTGGTCCGGTGCGCGTCGATCTGCGCCTGGCGTCGGGCTCGTACGATGTGCGAGCGGAGATGCTGTCCACGACCGAGGATGCCTCCTTCGTGGTCGGGATACAGGTCGAAGATGGCGTTCTGACGACCTTTGACCTTGACGTCGGCAACGCCAGCCAGAAGCTCGAAGCGATCCCAATCGTGATCGGTGATGGGGCGGACGCGTCGATCCTCGACGTCGTGGTGTACGTCGCGACCTATCCGACCGACGCGGTTCCGAAGCCGATCGGCTACCTGCACTCATGGCGTTTGGATCGGATCGCGTGAGCGCGGCCGACGCGACCGAATCCGACAACGGTGTGGCAGCCGGGTCGACCGAAACCGGCGTTCAGGCCCGATCCCGGATGGTCCGTCGGCGTCGTCGAACCGACGTGGCGCTGATCGCCGGAGCGCTCGTCGTGCTCCTGGGTTCGTCGCTCCTCCTCGCGTTCACCATCGGGTACGCGCCGGACGAGGGGAGCCACCGCCTGGTCGTCGATCACTTCGCGCACGACCTTGCCCCGATGACGTGGGAGGACTTCGAGTACGGCGCCGCACGCGGTCACCCCTACCACCTGTACTCGCCGGTGCCCTACATCCCGTACCTCCCGACCGCGCGGATTGCCGAGGTCATCGGTCCGGTCGACGGTGCCGCCAGCACCCGGTTCGTGGCTCGCACCGGCGGGCTGTTCGTGGCCACTGCGCAGTTCTTCGTCACCATCGGCCTCGTTCGGCGCATGCTGCGCGGGCGGACGCTGCGCCAGAGCGTCGCGGTCGCATTCACCGTCAACCTGGTCCCACAGCTGCGGTTCCTCCACGCCTACATGAACGCCGATGCCGTCACGGTCCTCGTGGGGACGGCCTGTGCGCTCGTGGCGCTGCGGGTCCTGCAGCGGGCCCGTGTCGGCATCGGCGATGCGGCGCTGGTCGGCTCGATGGTCGGCCTCGCCGCCTTGTCTCGCTACCACGCGCTCATCATGGCCGTGCTTCCGATGGGCGCTCTCCTGTGGCGTGTCGCTCGTGATGCCCCGACCAGCATCAGAACGCGTTTGCGGCTCCTCGGGCTCGCCGCCGCGGTCGCTGCGGTGCTGGGGTTGCCGTCGCAGCTCGCGATGATGTCCGAGTTGGCCAACGGGCATGTCACAGCGTCTGGAGACCACGAGGCTCTCCGTGTCGACACCTTCGTCGGCCGTCCGATCCCGCCGGTGTCGCTTGGTGCCCTGGTGGACGCGCGCCTGGCGTCGATCACGAAGGTCTGGAGCGGCGTGTGGGCCGATGTCCCCGGCGTCGTGAGCCTCGCGGAGTTCCGGGCCGCCAGGTGGGTCGCGGTCATCTTCGTCGTCCTGGGATCCATCGGATTGCTGCTTCCAACCCGGCGAGTGCTGTCCCGATCAGGTCGCGCCATCGCCCTCGGATGCCTTGGCGCCGTTTCCGTGACCCTCGCGGCGATGAGCCTCCAATGGCCGTTCGATCTCGCCGGGCGCTTCCTGCTTCCTGCTGGTGTCCCGTTTCTGTGCGGCGCCGTGCTCGGGACCGGCGAGCTTGCAAGTCGCGTGCCGAAGGTCCGCCACGCCCTGAGGATCTCGGTCCTGGCGTGGATGGCGTTCACCGGAAGCCTCCTCATCTGGGTCAGCACGAAAGCAGCGACGGCGTGACCGCGCCGTGGCGCCCACCCGGATCTGGACCTGAGAGATGATGCTGCGATCCGACAACCGCTTGCGACACTGATGCCCGACCCGAGGACCACCCATGCCTGATGCCTTCATCATCGACGCCTGCCGCACCCCGCGAGGGATCGGCAAGCCCGGCAAGGGCGCGCTCGCGCACCTGCACCCCCAGCACCTCGGTCGAACGGTGCTCGAGGCGCTGGTGGCGCGCAACGGCTTCGACACCTCCGACGTCGACGACGTCGTGTGGGGGACCAGCTCGCAGGTGTGCGAGCAGAGCGGCGATCTCGGTCGCATGGCCGCGCTCGACGCCGGGTACGACGTCCGGGCCAGCGGCATGACCCTCGACCGCTTCTGCGGATCGGGCATCACCGCCACCAACATCGCCGCCAACGCCATCATGGCGGGGATGGAGGACCTGGTCGTCGGTGGCGGCACCGAGATGATGTCGTTGCCGAAGAAGGGGCTGTTGCCGATGGGGGCGAACAACCGCCACCTCCAGGAGCTGCACCCCCAATCACACCAGGGCGTCTGCGCCGACGCCATCGCCACCCTCGAGGGCATCTCGCGACGATCCCTCGACGAGCTCGCGGCCGAGTCCCAGGTGCGGGCGGCACGCGCCATCGCCGAGGGCCGCTTCGACCGAAGCCTCATCCCGGTGCTGAACCTCGACGGCACGGTTGCCCTCGACCGTGAGGAGTTCCCCCGTCCGGGTACCACCGTCGAGTCCCTCAGCGCGCTCGCGCCGTCGTTCCCGGCGATCGCCGACCACCGCCACGAGGACAACCCGACCTTCCGCGAGCTCATCAACCAGAAGTACCCCGACCTCGACATCGACCACGTCCACCACGCCGGCAACTCGTCGGGTGTCGTCGATGGCGCCGCCGCGATCCTCCTCGCCAACGAGGGGTACGCAGGCGCCCATGGCCTCGAGCCGCGAGCCCGGGTCGTCGCCACCTCGAACATGGGGGACGACCCCACGCTGATGCTGAACGCGCCGGTCCCGGCCGCCCGCAAGGTGCTGGCGCGCGCCGGTCTGTCGCTCGCCGACATCGATCTGTTCGAGATCAACGAGGCGTTCGCCGTCGTGGCCGAGAAGTTCATGCGCGACCTCGACCTCGATCGCGACAAGGTGAACGTCAACGGCGGCGCCATGGCCCTCGGTCACCCGATCGGCGCAACCGGGGCGATGTTGATCGGCACCGTGCTCGACGAGCTCGAGCGGGTCGACGGGCAGTTCGGGTTGGTGACCATGTGCGCCGGCGGGGGGATGGCCCCGGCGATCATCATCGAGCGGGTCTGACCGGACCTGTCGCCGAACGACCGCCCGTCATCCTCGGGCACACACCATCGCGACCCGATCCGGACGGGGTGGTGCCCGGCGCCCCGATGCGGAGCGCCGGGGGAGGGTCAGCGGCCGCTGTGCAACCGGTGGGCGAGCGGACGGATCTTCTTGAACGCCTCGACGAACGTCTCGAAGTGCTCGTCGTAGCTTTCGGCCGCATCGGCCGCGGGCTCGTAGATCCGACGCACGTCGACCCGTGATCCGAGGTCGGATGCTTCGATCATGCCGAGCCGTTCGAACGCGAACATCGCCGTGCCGAGGCTGTTGGCGTATCCCGGCTCGGCCAGTTGGTGCACGGGTGCGCCGAGCACGTCGGCCATGATCTGCGACCACAGGTCGGAGCGGGCCCCCCCGCCGTAGAAGACGTAGTGGGAGAACGAGCGCTTGACGAACTTCTCGACGGGCCCGCGCATCCACCGGAGGTTGAGCGCGACCCCTTCGAGCACGGCACGGGCGAGGTCGTTGCGAGTGGTGTCGAGTCCGACGTTGATGAACCCCCCGCGCATCCGGGCATCGGCCTTGGGGGCCAGCGACCCTCGCAACCACGGGAGGAACAGGACGCCGGATGCCCCGGCCGGGCCGGCAGCGGCGACCGCGTTGAAGGCCTCGTAGCGGTCCTCGATGGTCGCCGGCGTGACGAACGCATCGTCCGCGTAGACGACGTTGTCGAGGAAGTAGTCGACCGCGACCCCGGCGACCCCGTTCTCGGCCGAGACGAGGTGCTGGCCGCCGATCGCGCTCGGCATCGTGTACAGCGAGCTGATGGGGTCGGTCTTCTTCTTCGGGAGGTGGGTCGTGATGACGCTGGTGGTGCCCAGGGCCAGCCCGGCGTGGGTACCTCGGAAGGTGCCTGCGGCGATGGCGCCGGCCTGGCTGTCATTGATGCCCGACAGGACCGGGATCGATGACGGGAGCCCGAGCGTGGCGGCGACCTCGGGGAGCAGGGTCGAGACCACGCTCCCGACCGGCACGAGCTCGGGCAGCTTGTCCGGGTCGATCAGCGACTGGCGGACGAGCGTGGGCTCCCAGTCGGTCGTGCCGGCGATCCGGTTGTCGGTCATCAACATCATGAACGCGCTGCACGCGTTGGCGGTGGCTCGACCAGTGAGCCGCATGGTGAGGAAGTCGACCGGTTCGAGGAAGACCTTCGTGCGGGCGTAGAGCTCGGGGCGAGCGAACTCGAACCAGCGCATGTGCGCGAGCGACATCCCCGCCGCGACCGGCGGGAGGCCGTGGACCCGCATCCAACGGAGCAGCGCCGCCGGGTGGTCGGCGGTCCGGGGGAAGCCATCGAGTCGCTTCAGCCGCTTGGGTGCGCCCCGGAGGTCCATCCACACGATCATCGGCCCCACCGCGGAACCGTCGGAACCGACGGGGACGACCGATGAGTACTGGCTCGACGCGGCGATGGCGGCGATCGTGCCATCCCGAAGCCGAGCAGCGGCGAGCGCGCCGGCCATGGCCTCGACCGTGGCGGACCACACGAGCTCAGGGTCCTGCTCGGCTCCACCGCCGTCGAGGAAGTCGGTTCGGACGAACGCCCGCGCCGATCCTACGACGTCACCGGCAGCGCTCACGACGGCGGCCTTGGGGCCGCTGGTGCCGAGATCGATGGTGAGGACGTGCGACTCGGTCACCGGTGCGCCGATCCGGTCGTCGCGCTCGCTCCGGCAGGTGATCGCGTCGCAGGGACGCACGCCGCCATCCTGTTGATGGTGGCGCTTCGGCTGTCGGTGTCCACGGTGGCGAGGGCTCCTCGGGTCGGTGCAGGGGCGGGTCCTGTCGTGACAGGTTGGCAGAACGGCGTCGATGGCGAGCGCCGGTCGCGACGGGCGCGGGGGACCGACGCGGGAGGACCGCCGCCCCCAGGGTCATGCGGGAGCTCCGGGCGACCAGTCGGCGATGCGGAGCGTACGCGTGGTTCGAGCGAGGGTGCCGGGGTCCGGGCGCTCCACTCGGCTGAGCCGGCCCGCCCGCTCCGAGGCGTCCTGCACGTTGGCCGAGGTCGCCCACAGGATCGTCTTGATCTGGAAGGGACGCAGGTGTGCATGTTTGGACTTCATCAGCGCGGCGATGCCGGCGATGTGGGGCGCCGCGAACGAGTTCCCCGTGGTGATGATGTGGCGGTGATCGAGCCACGGCACCTCGACGTCGATGCCGCGTGCCAGGAACTCGGTGGGCGGTTCGGGGTTGTAGTGGAAGCGGAACGGGTCGTCGGACAGGTTCGACGCGACGCTCGCGACCGAGGCGAAGAGCGAGGGGTAGGTGATGCGCTCGACGTTGTTGGCCGCCGTCGTGATGAACGCGCCCTCGAAGTACGCCCGATCGCAGATGTCGTGGAACGCCAGGGCCCAATCCCTCTTGCGCGACCCGAGGGAGAGGTTGATGATGTCGAACCCTTGGTCGACCGCCCAGCTCAGGCCGGCGAGGACGGTCTCCGAGGTGCTGCTCAGGCTCTGTCCCAGGACCCGCACGCTGGCGATGGATGCACCGGGTGCGAGTTGGTGGATGATGCCTGCGCACGCCGTGCCGTGGCCGAACGCGTCCTGGTGCGGGCCGGGGACGATGCGCGGGGTCTGATCGTGGTCGAGCTCGACCACCGCGCCGCCTTCGGTGTCGATGCACCCGTCGAGATCGGGGTGGGTCGCATCGATGCCGCTGTCGACGACCGCGATCCGGACTCCCGCTCCCGTCGCACCGCCCCAGGCCCACTCGGGTGTGAGCTCGACGTTGGCGTCGACGGCTGGGAGCGCGAGGACCATCGAATCGCGTGAGTACGCGGGGCGCGGGGTGGTCATGCGAGGAGAGCCTCGATGACGCGTGCGACCGTGACGTACCTCGCCGGTTCGGCTCGTGCGAGACGGCGGAGCTCGCGGTCGAGCTGCTCGGGCGGCGGCGGCTCGGTCGACGCCGTGGCTTCCTGGGCCAACGCCACGCCAGCGATCGACGCGAGCATCGTGGCGATCTCGACGTCGTCGAAGCCGAAGGGACCACCGCCGAGCTTGTCCACGAGTTGCAGCACACCGACGACCTGCTCGTCGTCGGTGCACGGTGCGCACAGCAGGCTCGCTGGTGTCCGCCCCAGCAGGTGCGTGCCGATCTCGTCCTCCAGCGCGGTCGACCCGGGTTGGAGCGCGACCGGTTGGCCCGACTGGGCGACCATCGATGCGGTTCCCGAGCCCACGGGAGCCGACCTCCCGACGATGCTTCGGGCCCACTGCGGAGACCCGCCCGACGCGCCGACGATGGTCAGCACGTCGGCCCGCCGTTCGAGGATCCATCCGGCAGTTGCGCCGCTGGCGCCGACCGCCTCCTTGATGATCGCCACGATCGTGGAACGGTCGAGCTCGGACATCGGGGCTCCTCGGACAGAGGTGAACGATCGCTGGGTTGGCGTGGTCGTTGCCAGGCGGACGCTGGCAGATCTGTGATCGTCCCACGTTCGACGCTCGCGACGCTCACTGCCACGACGGTCGTGCCGGTGCTCGGCATCGAGGAAGAACGAAGAGGCGCCGTGCAGGACACGCCCGAGGAACCGCGTGCGTGGCGGAGGACCCCATCGGGCTCCCGGACCGCGCCGGTGCTCGGCCCATGACCGACCCCGATCCGCTGGGGTCCGACCCGGAGCGGAGGGCAGGTCGTGGGGATCACCTCCGTGCGCGCGTCGCGACATCGCTCGGGGTCGCCGAGACCCGCTTCGGTCACGTGCGCGGACGGATCGCCGCGGTCGACATCGCGGCATGCGTGGTCGAGCGCTTCATCGCCGCGACCGCGGACCGCTGCGACCCGCATCGACACGAGATCGTTGCACTTGCCCACGGATCGCGGGGTAGGTACTCATCGACGCCGTGGTGCACAACGCATCGGCGCACCGACGAGGAGAAGAGGACGACTCTCATGGACACCATGACCGTGACCCTGACGATCATCGCCGTGGCCGCCGCCGCATCGCTGGTGTGGGCTCTGGTGTCAACCCGTCGGGCGATGGTCGGACGTGCCCTGGAGTCGACCATGCGGCTGACCGCGGACGATCTCGCCGTGCGCCGCGCTGCGGGGGCCGCCCGGAGCCGGGAACTCGCGCAACCGCGAGCGGCGTAGGTCAGCACCCTGGACCTCGTCGGGACGGCGGCGGGGGGCATTCGGGCCGCGCCCGGCCGCCGAGGCTCTCACGTGCCCGGGCCGGCGATGAGGCTGTCGTAGTCCTCACGTGACACCGGGTCCGAAGCCAACGACCCATCCGCTCCGGTGGGCACGTCGATGGGGCGCCCGTCCACGGTGAAGCGAACCTGCCCGACGCCGGGTTGGTCGGTCAACGTGCACACGAGTTGGGTGACCACGTCGAGCTGATCGCCAGACGGTCGCTTGGAGATGGCCGGGTCGAGATCGACCTCGGCGACGCCCCCCTCGACGGTCACTGCGAGGACGGTCTCGGGCTCGCCGAGGGCGGACGTGAGGCCGTAGGTGCGCTCGCTCGGTTCCGGTCCTCGGACGAGGGCATCCACGAGGTCGGTCGGCGTGTAGTCGGGTTGGAGCGCCCGCTCGACGGGGTAGATCCGGCCGTCGGCCCCGACCAGGCAGATCCGGGTGCTCGTCGCTCCGTCCGGAGGAGCGATCGGCGTGGTGCCCGGCGGCGTGGTCCCGAGGAGGTCGAACGGCACCTGGTCGCGTGGCTCCACCGTCGCCTGCTCGTCACTGGCGATGCCACATCCGCTGGCGGTCAGCACCGCGAGGGCACCCAGCGCGGCCCACACCGATGCACGGCCGCGGCGGACCGCTCCCTGCTCGGTCGGCCGACGAGCCCGTCTCGAGGCGTTGCGCACTCCTGCGCTCCGGGGGATGGGCGCGGAGCCGTGCGATCGTTCGCGTCGTGGCGTGATCCCCCGGCCCGGCAACGGGTGGCTCATGGCTCATCCTCCTCGGCCCCGACGCCGTCGAGGACCGTCGTGGTCGGCAGTTCCACGATGAACCGGGCTCCGCCGGGCGGACCGGACTCGACCCAGATGCGACCGCCGTGGAGCTTGACGTGCTCCGCCGCCAGCGGCAACCCGAGGCCGGTGCCCCGCGGTGCCCCCGGCGCGGTGCCGTGGCGACCGCGCTGGAACCGCTCGAAGACAGCTTCTCGCTCGGACTCGTCGATGCCGGGTCCGTCGTCCTCGACGGTGATGCGCACGCAGCCGTCCGCCGGACGGTTGTCGATCCGGATCTCGGTGGCCCCACCGGCGTAGTTCTCGGCGTTGTCGAGCAGGTTGGTGAAGACCTGCTGCATCCGGCGAGGATCGACCGACGCCCGGCCCGCGGTGGTGGAGATCACCCGGATGGTGGGCGGATCGGCGTCGCTCGTGCGTTCGTCGACGATGGCCCGCACCAGCGCGAGGATGTCGACGTCACGGGTCTCGAGCGACGCGGTGCCCGCCTCGAACCGGGAGATCTCGAGCAGATCGAGCACCAGGGCGTTGAACGCCAGCACCTGCTCGTCGAGCGCGTCGATCGCTGCGGTGGCTTCGGGGGGCAGCTCCCCGCGTCGTCGGTTGACCACGCTCACGGCCGCGGACAGGGCGATGAGCGGGCCACGCAGATCGTGGCTGATGTCGGACGCGAAGCGGACCTCCCGCTGGACCCGCTCCTGGAGCTCGTCGACCATGCCGTTGAACGAGGCGGCGAGCGGTTCGAGATCGGCGTCACCACGAGCGTCGAGCCGCGAATCCGAACGCCCCGAGGCGATGTCGCCGGCGACCTGGGAGATGTCTCGCAGAGGGCGGATGACCCGTCCACTGACCACGGCACCGGTGAGCGCGCCGACCATCGCCGCGACCAGCGCACCGATCGCCAACGCAGAACCCAGCACGCCCAAGGTCTGGTCGAGCTCGTCGAGCGCAGAGACCTGGTAGTAGATCGCGTCGGCCTCGGCGATCGGGACGCCGGTGGCGAGGAGGGCGTCACCTCCGGACGCCACGATCTGGTGGCCCGCGTCGCCTCGCTCGAGGTGCTCTTCCAGATCGGACGGGATGACCGCGTGGTCCGCGACGAGCGAGCTGGCGAACCAGCGCCCGTCGACGTAGAGGAAGACGTCGCCCGAGGTGTCCCGCTGCAGGCCGGCGAGCAACTCGACGAGGTTCGTGCTGTCGGTGCGGAGCCTCGTGCGAACGGAGCGAGCGTTCGTGTACGTCTCGCGCATGGCCGATTCGCGCCGAGCGTCGAGCAGCGACGATCGCACGGTCGAGTACGCGAGGAGGGCGAGGGTGCCCGACAGGACCAGCGACACCAGGCTGAAGGCGGCGATGGTCCGCACGCGGAGGCTGAGTCGAGGGAGCCTTCCGCCCCGGCCGGGGGCGCGTTGCCCCGGCCCCCGGCCGGCCGACGCCGTGGATCGGTGCCTCACGCCGATCGAGCCGACCGGTCGATGGCCGCCTCCGCCCCTGCGGGGACGGCTGCTCCCGGGCGCGTCGGTGTCTGCTCCCAGGTCGCCTCCATCGACTCGACCCTACGGGAGCGGTGCAGCCTCTCGGGGTCAGCCGTGCGACCCTGCGGTGGGGCGGGTTCCCCCGGGTTGGTCGCCATCGTTGTCATGAGCAATGATTCGTCCGTGCACTCATCGGGAGACCTCGAGGCGATCACCGACGCGGTGCTGGGCGTGTCGCGGGTCCTGGTGTCCATCGCGTCCCGATCGCTCGGCGACGTCGCCGACGAGGTGACGCTCGCGCAGTACCGGGCGCTCGTGGTGCTGCAATCCCGGGGTCCCCAGTCGGCCAACGCCCTCGCGTCGGAGCTGCAGATCGCGCCGTCGACCGCGACCCGGCTCTGCGACCGGTTGGTGGCGAAGTCGTTGGTCGCTCGTCGAACGCCCGAGGCCAACCGCCGAGAGGTCCGGTTGATGGTGACCGAGGCGGGAGCCGCGATCGTGGGGGAGGTCAGCCGTCGTCGGCGCGTCGAGCTGCGCAAGGTCGTGACGGCGATGGCCGATCGGGATCGCGCCGAGCTCGTGCGCTCGTTGGAGGAGTTCAACCGGGCCGCCGGCGAGACGCCCGAGAACGGCTGGTACCTCGGATGGGCCTGAAGGACGTCCTGCCCACGAGCGTGTCCGATGCACTGGATCTCCGGACGCAGCGGACGCTGGTGCTCGCCGCGCTCACCGGCGCGCTCACCGGCGTCGGGGTCGCAGGGTTCGAGTGGCTGACCCGTTCGAAGATCTACGACCACATCCTCGAGCTCGACGTCGGGTTCCAGGCGCTGGCGCTCGTCGCCGGCCTGGTGCTCGCCGCCCTGTCGTTGCACTTCCTGGCCCAGCGGGCGACGCCCTCGACCGCCGATGAGTACATCCGCAACTTCCACGAGCGCGGAGCCCCGTTGGCCGTGCGGCCGGCCCTGGGGAGGCTGCTGGCCGGTGTGGCCACGTTGGGTTCGGGTGGGTCGATGGGCTTCGAGGGCCCCTCGCTGTACCTCGGCGCCGTGGTCGGGACCTCGATCCAGCGTCGGTGGTCGCGGTGGTTCAGCCGAGCCGACAGCAAGGTGCTCATGGTCGCCGGCGCCGCCGCCGGTGTCGCCGCCATCTTCAGGGCGCCGGCCACCGGGGCGATCTTCGCCCTGGAGGTGCCGTACCGGGACGACACCGCGCGCCACATGCTCCTCCCGGCGCTCCTGGGTGCAGCCACCGGGTACCTCAGCTTCGTCGCCCTGATCGGGACCCAGCCGCTGTTCCAGGTCGATGGCTCGCCGCCCTTCGACCTCAAGGAGCTCGGCGGTGCCGCCATCCTCGGGTTGGTGTGCGGGTTGGGCGCCCGGGCCTTCGCGGCGCTCATCACCCTGGCCAAGCGCCTGGTGGTCCGGGGCCACCCGGTCGTGCGCATCTGCGGCGCCGGCGCGACCCTCGCCGCGCTCCTGGTCACCTCGACGTGGATCTTCGGGTCGGGCCTGTCGAGCGGATCCGGGTACCGGACCCTCGAATGGGTCACCGAACCCGGTCACGGCATCGGTCTGGTGTTGGCCCTGCTCGCCTTCCGCGTGGCGGCGACCGCCGCGACCGTGGCCGGAGGTGGCGTGGGAGGGCTCTTCGTCCCCCTCGTGATCGCAGGCGCCCTCATCGGCGATGCGGGAGCGATCGCCATCGGTGACACCACGAACCTCTTCCCGCTCATCGGGATCGCGGCGTTCCTGGGAGCCGGCTACCGCACCCCTCTCGCCGGCGTGGTGTTCGTCGCCGAGGCGACGGGCCGGCCGGGCTTCATCGTTCCCGGGCTCATCGCCTCGGTCGCGGCCCAACTGGTGATGGGGGACATCTCGGTCTCGCCCTATCAGGTGACCGGCCGCCGAGGTCACCTCGAGCAGCGCTTCGCCCTCCCCATCAGCTCGGCCATCCGGGGGGACGTCCTCGGGGTGCCACCTGACGCGACCCTCCGCGAGTTCTACGACCAGCACCTGCTCATGATGCGCGAGACCAGCGTTCCGGTTCTCGACGGCAGCACGTACCTCGGCATGGTCGACAGCGACGACCTCCGCAAGCACAAGCCCGAGACGTGGGACGACATCGAGGTGTCCGAGGTGCTCCACGACGACTGGCCCTGTGCCGCTCCGACGTGGACGCTCGAGGACGCGCTGCGAGCCATGGACGTCGCAGGTGTCGAGGTGCTCCCTGTGCTCGACAGCGGCGGCGCGTTCGTCGGTGTGGTGACCAGCGTCGACATCGTCCGCCTCGATGCCATCCTGGGTACGACCGACGAGCCGTCGGAGACCTGAGCCGGCCCGTCGTCGTACCGGGTCGACACCGCGCACACGGATGCCACCTCGAAGCCGGCCGGGTCCCGGCCCGTTGCATCGGCCCGAAGGTGCGACAATGACCGGCGACGGCGCCGGGGTGCATCACCGCCGGCGCACGAGATTCCATGGGGGAGACCATGAGCGACGCACCACCGATCGAGCCCGACCATCCCGACCTGGTCGTGGCGACGAGAGACGGCGAGCGGCTCCGAGAGAGCCTCACGGCATGGCTCACCGATCGGCTCCCCGAAGGAGCGGACCCGGGGGTTCCCGAGATCGGGTCGACCTCGGCCAACGGGATGTCCAGCGAAACGGTCCTGTTCGAAGCGAGGTGGACCGACACGGGTGGGCGGATGCATCGAGACGAACTGGTCGCTCGCATCGCGCCGGACGAGGCGAACGAACCGGTCTTCCCCGACTACGAGCTCGGTCACCAGTTCGAGCTCATGACGATGGTGGCCGACCTCACCGATGTACCCGTGCCGAGGACGAGGTGGATCGAGAGCGACCCGACCGTCATCGGGTCGCCGTTCTTCGTGATGGATCGCGTGGATGGCCTCGTTCCCCCGGACGTGATGCCGTACACCTTCGGTGACAACTGGCTCTTCGATGCCGCCCCCGATCAGCAACGACGGATGCAGGACTCGACGGTCGGTGTGCTCGCCGCCCTGCACGGGATCGATCGACCGGAGGCGCGCTTCGCCTTCCTCGCTTCGGGAACGTCGGACGGGTCGGCGCTGCGCCGGCACGTCGATCACTGCCGGGCCTGGTACGACTTCGCCGCCGCCCGGTCGATGCGCTCGACGATGGTCGAGGCGGGCTTCCGGTGGCTGGACGACCACTGGCCTGCCGACGAGGGCGCGACCGTGCTCAGCTGGGGCGACGCCCGGATCGGCAACGTCATGTACCGCGACTTCGAACCGGTGGCCGTGCTCGACTGGGAGATGGCGGGACTCGGGCCGCGCGAGCTCGATCTGGGGTGGTTGATCTTCGCCCACCGCGTGTTCGAATCACTCGCGCAGAGCTTCGACCTACCCGGCATGGCGTACTTCCTCCGAGCCGACGACGTTGCCGGCACGTACGAGGCGATCTCGGGGCACACGCCGCGAGATCTCGACTTCTACCTCATGTACGCCGCAGTCCAGTGGGGGATCGTGTTCATGCGCACCGGTGCTCGCCAAGCGCACTTCGGTGAGATCGAGATGCCTGCGGACGTGGACGACCTCCTGCACCACCGATCGCTGTTCGCGCAGCTCCTGGCCACGTGAGCCGGCTGGTGTGGCGACGCGTGCCCACCCCCATCACCTGACCGGCGCCCGATCAGCACCCGTCGACGGTGGACACCGAGGCGGTCACGCCGGGTTCCACCACGCGTCTCGATCCTCGCGGTAGGACCCGGCGAGCTGACCGATGGCCGCGGCCGGCAGCGCCACGACCCCGCCGAGCTGGTGGGCACCCCAGACGATGCGTGCGTTGTGCTCCACCACCAGCGCGACGCGCAGCGCGTCGTCGACGGATCGGCCGACGGTCACGAGACCGTGGTTGGCCATCAACACGGCCGAGCGGTCACCGAGGTGACGAGCGACCTCAGCGGAGAGGTCGTCGCTGCCGGGAAGGTGGTAGGCGCCGACCGTCACGTCGCCGCCGACGTACCGAACCACCTCGTCGATGGCCGCGGGTATCGGTTGGTGGGCGACCGCGTACATCGACGCGTGGGTGGCGTGGCAGTGGACCACGCCGCCGACCTCGGGATGGGCCGCAAGGGTGGCGAGGTGGACCCCCTTCTCGGAGGTGGCCCGGCGCGCCCCCTCGAGGACGGCGCCGTCGAGGTCCACCACGACGAGATCGTCGAGCGTCATCTCTGGGTACGAGACCGCCGAGGGGGTCAGCACGATCGTCCCGTCGTCGACGCGGCCGGACACGTTGCCGGCGGTGTCCTCGACCATTCGTCGCGCGTGCATCGCCTTCGCCGAGGCCAGGACAGCCCGACGGACCTCGTCGATCGGTGCACCGTTGGGGGTCACGCCAGCATCTCGACGTCGGGTCCCGATCCATCTGACATGCGGTCAGGATGACACGGGTGGCCCAAACGCGGGACCATCTCCGGATGGCAGCTCCAGACGACGTCGTGAACCCGTCGCCCGCTCAGCGGGACCGGCCCTGGCTCATGCGGACCTACTCCGGTCACTCCACCGCCATCGCGTCCAACGCGCTCTACCGCACCAACCTGGCCAAGGGCCAGACCGGGCTCTCGGTGGCGTTCGACCTCCCGACCCAGACCGGCTACGACCCCGACGATCCGAAGGCCAAGGGCGAGGTGGGCAAGGTCGGCGTGCCCGTGGCCCATCTCGGGCACATGCGTCAGCTCCTCGACCAGATCCCGGTCGGCGAGATGAACACGTCGATGACCATCAACGCACCGGCGGCGTGGATGCTCGGCCTCTACGTCGCCAACGCCGAGAACCAGGGTGTCGAGTCGCGCCTGCTGCGCGGCACCACCCAGAACGACATCGTCAAGGAGTACCTGTCGCGGGGCACCTACATCTTCCCGCCGGAGCCCTCGCGTCGGCTCATCGTCGACATGATCGCCTTCTGCTCCGAGTGGATCCCGAAGTGGAACCCGATGAACGTCTGCAGCTACCACCTGCAAGAGGCCGGGGCGACGCCGGTGCAGGAGCTGGCGTACTCCCTCGCGACCGCCGTCGACATCCTCGACGCGGTGAAGGAGTCGGGACAGGTGCCCGCCGATCGGTTCCCGGCGGTGGTGGCATCGATCTCGTTCTTCGTCAACGCCGGCATCCGCTTCGTCGAGGAGATCTGCAAGCTGCGCGCGTTCACCGAGCTGTGGGACCG
>JBBSTY010000049.1:0-25229 GCA_038235385.1 Acidimicrobiales bacterium | reverse complement strand
GGACCGTGGCGATCAGCCCGCTGCGCAGACCGAACAACGAGCTGGCGACCACCGCGAGCAGGAGGAGGAGCCCCGACGATCCCACATCCGCCCCGAACAGGCGGGCGACCGCGGTGACGACCGCGACCGAGAGCACCGGAACGACGAAGGTCACGCCATCAGCATGGCCGACGCAGGCCGTCGACACGGGGCGCATCGGCCCGCTCGGCCCTGATCGATGCGTTGGCGCGGCGCAACTCGAGGCGCAGCGACGACGACCGCGCACCGAGAGGCGCGGAGCGCGAACCGGGGTTTTGCTATCTGGCGCCCGGTCGAGTGATATCTGGTCTCATCCAAAACCGAGTTGGAACCCTCAAAATCTGATGAACGGCGAGCTCACCAAGTCGGAACGGGAAGCCCTCAAGGCGATCTACCGACACACCAAGAACGGGACACAGGCGCACACCGGCGACCTGGCCGAGACCCTCGGCGTCACCCCTGGCACGGTCACGGCCACGGTGAAGCGCCTGGCCGACCGTGGCCTCGTGGACCACCGCCCATACCACGGCGTGACCTTCACCGCCGATGGTCGTCGCCAGGCGGTCGGCGCCATCCGTCGCCACCGCATCGTCGAGCGCTTCCTGGCCGACGTGCTCGCCTACTCGTGGAGCGAGGCCGATCGGCTGGCGCCCACCTTCGAGCACGATCTGCCCGCCGAGGTGGAGGACCGGATGTTCGAGACCCTCGGCCGCCCCACCACGTGCCCGCACGGGTTCCCGATCCCCGACCCCTCGCAGGACTCCATCCCGGAGATGGCCCGCCTCTACGAGCTCGCCGTCGGGGACCTGGCCGAGGTGGCCCTCCCGAGCTCGACCGACGTCGAGGTCGTGCGCTTCCTCGACGAGCTCGGCGTGCGCCCCGGCGTGCGCATCGTCGTGCGCGAGAAGCACCCCTTCGACGGGCCCGTCGTGGTGCACGTCGACGGCGAGGACCGCATCATCGGCGACCGGGTCGCCCGCCAGATCTACGTGCGGGTCGTCGGCGGCGACGATGAGCCCGTCGACGTGCCGACTGAGGTGCCGGCCGAGGCCACCCCGATCGGATCGCTGCCCCGCTCCACGGTCTGAGCGACGGTCGGACCGCCCGGCCGGGTCGTCCTGGCCGCCGGTTCCGACCCGCGAACGCAGTTGGGCCGCACCCGTCCGACGCCCCTAGGATGCGGACGGTTGGGTCGCTGCGGCGACGGTTCCTCCCCTCCCCGGGGCTGTAGCTCAGTTGGCAGAGCGCTGCCTTTGCAAGGCAGATGTCAGGGGTTCGATTCCCCTCAGCTCCACTCCGTTTTCGCAGTTCAGAGGGCATTCGAGGTCGGTGGTCAGGCAGGTGCCGGGGCCGAAGTGTCAGGCGGGTACCGGTGCTTGACATGACACCGGTGGTGGTGGTCGCTCGCCGCCATCGCCGCGACGGTCTCGTTGACGCAGCCCATCGGCTGGCTCTCCGCGGTCTTCGTCGCCCCTTGGATGGCCGCCTCGACCGCAGTGACGATCAATGGCCTGAGAGCAGCGCCCATTACGCAGTGGACCCTTCACCGTCTCGCGACGATCGTCGCCGGAGTCTACTCGCTCGTCGCGGCGATCGCGTTCGCGTCCTCGCGGCTCGGCATCGCCTTGTTCGGGATCGGCGAGCCGATCGTCGAGCTGACCGCCGTCCACTACACCTATGCCGGTAGCGCCGCGCTGGTCCTCGCCGCCCACCGGTTCACGAACACCGCAGGCACAACGTTGCGCATCGCCGTGGCCGCCACCGTGCTCACCGCTCTGACCCCACCCATCGTCGCAACCGGCTTCGTCACTCACGCCGGCGGCCCGCAGGTCGGCGGTGCAGCTCTGATGGCCATCGGGGTGTGGCTCACCGCT
This sequence comes from Acidimicrobiales bacterium, assembly GCA_038235385.1. Taxonomy (GTDB): domain Bacteria; phylum Actinomycetota; class Acidimicrobiia; order Acidimicrobiales; family Acidimicrobilacustridaceae; genus JBBSTY01. The sequence continues at coordinate 23,337 of JBBSTY010000049.1, read as the reverse complement.
TCACTCGAGTTGCGTGATGCCTTCGATCGCCGTCGGCCAACACGCTCACGAGGGCTGCTCGCCGTCTCGGGCATCGCCATCTGGGCACCCATTCTTCTCGCCGTCGCCATCGCCTGGGCCGCCGGTCAGCACTGGGACGTCCCCGCCCTGTCGATTCCCGATATGGAGCGAACCCACGGAATCGTCAACGCCCTGGCGTTCGTCGTGTGCGGACTCGTCGGCCGACGAATCAGCCGAGGCCCGTCACGCGTCGACGTCGGAGTTCTGCCGAGAGCTCGGGTGACCGTTGTGACTGATCAGTCCCCCGCCGCAGCCCGATCGCCGGTCGACTCCGTCGACGGCAGCCGAAGCGGCGCCTGCGCCGCCGGGATCGCGATCGAGAGCCACGACTCCGCGTCGAGGGTGCCGTCCTCGGTGAAGGTTCGGCTCATCGTCAGGCCGACGTACCAGGCGCTGTAGGCACGGGTGTCGAGATCGGCCGGCACCAACCCTCGCGTCTGGGCGCCGGCGAAGATCTGGTCGATGGCGTCGATCACCAACGACTGCACGATCGCGCGATCGGCAGCCACGTCGGGCGAGGCGAGGCCCTTGGCCGCCACCTGCATCCGACTCCGGCGCGCCGCGATCGTGTCGGGATCCGTCGCGACCCGCCTGAGCTCGCTGGCCATGAAGTCGAGCAGCTCCTCGTTGGACCGCACCCCCATCCCGATCGCGAGCTGCTTGCGGTCCCGGTCGCCCCAGCTCTTGCGGTAGCGGTACCGCTCGGCAGCGGCGAGGAGGCCCTCCCGGTTGCGGAAGTGGTGGTAGAGGGAGCTGGCCGACGTGCCGGACTCGACGAGGACGTCGTCGACGGTGAAACCGTCCGGGCCGCGCTCCTCCATGAGCCGGACCGTGGTCTCCACGATGGCCAGCTTCCGTCCGGTCAGCGGGCCAGCTTGCGAGACGTCGTCGGCAGCCATCGATCGATCGGGTCAGGTCGCCCACCCGGCCGGGGCGACACCGGGTGAGCGTAGCGCCACCAACGGCGACCACCAGCTGGGGGTGGCGACGAACGCCTCCGCCGAGATCGGCGAGCACGAAGGACTCGTCCCGGCGTCATCGGAGCGTGAGAGAGTCGCTGGGTGCGCATCCACATCGCGACCGACCACGCCGGACTCGAGCTCAGCACCGACCTGCAGCACCATCTCGTCGAGCAGGGCCACGAGGTCGTCGACCACGGTCCGACCGGCCATGACCCACTCGACGACTACCCCAGCTTCTGCGTCAACGCTGCCACGGCGGTGGTCGCCGACCGAGCATCCGGCATCGAGGCGCTCGGCGTCGTCTTCGGCGGGTCGGGCAACGGCGAGCAGATGGCGGCCAACAAGGTGCGCGGCGCACGCGCCGCACTCGTCTGGAACCTCGCGACCGCCGAGCTGGCGCGCGAGCACAACGACGCCAACGTGATCTCGATCGGGGCACGGCAGCACACGCTCGACGACGCCATCCGCTTCATCGACACGTTCATCGCCACACCGTTCAGCGGCGACGAGCGTCACGAGCGCCGCATCGCCCAACTCCACGAGTTCGAAGCCTCGGGCGAGATCCTCGGGCATGCCGTCGGCCGAGCGACAGCCGACGCGCCTCGGTGAGGTCGCCGCCCGGGTGCTCGAGCTCGCCGTGCGACCACATGCCCTGAACGACGTCGCCGAGGTCGAGACCGTCGTCGAGTCGGTCGTCGACGAGTTGGTCTCGATCCGACAGGCCCTCACCGAGTTGGACGGATAGGCGTCGACCGCATCCCCACCCGGCACACTGGGGCTCGTCACTCGCTGGCGCCACGAGCGAGATGTGCTCGTCGCCGGACCGAGACCCCGGAGGTCGCCATGCCCGTCACCCGGCTCAACCACGCCGTGCTCTACGTCCGCGACGTCGCCGTCACCAAGGAGTTCTACGAGGGCGCGCTCGGCTTCGAGTCGGTGGTCGAGATGCCCGGCCGGGGGGTCTTCCTCCGGGCGCCGGCCTCGACCAACGATCACGATCTCGCCGCGTTCCAGATCGGGAGCGCCGCCGGTCCGTCCACGGCGGGACGGGCGACGGTCGGGCTGTACCACCTCGCGTGGGAGGTCGACACCCTGGCCGAGCTCTCCCGTCTCGCGGGCGTGCTCACCGATCGGGGCGCGCTCGTGGGATCCAGCGACCACGCCACCACCAAGTCGCTGTACGCCCAGGATCCCGACGGGCTCGAGTTCGAGGTCTGCTGGATCGTCCCGGCCGACCTGCTCACCGACGAGGTCGTCGACCGGGGGCGAACCGGCGCCATCGCACCGCTCGACCTGGCCGGTGAGATCGTCCGCTACGGGGCCGAGACACGCGGTGGCGTCGGCATCTCCATCCCCTCCTGAGCCGGCCGGCCGGTCGGCGCCGAGCGCTCGCCCGCTGACCGGTGCGCGACGCAGCCGTCGACGGTCTCCGTCTCCGTCGCCCCGTCTCCCCGGCCGTCGGGCCACGGGTGGAGGGCAGGCTCGGCGATGGCGGCGAGGAGCCCGCACGCCGTGCTGATGGTCTGGGGGGTGCGCCCGATCGCCACCGGTCGCACGGCGCGGGCCACGCGTGGCCGCCGTTCGAGCGTCCCCGCGCCATCGTCCACCGGGCACCGACGCTCCGGCGACCTCCGTCGACCCGATTGCGGCTACCCGTTCGTTCTCAGGGGAGACCACCACCGCGGGAACGCTGCCGGGTAGGGGGTCAACCCGTGAAGCGGGGGGTGACCCCGAGCGCCATGGCGGGCATCGGGACAGCGGTCGGCGTCGACGTGGTCGTCGTGGTCGTCGTGGTGCTCGGCTCCTCGGGGGAGGCGCACGACTCGGTCGGGGGGACGATCAACAGGTCGGCCAGCACCGGGTAGATGGCCTGCACGACCGCTTCGAAGTTGACGTCGTAGCCGTTTCCGTTGCCGAGGACGGCCAGCGTGGCTCCCGAGGTCGGGAACGCGTACAGGTCGGACTGGTAGCCCGGTTCCGCTCCGGCGTGTTGCAGCATCGTCACGCAATCGGTGCCGGCGTCACGGATGATCTGGACGCCCAGGCCGTACGACGCGCCGGGCGTGCCCCTCGGCGTGGCGTCGTCGATCTGGGCGGCGCGGGCAGCGGGGGTGAGGAGCTCGCCGGTGCCCATGGCCTCGCCCCAGATCCGCAGGTCGTCGAGCGTGGAGACCATGGCGCCGCCCGCCCACTCCTCGTTGCCGGGCCAGTCGGAGGTGTCGGTCGCCGGCGGGAGGTTGGGGCAGAACCAGGTGTACCCCCGGGCGAACGGCACCGCGAGCTGCCCGTCGGCCGCGAACCGGCTGCGAGACATGCCGAGCGGTTCGGTCGTCCCCTCACGGATGAGGGTCCCGATGTCGGTGCCGGTGACCTGCTCGAGGATCCGTCCGAGGATGTAGAAGTTGACGTTGGCGTAGTCGAAGCCTTCGCCGGGTGCGAACGGCGCCCGCGGGTAGGCCTGGTTGGCGGCGATCACCTCGTCGGGCGTGGGGGTGGCGTAGGGATCCGCGCAGATCCGGTCGACCTGCGCCTGTGGCGAGTTGCCGATCCCGCTCGACATGTTCAACAACATGCGCACGGTGATCGTCGAGGCCTCGGGGATCTCGGGGTACCAGCGGTCGATCGTCGAATCGAGGCTCAGGCCGTAGGAGCCGTCGCTGATCACCTGCAGGGCGACCGTCCCCATGAACTCCTTGGTGATGCTGCCGATCTTCTGCTGGTTCCCCCGCGTCATCGGCTCGTCGGAGCCGAGGTCGGCGACGCCGCGCTCCGACACCCATTCCCCATAGCCGGGGATCCACACCCCGACGATGACGCCCGGCACATCCGCCCGCTCGAAGCCCTGGTCGAGCGCCGCCTCGAGCGAGTCCACCAGCGCCGGATCGAACGCTGACGCCGACGCATCCGAGACGGTCGACGCCGGTGTCGTCGCGCCTGCCGGAGCAACCGACGGCGCGACGAGCACGCCGCACGCCCCGGCAACGATCAACGTGGCGAGTCCGCGCCGCCCCATCGGGTGTCGAAGCGTCCACCGGGTGCGCTCGACGGGATCGGTGGCTCGGACGGAACCGCGATGCTTGCTCATCATCCTCCTGGGCCGCAGCGACCATCCGGCCGGGGCCCGGCGCGACGTTCGACGCTCGATCACTTCGTTCGTGCTGACCGCATCGGGGCCGAGGAGACCGGCCAACAGCATCCGCCGGACCGCTCACCCCGTCGCCGCCGGATCGTACGGCTCGTCATGGGTTCGAGCAATCGTCGCTCGAACGACCGTCGCTCGATGGCGGCTCCGGTGCTGTCCGGCCGAGCGCGCGACGCACCTGCCGCCGAGCTCGATCGACGAGCGACGCCCGTCGCGCTCCGATGACCGATCGCTCCGAGGGCGCCGCCGAATCGGATCGATCCGGCACGCGAACCCGGCCGGCACGCGAACCCGGGCCGCGATCCGATCACCGATCACCGACGGGCGGATCGTCGTGGTCAGAAGTGGCTGCCGCCGAACGCTCGCACGGCTCGGTAGTAGGTCTCGGCGAGGGCGTAGCAGTCGTAGCGGGCGGGCGCCTTCCAGGTGCCCGGGTACTGGGTAGCGCACCACGAGCGCATCCGCGACTTGAACCCGTCGTCGCACGCCTTGCGGCCAGCGGTACCGCCGCCGTACGGGTGGTTGTGGTAGCAGAGATCGTGCCAGTCGCACGACGCGTGGAAGTTGAAGTACATCGGGGCGTACCCCGAATCCGGCGAGCTCGAGCAGCCGTTCTGGTTGGCCCCGTGCGCGGAGGCCACCGATGGTGAGACCACCGCCAGGGCGCCGACGAGGACGATGATGATGGCGAGCCGCTGAGCGGCGGTGCGAAGCACGGTGGTTCCCCCAGGTGATCGTGGTCGCCGGCGAGCGCCGACCCGGTCACTGTCGCATCGGCGGTGACGGCCGACAACGGTTCGGGCTGGATGAGTAAGTTACTTATCCAGCGGGGGAAGCCCGGTCCGCCGGGCCGGGAGGGGGGTCAGCATGACGCGGCGCACGACGGAGGAGACACGCGATCTCCTGTTGCGGGTGGGCTTGCGAGCCCTGCACGAACGTGGGGTGCACGTCGCGGTGACCCACGTCCGACTGGCCGACGTCGCCACCGCGGCAGGGCTCACCACCGGAGCGGCGTACCGCTGTTGGCCGAACCAGGAGACGTTCCACCGCGACCTCGCCGTCGCCGCGGTGCAGTGGCGCGACGAGGCATCCATCGCGCGGACGCTCGCCAACATCGCCACGTTGGTCGACCAGGACGCTCCGCTGGCCGAGGTCCTCCGGGTCGGCGCGATGGCGAACGTCTACGACTACCCGTCCGACGAACCCTTCTTCATCGCCATCGTGTTGCGGTCGTGCGCCTCCGCCGACGGGCAACTCGCCGAGGCCGCACGCGAACGGCTCGAGTCGGCGACCACGAGCTTCGCGTCGCTGTACGAGGTGCTCCTGCACCACTACCGACGTCGCATGCGGGCGCCGCTCACGGTGCACCACCTCACGGTCGCGCTGGCCGCCCTCTCGGAGGGGTTCGCCCTCCAGACGATGGCAGGCGCCCCACACCTCGCGGTGCAGCGAACCGACACCGGGCCGGGTGTCGGTTCCGACTGGACGGTCATGGGCTGCGCGGTGGAGTCGATCGTCGATCGCTTCACCGAGCCGATCCTCGAACCTGCGGTGCTGGCCGACGCCCGCTGACCCCTCCGTCGACGAGCGACGCCACAACCGGGGTCGGGTCCGGCCGCGCACGCATGCGCTCGTGTCTCCGCCTCCTGCAGGCCAGCGACACGAGTGGCGCCTCCGGCTCGCACGGCTCGCGGTGTGCGTCCGGACCGCCACCGACGATGACATGAAAGAGGCCAGAAGATCATCTCAGGGATTGATCGGCGTCACCGATCCAGGCTAGCCTCGTACACATGTTCGATCGTGGTCTCCAGGCGAACGACATGATCGTGGGGTGTGACCCGGCCGCCGCGTCCGACCTCGAACTGGCCGAACACGCCGCCGCCATCGAACACCGACGCACGGTGCTCGACGCCGAACAAGCCGTCGTGCTCGCCGAGCTCGAGGCCCGCAAGGCCACCGACCGCCACTTCGGACTGGGCACCGCCGCCTGGCTCGCCCACCACGCCGGCCTGCCGCCGGGCGTCGCCCGCACCCGGGTACGCGTCGCGTGGAAGCTGCGCCGCCACTTCCCCACCATCGCCGACGCCCTCGCGTCGGGACGCATCAGCTGGGAACACGCCCGGGTCATCGTCGAGCTCGCCAACCCGCGCATCACCGACACCGTCGCCGACAACCAACACCTCCTCCTCGGCCTCGCCGACCGATGCCGCTTCGAACCATGGCGCGCCGAGGTCCGCAACCTCACCCGCCTCTGGGACCAAGACGGCGGCTACGACCCCAACGACGACCCCAACTCCAACCGCCTCTCCTACGGCACCACCCTCGACGGACTGATGACCCTCGCCGCCACCCTCACCGGCGAACACAGCGAAGTCGTCGCCCACGCCATCGAAACCAAAACCGACGAACTGCACCGCCGAGCCCGACGCGACCACGACACCTGCCCCGACCTCGACATGCCCTCGCGGTCCACCCTCCGAGCCCTCGCCCTCACCGAGCTCATCCGCCACGCCCTCGGCATCGACCCCGACACCACCACCGGCCCCAAGGTCGAAGCCACCCTGATCATCGACGCCGACGAACCCACCCACGCCACCAACCCCAACGGCGTACGCCTCGCCGACAACACCACCCGCCTCCTCAACTGCGACGCCGAGCTCCACGCCCTCATCGTCGACCACCTCGGCGTCCCCCTCGACCTCGCCCGCCACACCCGCTGGGCCACCAACGCCCAACGCCGCGCCGTCCGCCACCGCGACGGCGGCTGCACCTTCCCCGGCTGCGACGCCAAAACCCAATGGTGCGACACCCACCACTGCACCCACTGGGCCGACCACGGCCCCACCGACACCTGCAACCTCGCCAGCCTCTGTCGCCACCACCACGGCGTCGTCCACCGCACCCACTGGGCCATCCGCATCGATACCGACGGCTGGACCATCTTCCAGAGCCCCACCACCACCTTCTGGGGCCAACGCCACGGCCGACAACGCGAAGGCCCACCCCCCGACCCCCTCCCCCCTCCCCGAACACCCCACCACCACCAACCCCCCAACCGAACCCACCCCATCCCCGGGCGCTACAACCGCCCCGAAGACCCCCACCACAACGCCCTCGCACGCCAACTCATCCTCCAACGACTCGACGACCTCCCACGACCGTCACGACCGTCACGACCAGGCTGAGCCGTCGCTCCCAGCAGGTTCGGGTCGCCACGGGTCGGCGCGCCCGCGACAGGCTGGCGGATACCCTCCCGGCGTGGCGAGCGACGAACGCACGTGGGAGCTCCCGGCGCACGCATCGTCGGCTGCGCTGTTGGTCGGCGTCGCCACCGTCGTGCTGGGCGCGTTCCTCCCGTGGGTGTGGAGCGGTGGAACGGGGCGGAGCAGCTTCGCCATGGTGCGCACCGCCGATCGCCTCGGGATCGGCGACGGCGACGCCGGGCCCGGCGCGCTGCGGATCTGGTACCTCGTCCCGCTCGTTGCGGCTGCGGTCGTCGTGCTGGTGACGGTGCACCGTCGGCGAGCAGCAGCCATCGTCGGCCTGGGCCTGTCGGCCATCGTCGCCACCATCGCCGTCGTCGTCCTGGCGGTCGCGCCCACTCCCGGTTCCGGGCCGCTGGTGAGCATCACCGGCGCCGCGATCGTGCTGATCGGCGCGGTCGTGACCTCGATCGACCGTCGCCGAGGGCCGCCAGCGAGCCCGGCGTCGGCCGGCTGAACCGGCCGACCGTCGTCGGTGCATGGACGACCAGTCGCCTACCATCGCCACCACCCGCGGGCGTGGCCCGCGGCGCGGCGCCACCGGGTGGGCGTCATCGACGGGCGGAGGATCCCCATGAACGACAGCAGCGATGCCGACGACACCGGCAACGTCGGTCCCGACGCGTCGACCGCCGGTGGGTTCGATCGCGCCCCGACCGCCGACCCGTCCACCTGGGTCCTCCCTCCGGGGCCGCCCACCTCCGCCGTCGATCCGCGCACCTGGGCCCGCCCCGCGGCCCCCCCGACCGCCGGTCCGTCAGCCGCACCACCACCATCGATGGCACCCGTTCCCTCCGCCGCACCGCCGCCGCCCCCGGGCCCATGGTCCGCTCCGCTCCTGCCCGCCTACGCCGGCCCGGACTCGGCGCCGCCTCCCCCGCCCGGCACACCGAAAACCAAGGTTCGGTCGCGCGCCGCGCTGGCCGTCCTGAGCGTCACCGCGGTGCTCGCCGCCAGCACCTTCGCGGTCGTCGCCCTCACCCGACCGGACGGCGCCGGATCGGCCGACGAAGCGGTCGAGCAGCTGTTCGACGCCATCAGCCACGAAGACGCACTCGGGGTCATGGAGTCGCTCCCGCCGAGCGAGCGTGAAGTCCTCCTCGATCCCATGGTCGAGACGGTGGGCGAGCTCCAGCGGCTCGGCGTGCTCGAATCGTTCGCCCTCGACGACGTGCCCGGCGCCGACATCGAGGTCGATGGGCTCACGCTGCAATCGACGCCCCTCGGAGCGGGCGTCACCAAGGTGCGGGTGACCGGCGGGACGATCACCGGCACCGTGATCCCCGACGAGGTGCCGATCGGGCCGCGCACGCAGGAGCTCGCCGAGCGCAACGGCGGCGATCCCATCGACATCCAGGCCGAGACCGACCGCCAGGCGCTGGCCGACGCCGACCTCGAGCTGGTCGCCATCGAGGAGGACGGCGGCTGGCACGTGAGCCTCTTCTACTCCATCGCCGAAGCTGCACGCGGCGATGCCCCCGTCCCGTCGTTCGGGGCCGGGGGCATCCGACCCATCGGCTCCGACACCCCCGAAGGCGCGGTCCGCGGACTCGTCCAGGCGGGGCTCGACCTCGACCTCGGCCGCGCCATCGGCCACCTCCCCCCGGACGAGATGCGCGTGCTCTACGACTACGTCCCGCTCGTGCTCGACGACGCGAACGACGCGGCGAACGACGCCCGCAACGAGGGCTACGCCGCGCAGCTCGACCGACTGGACCTGCACAGCGAGGGCGATGGCACCACCCGCCAGGTGACCATCGATGCCCTCGACGTCACCGGCAGCGCCGACGACACGCACGTGCACTACGCCTGGGACGGCGATTGCACGGTCATGGAGATCACCCAGCCGGGGTTCGAGCGGTTCGCCCCGGTCGGTTCCGACCCGGGTCGGTACCGCGATCCCGAGCCGGCCGAACCCACGACCACCCGGGCCGAGACGTGCACCGACGGCCGCATCACGGTCACCGAGGACGGCGAGGAGGTCGACGACCTGACCGACGAGCTCGGTCCGATCACGCCCACCCCCTTCGGTCGCGATGCCACGTTCGGACAGTCGGTCACCGTGGTCGAGGTCGAGGGTCGCTGGTACGTCAGCCCGGTCCGCTCCGTCGCCGACTCGCTCCTCGCGGCGCTCCGGGGCATCGAGGGCTCCGACATCGACGCGTTCTTCGAATCGTTCGATGGCTGGTTGTCCACATCGTCCTCACGCTTCGAGCCGGTCGGCGAGGCGATCCCCACCCCCGGCACCACCCCGATGCCCGGCACGACCCCGATCCCCGGCCCACGCGCCACCATCCCGAAGCCCGGCACGACCCCGAGGCCTGGACCTCCCGGCACCGTCCCGAGGCCCGGCACCCCTGGAACCGCTCCGATGCCCGCCGGCGACGATGCGTACTCGATCTGCCTCGACGAGGTCTTCGGCTCGATCGACTCGTCCGGAGCCGAAAGCGGCGACGACCTCCTCGAGGCGTTCGACCGGTGCCTGATCGAGCACGGCGAGGAGCCCTGACCGAACCGGCCGGCCGTCGTACGCTCGACGGATCGAACACGAACACGAACACGAACACGAACACGAACACGAACACGAACACGAACACGAGGACGAACACGGGCACGAGGCCGAGGACCGGACGAGGACCAAGGCGAGGACCATGGCAACCGACACGCCAGGAGCCGAGGACGTGACCGTCGACTGGCAGGCGCTCAGTGCGCGGGCCGCGTTGGCGTCGCACCGGCTCGTGGGGTGGACGTTCTGGGACCCCGTGGCCATCGAGCGGTACGCCGCGCTCGGCGTGCCCGAGGGCTTCGGCTACTACATCAACACCCGTGGCGCGCCGTTGCTGCCGGCCGGGCACCAGGCGGTCGCCGCCGCCTTCGGGACGATCCACCCGGGCTTCATCCAGCTCTGCGTCGAGGCCGGCCTGGCCCACACCACCGCCGCGGCGATCTTCGACGCCCGCAACGAGGCGATCGGTCACGGGCTGCGGACGTACGTGCCCGAGATCGTGGACGACCTCGAGTCGCTCGCCGAGCCGCTGTGGGCGGCCGCCGACGGGCTGGTGTCCTCGGGTCGGGTGCTGTTCGCCGCCCACCGCGAGATGCCCCGCCCGGACGACCCCCTGGTGTCGGCCTGGCTGGCCGTCAACTGCATCCGCGAGTGGCGGGGCGACACCCACTTCGCCGTCCTCGCCGCCGAGGGGATCGCGCCGGTCGAGGCCGGCATCCTCGACGACGCCCAGCGCGACTACGGCGGCTGGATCCCGCGGTCGCGCGGCGCGGATGACGCCGCCATCGATGCGGCCATGGCGTCGCTCGCCGCGCGGGGGTTGGCGACGGACGGGAAGGTCGATGCCCGCGGGCTCGAGTTCCGGGCCAGGATCGAGGCCCGCACCGATCAGCTCACCGAGGCGAGCTGGCGTCCGCTCGGCGAGCGCACCGTTCACCGCTTCGTGGAGCTGGTCGAGCCGGTCGGCGCGCGCCTGGTGGCGCGCATCGACGAGACAGCCGGCCCGCAGTGGATGCCTGCGGCCCGGGACCACTGACGCCGATCGCTCAGTTCTCCTTGTCGAAGACGCCGGTGAGCTCCGAGGTGGCGAGCGCCTGGGTGGCGACGGCGTCGATCGCCGCCTTGGTCGGGTTCGTCGGGATCTCGACGTCGTCGCCGAAGGCGTAGAGCGTGAACGTGTAGCGGTGCTGGCCCGACGGTGGGCACGGACCGACCCACGACGCCATGGGGCTGTCGGCGCGCTCGTTCGCGCCATCGTCGACGCCCGTGGTGTCGACCGGGAACCGGGCGACGAGGTGCGTGAAGCCACCCGGCACCGGCGCATCGGGATCGTGCACGACCAGCACGAGCGTCGTCGCTCCGGCGGGCACGCCCTCCCAGGTCAGCGGCGGCGACGCCGCCTCGCCGCCCAGGTTGGCGCAGGCGTAGCGAACCGGGATCGGGTCGCCGTCGCTGAACGCAAGCGACGTGAGCAGGAAGATCGACGATCCACGATCGACCGGCGCCGTGTCCGGCGACGATGCCGCCGACGGATCCGGTGCGGCGGGCGGCGCGTCGCCGGATGAGCGCGGCGAGCCCGACGACGACGATGGGTCGTCGGTCGATCCGCAGCCGGTTGCCACCAGCCACGCGACGATCAGCACGGCCAACGCGCCGAGACCGAAGGAGGATCGGCTCACCGGTCGAGTTGCCGGTCGAGTTGCCGGTCGGTTCGCCGGTCGGCTCACCGGACCGGAGGGACCGACGGCGCGGATGACCGAGCCTCGTCCTGCCGCTTCTCCTGCGACGTGCGAGGCAACAGAGCGAGGCCGACGGCGGCCAGCATCCCGCAGTGGACGGCACGTGACCCGAGACCGATGACCAAGGTGCTCGGATCGGCGTGGTAGGTGAGCAGCAGCACGACCGACACCACGATCGTGGCGATGCCGGCCACCCGACGAACCTGGATGCTGGCCCCGGCGAGGAACCACGCGGCGACGCCGACGACGACGAAGGCCAGCCCGAGCGCGACCGAGCCCGGGAACACCGAGTTGCCGAACTCGTCGGGGATGTCGTTGCTGCCGGTGAACAGCGACCGGGTCATGTTGTCGTCGCCTCCGAACCCACCGCCGGCGTTGTTGATGGCGGTGACGACCCCGGCGAGGGCGACGACGATGCCGATGGTGCGTGCCGAAGTCGGCCGATCGCGGGGCGCCATGGCCAACACGGCGATGCTCAGGCCGGTCATCAAGAGGTACGACCAGTACCACTCGTCGGGCGCGTTGGCGACGGCGAGGCCGATGGCGAAGGCCTGCACCGCGCTCACCACAGCGGCGACCCGCAGGTACCGGCCGGACAGGAGCAGCGCCCCGACACCGACCTCGACGAGCATGGTGAGGTACCCGAACGGCGTGAGGTGGGCCAACACGAGGTGCTCGAACACCCACGCCGATCCGGGCAGCACCGGGTGGTCGACGCCGGCCTGGACGTAGTTGAGGAGACCGCCGAAGTTCGGCGGGACCTTCCAGTTGACGTTCGAGAGCCACATCAGGCCGAGCAGCCACCGCGCCGCCACGGGTCCGGCCCGGCCGGCGATTCGGTCGACCGTCGCCGTCACCTCGCTCACCCGGCCTCGCGCCGAGCGGTTCGCATCGGTCCCGTGGGTCTGCGTCATGTCCGCACCTGCTTCCGGTACCCGGGACCTTCTGGCTACCACACGAGCCACGGCGCCCACTGGTCCGGCGCCGAGAACGCGATCAGCCGGTCCAGGTCCGGAGGTCGCCGTCGCGACGGGTGGCACCGAGCGCATCGAGGGTCTCGAGGAGGGGGAGCGCCAGACGCCGGGACAGACCGAGCGCGGTGCGCAGCTCGGACGCGGTCCGGGGACCGTCGGCCAGCGTGTCGGCCACCGAGGCCCGGAGCTCGTCGAAGCATCGGCGGGTGGTGAGGAACGGCCCGACGGCGACGAGCTCGCCCGTACGCACCAGGTCCTTCTGCGGACGGGAGCCGAACCCGGTGGCGTCGCGCAGATCGTCGGGCTTGCTGAGGGGGAGGTCGGCGGCGTCGATCGCCTGGCTCAGCGCCGCCAGGGCGACGACGAGCTCGGCGCGGTGCGAGCGCGCACCGGGTCGGGCCACCAGGTCGCCGCGGATCTCGGCGTCGCCCCGATCGGCGAGGCGGTGAGCAGCGACGACACCGAGGGCGTCGGACGGGACCGGGGCGATCTCGGACCCATCGAGCGCCGCCGCCAGCGCCCGCTCCCGGCGTTCGAGCGCCGGGGCGCTCACCACCACGCCGGCGACTTCTCGGAGGTGATCGGTGCCCCACCGGCGACCGACATCGTCGGGGAACGGTCCGACCTGGCGCGCCAGCTCCGGGACGGCGATCGCCCCTCCGGCCTGGTCGACCAGCACCCCGGCCAACGAGACGAAGGAGGTGGACGAACCCGAACCTCCGGCACCGCGCTGGGTGTCGAGCGCGTGCCATCGTTCGATCAGGTCCGCGGATCGGTAGTCGGTCCGCTCGGCGTCGACGGCGAGGATCGTGCCGCCGCCGATGGTGAGGTCGCCACCTTCGTCGCGGAGGACGAACCGATCGCCGATGCTGATCGGCGCGATCGGCTCGGCGAGGTGCAGGCGGGCCAGCACCGCGCGTTCGGCTGCTCCGCTCCCAGCCGGGACCTCCTCATCGGCGTCGCCGTAGCGGAGCTGCGCGGCCGACCGCGCCGTCCCGACGAACACCTGGTACCCGCCGCGGGCCGGGATCGGACCGTCCCAGGAACGAACCGGGCGGATGACCACCCGCCACCGGCGCCCGCCCGACCAGTCGTCGGGCCGAGCGAGGGCCCAACCCCGCCGGGGATCCACCTTCGAGCCGGCGATGCCGATGCCCACCCGGTTCCCCGAGCGCGCAAGCGCGGTCGGTTCGCCGAAGGCGTGCACGGTGCGCACCCGAGCGGGCGTCGATCCGGAGCCGTGGACGAGATGGAGATCGTCGCCGGGACGGACCGAGCCTCCCGTGAGGGTCCCGGTGACCACCCTCCCCGTGCCGGCAACGGTGAAGGACCGGTCGATCCACAGACGCGGACGGTCGCCCTCGGCGTCGCTCGGCGTCGCTCGGCCATCCGTGGTGGCGCCGGTCGTGACCAGGCCAGCGCCGATGCCGACCAGGACGCGAGCCAGCTCGTCGATGCTCGATGGTCGATCCGGCGCGGTCGCCACGACGGGAGCGTCGGCGAGCCCGGTCCCCGAGAGGCGCGTGGCGATCTCGTCGGTTCGACGGGCCACGACGTCGGGATCGACCAGGTCGGCGTGGGTGAGCGCCACCACGCCGTGGTCGACCCCGAGGAGGTCGAGGATCTGGCTGTGCTCCTCGGTCTGGGGCATCCACCCCTCGCGTGCCGACACCACCAGCAGAGCGAGGTCGACCGCGCCGCACCCGGCGAGCATGTTCGCCAGGTAGCGCCGGTGACCGGGAACATCCACGAAGCCGAGATCGACCCGGCCACGGCGCAGCTGCGCGAAACCGAGATCGATGGTGAGACCCCGCCGCTTCTCCTCCTCCCACCGGTCGGGGTCGGTGCCGGTGAGGAGCCGGACCAGCGTCGACTTGCCGTGGTCGACGTGGCCGGCGGTCGCGACGATCACGGCGCGGGTTCGTCCGCCGTCCGCGTGCCCGGTGCGAGGACCCCGTGCACGACGTCGGCGACGACCGGATCGTCCTCGGGCGCGACCGTGCGCAGCGAGAGCACGACGCGGTCGGCACGGGTGATCCCGAGCACGGGCCGGGCCGCGTGTCGCAGCGCCGTCGCCAGCGCGTCGGGACCGTCCACGGACGCGACGGCCACGCCCCACCCGGCGATGGCCCGCGTGGCGGCCGCCCCGGCACCAGCGAGATCCGCGACGGGGACGGCCTCGGCGGCGACGCCACGTGCGATCAGTGCACCGGCGAGATCCGTCGCCCGACGCTCCAGGACGTCGGGGTCCGTGGTGGCCATCCTCCAGAACGGCACCCGTCGCGCGGCCGTGCGATCGAGGTGAGCCCGCACCGTGGCATGCAGGTGCGCCGCCCGGACCTTGTCGAAGCGCACCGCCCGAGCGAGGGGATGCCGGCGGATGGTGTCGAGCAGCGAACGGTCGCCGCAGATGATGCCGGCCTGCGGACCGCCCAGCAGCTTGTCGCCGCTGAAGGTCACCAGGTCGGCCCCGGCGGCCAGCACCTGGCGGGCAGCGGGCTCGTGGCGGAGCCAGTCCGGCAGCCCGTCGGGCAACCAGGGAACGAGCGCATCGACGAGCCCCGACCCGATGTCGTGGACCATCACCACCCCGTGCTCGTGCGCGAGCGACGCCAGGTCCCGGGTGGCGACGGCGGCGGTGAAGCCCGCCTGCTCGAAGTTCGACGGGTGCACCTCGAGGAGCACCCGCGTCGAGTCACCGATGGCGGCCCGGAAGTCGTGCAGGTGGGTGCGGTTGGTGGTGCCCACCTCCCGCAGCACCGCGCCGCCTGCGCTGATGATCTCGGGGACGCGGAACGATCCGCCGATCTCGACGAGCTGCCCCCGAGACACCACCACCTCGGCGCCCGAAGCCAACGAGCTCAGCACCAGGAGCAGCGCGGCCGCGTTGTTGTTGACGACGAGCGCGCCTCCCGCCCCGGTGAGCTCGCACAGGTCGGCTTCGAGCCCCGCGAGGCGGTGGTGGCGACGACCGTCGTCGAGGGCCAGCTCGATGGGGACGGCGCCCAGGCCGTCCGCCCGGGCATCGAGCGGATCGAGCGGCGCCCGCCCGAGGTTGGTGTGCAGCAGCACCCCGGTGGCGTTGATGACCGCGGCCATCGGTTGTCGGGCCAGCACCGACGACGCCAGCCCGGCCCGGAGTGCGTCGGCGCTCGTCGTCCGGCCGGCGAGGAGGCCTCGACGAGCACGGTCGATCACCTCACGCGCCTCGGCGCGCACGACGCGGTCCGGCGCCACCCCCGAGAGCGAAGCGGCGAGCGCCTCGACCTGTGGGAGGTCGCGGAGCTCGCGGATCGCCGTCACCGGAGGACGACCATCGGGCGCGTCCCGCGCGGGTCGGCCCGTTCCACCAACCGTCCGATGATCCACGCATCGGCGGGTCCGAGCGCGTCGACGAGACCGTCGAGGGCCGACGGAGCGACGGCGAGGAGCAGCCCGCCCGAGGTCTGGGCGTCGCAGAGCGTCACGAGGTCGACCGACGACACGTCGGCCCGTTCCACGTGGGCGGTGTCGTCGAGGTTGCGCCGGGTGCCGCCGGGGACCGCGCCCGCCGCGACGAGGTCGCGTGCGCCCTCGAGCACCGGGACGGACCCGACGTCGATCTCGGCGTCGACCCCGGACGCGTCGAGCACCTCCCGCAGGTGGCCGAGCAGGCCGAACCCGGTGATGTCGGTGGCGCAGCGCACGCCGCCGGCGACCGCGAGCTCCGCTGCCCGCCGGTTGCTCGTGAGCATCGAGGCCACCGCCCCGCCGAGGGCCGACGAGGGTGCGATGCCGCGCGAGACCGCCGTGGTGATGATGCCGACGCCCAGGGCCTTGGTGAGCACCAGGACATCGCCCGGACGTCCCCCGGCGTTGGTGAGCAGCTCGTCGGGATGGACGAGGCCGGTGACGCTCAGGCCGAACTTGGGTTCCGCGTCGTCGATGGAGTGACCGCCCACCAGCGCACAACCGGCTGCGGCGACCACCTCGGCGGCGCCGTCGAGCACCGACCCGAGCAGCTCCCAGGGCAGCACGTCGCGCGGCCAGGCGACGATGTTCATGGCGGTGACCGGTCGCCCGCCCATGGCGTAGATGTCGCTCAGCGCGTTGGTGGCCGCGATCGCCCCCCACGTCCGAGCGTCGTCGACGATGGGCGTGAAGAAGTCGAGCGTCTGCACGAGCGCCAGGTCGGGTCCGATGCGGATGACCCCGGCGTCGTCCGCGGTGTCCGACGACACCAGCACACCCGGTGTCGTGGGGAACGACGTGGACATCGAACCGATCACCGCCCGCAGCTCGGCGGAGGAGAGCTTGCACCCACACCCGGCACCACGCGAGAACGTGGTGAGCGCGTGTGGTCCGTTGCTCCCCATCGGCACCAGCCTACGGGGGTGTCGCCGGAGAGGTCCGCTCGGCGGTGGGCTCCGGTCACCGACCATCGATCGGTGACCGGAGCGGAGGCGGAGGCGGAGGCGAAGGGGAATCGAACCCCCCGCACCCGCAGTGGATGCCGATCGGTTTTGAAGACCGCGAAGGCCACCAGGCACTCAATCGCCTCCGCCGCGGTTCTAGCACCGGGCGGGTGGTGGATGAACCGGGCTACCGCGCAGGTGGGCGCCGGCCGGCGCCGCGGAGACGATCGACGAGACCGGCCAGCAGCACGAGGGCGTCGCTGGCCCCGTCGTCCTCCCCCTTCTCGAAGTCGTCGCCGCTCGTGGCCATGGTGTTGGTGACGTGCGCGACGCACAGCACGTCTCGGGATCGCGCCGCGGCGTAGGCGTACAGCGACGCGGCCTCCATCTCGACCGCCACCACACCCAGTTCGCCCGCCACGGCGATGGCGGCGGCGGTCTCGCGGTACGGGGCATCGGTCGTCCAGGTCGATCCGACCACGACGGTCTGGGCGACGTGGTCGAACCCGGCGGCGACCTCGTCGAGCAGCCCAGGGGGCGCGTCGGCCCATCGGCCCGGTGGGAGGTAGTGGTGGCTCGTGCCCTCGTCCCGGAGCGCCCGGTCGATGATGACGAAGTACGGCGGATCGGCCACCGCGACGATCGAGCCGGATGAGGTGATGCTCACCAGCAACGTGCATCCCGACACCGCCAACTGCTCGGCCACGAGCACCGCGAACGACCCACCGACCGCGCATCCGATCACGCCGATCTCGTGACCGTCGAGATCGAAGGTCCACAGCGTCGTGTGGTAGCACGCCCAACCGGGGTGCGGTGTGGCCCGACCCGTGGCGGTGAGGTGACGCACGATGTCGCCGTCGGGGTCGAGCAGGCACACCTCGGGGACATCGACGTCGGGCCGGCCCCGCTGGCGCCGTCCCTCACGCAGCAGGTTGCCCGGCTCGAAGACCGACGGTTCGTCGTAGGCCTTGCCGGCGAGCAACGGACTGGCATCGGCGGTCGCCGTCAGGGCGGCACTGCGGGCGTCGTTCACGTCCCACCTCTCGGGTTCGTCGGTTCCACCGGATCGGCGGTTCAAAGGGTGGTCGGTCCACCGGATGGTCGGGTTCAGGACGTCGAGGTCAGGAAGTCGTGGTTGAGAACGTCGAGGTCAGGAAGTCGTGGTTGAGGACGTCGAGGTCAGGACGTCGTGGGTCAGGACGTCGTTGGTGCGGAAGAGGATGCGACGGGTGTCCGGCTCGAGCCGATGAGCCGACCGACGAGCTTGCGGATCTCGTCGGCGGGGATGATGGCGAAGGCCACCAGGAAGCAGATGCCCAGCTGTTCGACACCCAACAGCTCGGTGTCGAACAGCGCCCGCATCGGCCCCCAACGCACGGCGAGGATCTGGAGCGCGACGACGACGCCGATGGCCGCCCAGAGCTTGCCGTTGCTGAGGCTGTACCGAGAGAACACCGAGGCGTGCTCCGCCCGGGCGTTGAGCACGTTGGCCATCTGGAGAAGCACGAAGACGGTGAAGGTCATCGACAGCGCCACCTCACGGCCCCAACGCGGCTCGGCGAACGCGTACAGACCGAGCGTGGCGATCGCCATGAACGCGGCCGCGTAGAGCACGGTGCCGAGGCGCCCACGGGTGAGGATCGGCTGGCCCTGCGGGCGAGGTGCACGACCCATCACATCGGGCTCGGGCGGGTCGACCCCCAGGGTGATGGCCGGGGGACCGTCGGCGATGATGTTCACCCACAGGATCTGGATGGCGGTGAACGGGACCGGGAGGCCGACGAGGCTGGCGGTCAGGATCGTGCCGATGGCACCCATGCTCGTGGTGAGCTGGAACCGCACGAACTTGACGATGTTGTCGTAGATGGTGCGGCCCTGTTCGACCGCGCCGACGATGGTGGCGAAGTTGTCGTCGGCCAGCACCATGTCGCCGGCCTCCTTCGTGACCTCGGTACCGGTGATGCCCATGGCCACACCGATGTCGGCGTTGCGCAGCGCCGCCGCGTCGTTCACCCCGTCACCGGTCATCGCCACGACGTGGCCGTTCGCCCGCAGGGCCTTGACCACCCGCACCTTGTGCTCGGGCGAGACCCGGGCGCAGACCCCGATCTCGTCGATCACCCGGATGAGCTCGTCGTCGTCCATGCGCTCGAGGTCGTCGCCGGAGACGACCCGACCTTCGATCCCGAGCTCGTTGGCGATCGCGCCAGCGGTCGACGCATGATCGCCCGTGATCATCTTCACGCCGACGCCGGCATCGTGGCACCGGGCGATGGCATCACGCGCCTCGGCGCGGGGTGGGTCGACGATGCCGATGAGCGCATCGAGGGTCAGGTCCGCCACCCACCGGTCCGGGTCGAGCACGGCGCCGTCCTGAGCCAGGACGTCGTCGGCGGGCACGCGCCGCGAGGTGACGGCGAGGACCCGCAGCCCGCGCGAGGCGAGCGCCTCGTTCTCCGCGGTGACCCGTCCGACGTCGATCGCGGTGACACGCCCGTCGGCGTCGTTGCTCGCGATGCACCGGGCGAGCAGCACGTCGGAGGCGCCCTTCGCATAGACCACAACGTCGTCGCCGTCGCGGTGGAAGGTGGCCATGAACTTGGTGACCGAGTCGAACGGGACCTCGCCCAACCGTGGCCGGCGTGCACGCTCGGCGTCGACGTCGATGCCGTCGTCGGTCGCGGCGACGACGATCGCCCCCTCGGTGGGATCGCCGACGTAGCCACCGGAACCGTCGAGCCCGGCGTCGTTGGCGAGCGAGCCTCCGAGCAACCCGAGCGACCGGTTGCCGACCACCTCACGGACCGTCATGCGGTTGAGGGTGAGCGTGCCGGTCTTGTCCGAGCAGATGACGCTGGTGGACCCGAGGGTCTCCACCGAGTGCAGGCGCTTGACGATGGCGTTGCGCTTCGCCATGCGACCGACCCCGACGGCGAGCGTCACGGTGACCACCGCGGGGAGACCCTCGGGGATCGCCGCGACCGCCAGCGCAACGGCGCCGAGGGCGGCGTCGGCGAAGGTCGCGCCCTGGACCATCTGGAGGGCGAAGACCGCAGCGACGGCGACCACGGCGATGAAGGCCAGCATCTTGCTGAGCGAGTCGAGTTGGCGTTGGAGCGGGGTCGGCCCCGGGTCCGCCGTGCTGAGGAGCTCGGCGACCTTGCCCATCTCGGTGTCCATGCCGGTGGCCGTCACGAGCAGCTCGCCACGACCGCGCACGATCGTGGTGTTCATGAACGCGACGTTGTGCTGCTCGCCGAGGGGCAGGCTCTCCTCGACGGTCTCGAGCACGTCGGTTCGCTTGTCGACCGGCACCGACTCGCCGGTGAGCGCCGATTCGTCGATCGACAGGTTGGCGGCGAGCACCAGTCGACCGTCGGCGGGGACGCGGTCGCCGGCCTCGAGCAGCACGATGTCGCCGGGCACCAGTTCGTCGGCTGGGATCTCGCGCTTGCGACGGTCTCGCCGAACCCGCACCTGGGTGACGAGCATCTCTTCGAGCGCGGCCATGGCCGATTCGGCCTTCGCCTCCTGGACGTACCCGAGCACCGCGTTGACCAGCAGGACGATCGCGATGACGATCGGATCCTTGATGTCGCCGACCAGGCCGGCGAGCACCGCGGCACCGATCAGGATGTAGACGATCCCGCTGCGGAACTGATCGACGAACTTCAACCAGTTCGGCCGGGTGGGCGCGGCGTCCAACCGGTTCGGCCCGTGGTGGATCCGGCGGAGCTCGACCTGCTGGTCGTCCAGGCCGGTGGCGAGGTCGACGTCCTGGCGATCGAGCGACTCGGGGATGCTGAGCCGCCAGAACGCCGCATCGATCGACGGGTCCGGAACGGGGGCGCTCACGGGGGACGGCGTGGACATGGCTGGACCTCTCCGGTCGGGGAGCACTGCTCGGGCACTGACCGGAGGTCTCCCCCGCTCGCCGACGACGGCGACGAGCCAGCGGCACCGGGTCCGGAGACCGTGATGACGACACCGCTGAGAGGTGGGGTACTCCCCTCACTGGCCCCAGTCTGGGGGCCACGCCCGACGATCCGCAACCGCAGCCGGAGAAAAGCTGCGCCGACCGCGACTCAGGAGGCTGTCGGGCGCCGCTTCACGGTGCGGGCCAGGATCCCCAAGGTGGCCCGCAGGGCGGCTTCGGAGAGGATCGGGAAGATGTCGGCCTCACGCCAGACCGGATCGATGTCGGTCCAGTCGTAGTAGGAGGTGACCTGGGTGCCGCCCTCGACGGGCTCGAGCGTGTAGCCGTACACGTGCCCGATCGGCGGCTCGATCTGACCGAGGATGGTCCAGGCGATCTCGCGGTCCGGATCGAAGGTGACGATGTCGACGGTGACGTCGTACTTGCCCATCGGGAAGTCGTTGAGCGCCTCGCGGTCCATGTGCACCACGAACCGGTCGCCCACGGCCGAGACGGGATCGCCGGTGGCGTCGAGCAGCATGCCGGAGCTGTCGATGTCGACGTGGCCCTGCGGGTCGCGGAGGACGGCGAAGATCTCGCTCGGGCTCGCCTCGATGGTCCGTCGGACTTCCATGCGATCGGTGGTCATCCGCCGATCCTGTCACAGCGATCGACCTCGACCCCGGCTCGGGGTGCCCGGTAGGTGCCCGACGCCGGTTCTACTGTGTACCGATGCCCGAGTCCGCCCGCCCCTGCGTCCGACCTCGGCGCCGGGCACCTGCTCGGAGGTCGACACCCGTCTGGTGGCTCGTCGTCGTGCCCCGGCCCATGGTCGGCGGCTCATCGGGGTGCGCCGCCGGCGACCGCGCCGCGGCCCGCGCCGGCGCGGCCGCTCCGGCCGGCGACGAGTACAAGGTGACCGTCGCAGGCGACTCGATCTCGGTCGGTCTCGGTGCCGCACTGCGCGGCGCCGTGGGGTCCGACACGGTGGTGAAGGTCATCGGGGTCGAAGGCACCGGCCTGGCCCGACCCGACACGTTCGATTGGCCGGCGCGACTGACCGAGCTGGCACGGGACTTCCCGCCCCAGGTGCTCGTCCTGTCGTTGGGGTCCAACGACGCCCAGGACCTGCTCGACGCCAGCGGCAAACCGGTCGCCGCCCTGGCCGACCCCCAGGCGTGGGACGCCGAGTACGCCGCCCGGCTGGCCGCCAGCTTCGACGCATTCGAGGCAACGGGCACCACCGTGATCTGGGTCGGCCACGTCCGCACCCTCGAGGACCGTGTGGGCACCGTCAACCGCCATGTGCACGAGCTCGCCACCGAGGTCGCCGCCACCCGCGACTGGGTGCAGGTGCAGGACCTGGCCGAGTACCTCGGCAGCGGCGACGGCATCGCCACCACCTGCCTGATCGACGACGGCCTGCACCTGACCACCGCGTGCCTCGATCGTGCGGCGACGGCGCTCGCCGCCGACCTCCCGCCTCGTTCCGGCTAGGCCACGTGCATGGTCGAGCGACCGACCACGGGTGCTCGCGACCGGGAGCGGGGCCGATCTGGAACACTGCGGCGATGAGCCCCACCGAGAACCGCGCCCTTGTCGAATCCTTCTGGCAGGCCCTCTACCAGCGGGACTGGAACCGCATCGCCACCTTCTTCGGCCCCACCTCCGAGTACACCGACGTGCCGTCGCCCGCCGATGATGTCGCCGTCGGACCCGACCAGATCGTCGCCCGGTTGCGACTCGGCATCGAGCCCATCACCGCCTACGAGCACGACCTGATCCTCATGGTCGCCGACGGCGACGCGGTCGTCACCGAGCACACCGAGACCTGGCACTGGAGGACCGGTGAGGTGGTGACGTTGCCGTTCGTGTCGGTGCACGAGGTGCAGGACGGGACCATCGAGCGGTGGTCGGACTACTGGGACCTGCAGACCCTCCTCGGCGCGGCCCCTGCGTGGTGGATCGACCACATCATGGTGGGCTGGAAGGTCCCGACCGGCGACTGAACCTGCTCAGTCGGTGGCCTCGTCGTCCTCGGTCGGGCGGGGCGCGAACGACGCCGCCATGTCGGCCGGTGGCAGGATGCGCCCGGACCCGTCAGGATCGGGACGCGCCGGCGGCGGCGGTGGCGGGTCCGACGGCGGCGGCCCCGCGCCGGGGACCGGCGGCGTCCCGGGTGGCGGCAACGGTGGGCCGGGTGCGGGCGGCGACGGGACAGGTGGCGTCGGCGGCGGCGCGGGAGGGCCGGGCGGCGGAGGCGACACGGGGGCCGGCGGCGGACCGGGTAGCACGGGCGACGCCGGTGGGCCGGGTGGAACCGGCGCCGGTGGCACGGGCCGGCCGGGCGGCGGCGGACCGGGGACCGGCGGCGCGGGCGG
>JBBSTY010000048.1:0-25831 GCA_038235385.1 Acidimicrobiales bacterium | reverse complement strand
GTGGTGGCGACGGCGCTCGCCGTCGCCCGACTCCTCGGTGACGGGTGACGGGTGACGGGTGACGGTCGGCGTGTGGACCTGCCGTTGCCTGCGGTCGGCTCCGTCGCCTCGCCGTCGGTCGAGGCGGGTCAGGCCCGCTCGACGGTGGGCGCCGTGCCGTCCTCGGGTCCCGGCGTGACGACGAAGCTGGCGCCGACGGTCACCGGCGATGCGGCGTCGGCGACATCGGTGACGTAGCGGAAGTCGGCCGTGATCGACGTACGGGTGACCTCGCAGAGCAGGTACCCGTTGCGCGGCTCGAAGTACAGGATCTGGGGGTTGGCGGCCGTGTAGTCGGTGGGGAACACGACCGAGCTGATCGAGGTCGCCAGCAACTCCGGCGCCACGACCGGCGAGTCCGGGTCGAACGGATCCGGACGCACCTCGGCGACGAAGCTGGCGTGGTAGTCGCCCGAGAGCACGACAGGGTTGCGCACGTCGCGGTCCTTGATCGCGGACACGACGCGTCGACGTTCGGCTGGGTAGCCGTCCCAGGTCTCGAGGTAGAAGGCCGGCGGGTCGTCGGGTCCGGAGAGGTCGAGGCCGGCGAGCAGCACCGGGTTCACCCACACCTGCCAGAACGCGGCGTTCTGCGCCATGCCGTCGACGAGCCACGCCTCCTGCTCGCGGCCGAGCGCGGTGCGCGCCTCGTCCTGCTGCTCGTCGCACCCCGGGCCGGTGTCGAAGCTCGAGGTGGCGCGGCACGGAGCCGGGTCGGCGTGCTGGCGGGTCTCGGTCACGAACAGCCGGGCCAGATCGCCGAAGGAGCTGTCCCGGTGCACGACGACCTCACCGTCGACCGGCGGGTCGACCCGAAGGGGCAGGTTCTCGTACCAGGCCTGGTACGCGGCTGCTCGACGCGCCACGAACTCCGGTCCGGTGCCCGCGAGGGCGCCGTCGAACCCGGCGTAGTTGTTGACGACCTCGTGGTCGTCGAACGTGATGATCCACGGAAGGGCCTGGTGCGCGGCGGTCAACTGGGGATCGAGGTGGTGCTGGGCGTACCGGCGGCGGAAGTCCGCCAGCGTGATGGGCACGCCGCCGACGTAGCGACGGGCGGCGATCGCCTCGGCGGGATCCTCCATGCCCGGCGTCTCGTAGATGTAGTCGCCGAGGAAGAGCACGACATCGAGGTCCTGGCCGACGAGATCGCGGTACGCGGCGTAGTAACCCGATCCGTAGTCCTGGCAGTTGGTGACCGCCATGCGCAGCCGGTCGGGTGACGCGTCGGCGGGCGGGAAGGTGCGGGTGCGCCCGACGGGGCTCACCTCGTCGCCCAACCGGAACCGGTAGGCGTACCACTGGTCGGGCTCCAGGCCCGTGGCATCCACGTGCACCGAGTGGCCGAGCGCGGCCGATGCGATCGCGACGCCGCGGTTGACGACCTCGGCGAAGGTGTCGTCGGTGGCGATCTCCCACTCCACCTCGACATCCACCGGCGGCATCCCGGCATCGGCGATGTTCATCGGTTCCGGCGCGAGGCGGGTCCACAGGATCACCGCATCCGACAGCGGGTCGCCGGACGCGACGCCGAGCGTGAAGGCCGGTCCGCTGAGCGGAGGAGGTGGCGCCGCGGTGACGGTGGGCAGGGCGCTCGTCGTGGCGCCGGCCCCGGCGGCCGTGCCTGCCGGTGCCGACGAATCGGTGGACGTCCCACAGGCAGCAGCGATCCCCACCCCGCCGACACCCGCCACCAGCGCGGCGATGAAGCGCCGCCGATCCAACTCGTGTCGCCCCAATGTCCGTGCCCCCAAGGTGCCGTCGCCGCCGACCTGGACGGGCGACCAGCCGAACCTACAACGCCCGACCCGCGTCCGGACGCACACCGCCACCCCGCCCACACCCCGGCACCCGCCACCCCCTCCCCCCAACATGCGTAGCTCCGGGGTGCCGAGCGAGGTCTCGCTACGCATGTTGGGTGGTGCGCGGGGGCGTCCGTGGTCGAGGCGCGGGATCTCCCCCTGCACCGCCACACCCTCCCCCGAACATGCGTAGCTCCGGGGTGCCGAGCGAGGTCTCGCTACGCATGTTGGGTGGTGCGCGGGGGCGTCCGTGGTCGAGGCGCGGGATCTCCGGCCGGTCCTGCACCCAGCGCCGCTACTGTCGCCCGCATGACCGGACGTCGACGCTCGTGGTGGGGTTGGGGTTGGCAGGACGAGGCCGTCGACGCCGCCGCGTCCGCCAAGCTGGCGGCGTCGCTCGGGAGCCAGTTCGGGGTCGCGCTCGAGGTGCGTCCGCCGCCCGAGATCGCCGACGTCGAGCTCCGCGCACCGCGGGCCACACCTCCCGATGCGCTCGCCCCGATCTGCTCGGTCGACACCGAGGTCCGAGCCGGACACACCTACGGCAAGTCGTTCCGCGATGTGGTCCGCGGCTCGTACCGCCAGCTGCCCAACCCGCCCGATGTGGTCGCCTTCCCCACCACCGAGGCCGAGGTGGTCGCCATCTTGGACTGGTGCTCGAGCGCAGGCATCGCGGCGATCCCCTACGGCGGCGGCTCGTCCGTGGTGGGCGGGGTCGAAGCCGACGTCGGCGACCGCTTCGACGCGGTCGTCTCCATCGACCTCACCGCGCTCGACCGGGTCCTCGAGATCGACACCACGTCGCGTGCGGCGCGCATCCAGGGAGGCGCGCTCGGTCCGGTGCTCGAGGACCAGCTCCGCCCCCACGGCTACACGCTCCGGCACTTCCCCCAGTCGTTCGAGTTCTCGACGCTCGGCGGGTGGCTGGCCACCCGATCCGGTGGGCACTACGCCAGCGTCTACACCCACATCGACGACCTGGTGGAGTCGATGCGCGTCATCACGCCGTCGGGCACCAGCGAATCCCGTCGGCTCCCGGGCAGCGGCGCCGGGGTGTCCCCCGACCGGTTGTTCCTCGGCTCGGAAGGGTCGCTCGGCATCATCACCGAGGCCTGGATGCGCGTGCAGGAACGACCGCGGTTCAAGGCATCCGCCGGGGTGTCGTTCAGCGACTACGGCGCCGCCGTGCAGGCGGTGCGTGCCATCTCCCAATCCGGGTTGTTCCCCACCAACTGCCGCCTCCTCGATCCGGGCGAGGCCGGCCTGTCCGCCGGCGTCACCGACGGCACGGCGCTGCTGGTGCTCGGGTTCGAATCCGCCGATCATCGCGTCGACACCTGGATCGAGCGTGCGGTCGAGCTCGTCCGGGACCACGGCGGCATCCTGCCCGACCCGGTCGCCATCACCGTGCCCGCTGCGCACGAGAGCGCGACCGACGCCGGAGCGAAAGGCGGTGCCGGACGCGACGGCGCGGTCGGCGCGTGGCGCAACACCTTCCTGCGCGCGCCGTACACCCGCGATGCGCTGGTGCGCATGAGCGTCATCGTGGAGACGTTCGAGACCGCATGCACGTGGGACCGCTTCGACGAGCTCCATGCCGGGGTCACCGAGGCGGTCACCCGTGCCATCACCGAGATCTGCGGCATCGGCTTCCTCACGTGCCGGTTCACCCACGTCTACCCCGACGGCTGCGCCCCCTACTTCAGCGTCTACGCGCCCGGCCGGCCGGGCTCGGAGATCGCCATGTGGGACGAGATCAAGGTGGCCGCGTCCGAGGCGCTGCTCGCCCACGGCGCCACCATCACCCACCACCATGCCGTGGGCCGGGACCACGACCGCTGGTACCGCCGCCAACGACCCGAGCTCGTCGGCCGCGCCCTCGCTGCAGTGAAGGCCGAGCTCGACCCCGCGGGGATCCTCAACCCCGGCGTCATCGCGTCGTGAGCGGACCTCCTCGGTCGGGGGTCGGGTCCGGACCGACAACCGATCCGACGGCCTGCTGATCGATGCCCACGATCGACCGAGACGCCTCGGCCGGCGACCCGGCCGAGCCTGGCGACCCACCCACCGGATCCGAGCACCCCGTCGCCGACCGTCCTGCTGCCGGCATCCCCGCCAACGAGCAGCTCGCCACGCACCTCGCCGCCGGTCTCGCCCCGCCGACCGAGGTCCGCGACGGGGGGTGCGCGCCGGCGCGGCGGCGGCTCACCGTGGGGCTGTCGCTGACCATCTCGCTCGTGGCCGTCGAGACCCTGGCGATCGCCACGGTGATGCCCACCGTCAGCGCCGAGCTCGGTGGACTGGCCCTGTACGGCTGGGTGTTCAGCGCCTTCTTCCTCGGCACGCTGATCGGCATCGTCGTCGCTGGCCAATCGGCCGATCGCCTCGGCGCCGCCCCGGCGTTCACCCTCGGCCTGGCGCTCTTCGCCGGCGGTCTGCTCGTCGGCGGCATGGCGCCCACCAGGTTGGTGCTCGTCCTGGCACGGGCGATCCAGGGCTTCGGTGCCGGCGCGGTGCCGGCCATCGGCTACGTGTGCATCGGCCGCAGCTACCCCGAGGTGCTGCGCCCCCGCATGTTCGCGGTACTGGCCAGCTCGTGGGTGATCCCGGGCATCTTCGGGCCGGCGCTCGCCGGGTTGATCGAGCACGCCGTCGGGTGGCGGTGGGTGTTCCTCGGGTTGCTGCCGCTCGTCGTGATCGCCGGGTCCTTCACGCTCCCGGCCATGCGCCCCATCGGACCCGGTGCGGTCGGCCCCGACGGCGCCGAGCGCAGCCGACTTCCGTACGCCATCGCGGTGGCGGCCGGCACGGCCGCGGTGCTCGCCGGGATCAGCGCCGAGCAACCGATCGTCGCCGTCGGCCTGGTGCTCATGGGGGCGGCGGTGGCGATCCCGGCGTACCTGCATCTCGTCCCCGATGGAACGGTGCGGGCCAGGGCGGGCATGCCCGCCGCCGTCGCGGCGCGCGGCACGCTGACCTTCGCGTTCTTCGGTGTCGACGCCTACGTGCCGTTGGCGATCGCCGATGTCCGCCATCTGGGCACGCTCTGGATCACCCTGAGCCTGACATCAACCACCTTCGCGTGGACCGCCGCCGCGTGGGTGCAGGAGCGGCTCGTGCACCGCGTCGGTGCCCGCCGGCTCGTGGTCGTCGGGCACGCGATCGTCCTCGTGAGCATCTCCCTCACCGGTCTGTACCTCGTGGAGGCGGTGCCGTTCGGCCTCGGCTTCCTGGGCTGGACCTTGGGCGGCTTCGGCATCGGCCTCGGGTACGCGCCCATCTCGGTCACCGTCCTGCGCGAGGCCGCCCCGGGTCGGGAGGGCGCCGCCACCTCGTCGCTGCAGCTCACCGAGCAGCTCGGTGTCGCCCTCGGCATCGGGCTCGGCGGCGCCGCCGTGGCCGTCGGTGCCCGCCTCGGCTGGACCCCGGCGCCGGGCATCGCCATCGGGTGGGCGATCGGGGCGGTGGTGGCGACCGTGGGCATGCTCATCAGTCGCCGGCTCCCCGGCCCGGTGCCACGGGAAGGTGAACCGGCGCGACCGTGACTCCGGGTCGACACCGATGTCCATCGGCGTCACCATGGCCGCCGGACACGCCACCGGTGCGGGTCGGAGATCGAGCGGACGGAGGGTTCCCATGTCGGACTGGTGGTCGGGACGCGACCCGCACGACGGGGACCGGACCACGCCTGATGAGCCATCGGCCGGCTTCCCCAGCGACGACCGTCCCGTCGAGGAGCTCGACGACGAGCTCGACCGGGAGGAGCTCCGAACCCGGTACTACGGCCTCCTGCAGGAGCTGCGCGTGCTCCTGCCCGGGGTCCAGATCCTGGTGGCGTTCCTCTTCACGGTGCCGTTCGCGACGGGGTTCGACCTGCTCGACGAGGCCGGCCGCGACCTCTACGGGATCGCTCTGGTCAGCGGGATCCTCGCGGTGATCTCGTTCGCGTCGCCCACCGTGTTCCATCGAGTCGCCAACCGACGGTCTCGATCCGAGCGGTTGATCTGGGCGATCCGCACCACCCGAGCGGGATTGGTGCTGTTCGCCGCGTCACTCGTCAGCGGTCTGGTTCTGGTCGCCCGGGTGGTCCTGAGCCCGCCGCTGGCCGCGGCGTCGGTCGCCATCGTCGTGGTCGCGCTGATCGGCCTGTGGGTGGCGCTCCCCCTCGCCACATCGAACCGCCCGCGACGCTGACCCCTGCACCGGCCACGTCGCCGGGGCGCCGATCGAGGCGGGGTTCTCGCGCGCCGACCCACGGGTAGGACCTCCACCAGCCGGGGCGGGGCGGCTCCACCAACCATCGGGAGGGCACCATGAGCAAGGCCAGCAAGGGAACACTGCACGGTCGACCGGTCGACGAGCACATCCGGGTCGACGACGACGGCAACGCCGTGCGCGTCGTCGAGACCCGCCAGCAGTTCGGCGGGTTGGACGTGGGCGCCTCGATCGCCGGGGCGCTCGCCGCACTGGGTGTCACCGTCCTCCTGGGTGGCATCCTCGGCGGCATCGGCACCATCGGCTACCAGATGGATCTCGAGAGAGGGACCGACGAGCTGTCTGCCGGCGGACTGGCCGGGGGGCTGGTCACCCTGCTGGTGGCGTTCCTGATCGGCGGCTGGGTCGCCGGGCGCATCGGCCGGTACGACGGCGGGCGCAACGGACTCATGACCGCGGTGTGGTTCATCCTCACCGCCGCCGCGCTCGCCGGGCTGGGCGCTTGGCTGGGGGATCGCTACAACGTCTTCCAGGACCTCCAGGTGCCCCAGTGGTTCAACGACAACGCCACCACGACGGTGGCGATCATCAGCGGCGTCGTCGCCGCCGTGGTGATGCTGGCCGCGGGCTTCGTCGGCGGGCTCATCGGATCCCGCTACCACACCCGGGCCGATGCCTACCTCGCCGCCGAGGAGCGCGACCGCATCACGGGCAACGAGACCATCGAGACCGTCGACGCCGCCGGCCACCGCCACGTCACGAGCGGCGGCCCGGCCCTCGCCACCGAACCTGCTCCGGACCGTGACCTCGACGGCGACGACGCGATCGATCTCCGCGACCGCGAGCGTGCCGACACCGATCGACGCTGACCCCGCAACGATCTCGGCGCCCACCAACAGAGTTCCCGCGCCGAGCGCGGGAGCTCTGCGCGCAGGAGCTCTGTGTCGCGAGCGGGCGCGAACGCTCGAGTCGGACCGGTGATCAGCCGTCGAGACGGATCCAGGCGCCCTTGAGGTAGGCGGGATCGCCGGGGCCGCTGCGGTGATCGAGGGGCAGGGTGGTGGTCTCGACGGTTGCCGTGCGGTCGGCGGCGACGAGGCCGGCCTGCAGGTGGTCGAGGAAGGTCGGCCAGGTCATGCGGCGCAGGTTGGTCGAGACGTAGATGCTGCCGCCGGGCGCGGTCAGTTCGGCGGCACGGCGGACGAGCTCGTGCAGGTCGCGCTCGACCACCCAACGGGTCGCGCCCCGCTTGCCGGTGGTGCTGGTGCTGGGCGGGTCGACGAGCACGAGGTCGAACACCCGGCCCTTGCGGGCGAGCCGATCCATCCACTGCAGGGCATCGCCGTAGATGAAGTCGTGGTCGACAGGGTCGAGGTCGTTGAGCCGCAGGTTCTCGCGGGCCCAGTCGAGGTAGTGCGGGCTCAGGTCGAGGGTGAGCGTCTCGGCGCCGGCCTTGGCCGCCGCCACGCTCAGCGAACCGGTGTGGGCGAAGGCGTTGAGCACCGTGGACCCGGCGAGCGACGAGCCGAGGAGTCGCCGCCGTGCCTCGCGCTGGTCGAGGAAGAGCCCGCTCGATGTGGCACTGGCCGTGAGGTCGAGCTGGTACCGCAGCCCGTGCTCGACGACGGTGGAACGAGGCCGATCGGCGCCGCGGAGCAGGCGGGCCGGACCGCCGCCGCCGCCACGCGGCCGTCGCTGCTCGTAGACCGAGGTGAGCTCGGCGGCCTCGGACCAGGCGTCGAGCCACGAGTCCGGGATCGAGGAGGTCGGCGAGGACCCCGAGCGCGCATCGGTGTAGGTGAGGACGAGCGCGGTGTCGCCGAGCCGCTCGACCCGCAGGTCGGCGAACCCGTCGTGATGACGATCGATCCACAGGTAGCAGTCGGTGTCGGCCGGATCGAAGAGCGTGGTGCGCGCCTCGAGCGCGACGTGGGCTGCGATGGGCGCATGATCGGCGGACGCGCCGTCGAGCACCCGATCGAAGCTCTGCGGCCGATCGGACGAGAGGTCCAACGAGCCTCGCGCCGGGTGGTCGAGACGCAGCCCGGCGGCGTGCAGGAAGACTCGGGCGCCATCGGCACCGCCACGATCGCGGTCGCCGATGATCGCCATCCCCAGCGCGGCGGCATGGATGCGCACCTGGTGGGTGCGCCCGCTGTGGGGACGGGCGACGAACCGCTCGACACGGGGGCCCACCGCCTTGCGCTCGAAGTCGGTGGAGGCCTCGAGCAGATGCGCGTCGCGCCGCCCCCCACGCGTCCGCTCGATCGGGTCGTCGCAGCTCAGGCGGCTGCGGCGCTTCTCGTCGCGCTCCACGAGGAGCTGGTAGCGCTTGGCCACGGTGCGTTCCTCGAACTGACCCGTGATCGACTGGTTCGCGGCGCGCGAGGTGCCGAACACGAGCAACCCGGACGTCGCCTTGTCGAGGCGGTGCAGGATCGACAACCGGACGTCCGGCCGCTGGGACTGCACCCACTCGTACATGCCGTCCTGGGCGTGGTCGTCGGCCCGGTGCGTGTTGACCCCTGCCGGCTTGTCGACCGCCAGCAGATGCTCGTCCTCGAATCGCACCCAGGGCTCGGACACCGCCGGAGCGTAGCGGCGGCTCCACCACCCGACCCCACGCGCCCCGCCGAGCTCGGCGGTCAGAGCCAGCCGTTGCGGCGGAACGACACGTAGAGGGTGATGCACCCGGTGAAGATGAGGCCGATCACCACGAAGTAGCCGTACTCGTACCCGAGCTCGGGCATGTGCTCGAAGTTCATGCCGTAGATCCCCGCAACGGCCGTGGGGAGCAGTGCGATGGCCGCCCACGCCGAGATCTTGCGCATGTCCTCGTTCTGGCGCATGGCGATCTCGCTCTGGCGCACCCCGACCCGGGCCAGGTCGGCCTGGAGGATGTCGGTGAGCAGGCGGTCGTGGCCCTCGATCGAGTCGGAGGCCCGCAGGAGGTGGTCGTGGACGTCGCGGAAGAACGGTGCCGCTGCGGGGTCGATGCCGGGGACCGCCCGATCCACCAGGCGTTGCAGCGGCATGCCCAGCGGCAGCACCGCCCGGCGGAACTCGGCGATCTCGCGCTTGAGCTTGTAGATGCGCTCGGCGTGCTGGCGCTCGTCGGGGCCGAAGACCTCGAGCTCGATCTCGTCGACGTCCTCGTCGATCGACACGAGCACCTGCTCGTAGCCGTCGACCGCGAGGTCGGCCGCGCGGTAGAGCACCGAGGTCGGGCCGTGGACGAGCAGGTCCGAGCCGCGATCGAGCTCGGCCCGCACCTGACCGAGCACCGGACTCTCACCGTGACGGACGGTGACCACGAAGTTGGCGCCGACGAAGATGGCGATCTCGCTCACCTCCACGATCTCGATGTGGTCGACGTAGCGCACCGGCTTGAGCACCACGAAGACGCACTCGCCGTACACCTCGAGCTTCGGACGTTGGTGGGCGCGAACGGCGTCCTCGACCGCCAGGTCGGGCAGCCGGAACTCCTCGGCCACCACACCCAGCTCCTCGGCGGTCGGTTGCTGGAGCCCGATCCACACGAACCCGTCGGTGGATCGGGCCGCCTCGCCGGCCTGGTCCAACGGGATCCGCCCCGGACGGCGACGGCCGTTCTCGTACACGCCGCAATCGCCGATCTTGTGATCGATCGCCGAACGGGTCGGGTCGTGGTCGGTGCTGGTCATCGCCCTCCCCCGATCGCTGGTCGTCGGCGGTCGCCGTCGACGGGCGCCGGTCTCGCCTCCGGACCGTCGACGGGCCGGCCGTGGGTCGCGACGGCACCCGATGACGGCGCTCGAACCCACGACCCTACGCCGAACGGCGGAGCCGGCCGAGCCGGCCGAGCCGGCCGAGCCGGCCGAGCCGGCCGAGCCGGCCGAGCTGGCCGCCGGATGCGACGCACCGGCTCACCGCCGAGCCCGGGCCGGGGCCGGACCGCGTCGGTTCGGCGACGATCAGCTCTCGCCGACCGGCGCAGTGATCTTGAAGCGCGCTCCGGTGGGATCGACGACGGTGGCCACGCGTCCGTACGGGGTGTCCTCGGGGGGTGCCTCGATCGAACCGCCGAGCTCGACGACCCTGGCCGCCGAGGTGTCGGTGTCGGCCACGGCGAAGTAGACCGCCCAGTGGGCGGGCACCCCCTCGGGGAGGAAGGAACCTGCATCCATGATCCCGGCCACGGCCTCCTCGCCGTGCAACGTCGTGTACCGGAACTCGGGCTCGTCGCTCAGGGTGTGGAGGTCCCAGCCGAAGGCGTCACGGTAGAACGCCAGCGTCGGCTCGTAGGACCTCGTGAGCAGCTCGAACCACCCGGGGGCGCCCGGCGCGCCGGCGGCGCCGAACCCCTTGTGCTCGCCCGGTTGCCACATGCCGATCGCCGCACCACCGACATCGGTGACCACCGCCATGGCGCCGAGCGTGCCCACCTCCATGGCGGGAACCATCACCGCTCCACCGGCGGCCTCGACCGCCCTGCACGAGGCGTTCGCGTCCTCCACCGCGAGGTAGGTCGACCAGACGTCGGGAACGCCATCGCCCGGGTTTCCCATGACCCCCGCGATGCGGCGGCCCTCCCGGGTGAAGTTGACGTAGCCCCCGAACTCCTCGTTCGGTTCGTCGGATTGCCATCCGAACAACCCGGTGTAGAACGCCCGGGTCGAGGCGATGTCCGAGGTCATGAGATCGATCCAGCAGGGATCGCCGAGTGCGATCGAATCGAGTTTCGTCATGGTGAGCTCCTTCGTGGTTTGTTCTCCCCGCCAGCTCCGACGTTGCCACATCGTGGATGTCATCGCTCGTCGGTGGAACCGCTCCTCCGTGCCCTGGAGACGCCGGTCAGCGGAGGCCGAGCGTGTAGCGCACGCCCTGTTGGAAACCCATGCGCCCCTGGGGATCTCGGCACGCCTCGAGCCGCTCCGCGGCGAGCGCTCGAACCGCATCACGCTCGTCGAGCGGGACCGCCGACCACATCCGCCGTTGCCCCGTCGACCAGGTCCAGGCTTCCCAGTGGGCGATGTCGTCGAAGCGCACGGGCATCGACCAGGTCGCGGTTCGGATCTCCCGGTAGCCGGCATGGGCGAGGAGCTCCTCCATGGTGGCGTCGGTGGCGAAGGGACCACCGACCCGTGTGCGGGGGTCGGCCATGTTCGGCGGGAGGTAGGGCGAGAACACGCGCTCGACCTCGCACCACGCGTCGTCGAACGGACCGAAGGTGGCGACGCCGACCCGCCCTCCGTCGGCGAGGGCCTCACGCCACGCAGCGAGCGCGGCCGCCGGGTCCGGGAGGAAGAACAGCACCAACGACGACGCCACGAGGTCGACCGAGCGCGCCGGCACCCCGGGAGCCTGGGCGTCGCCCACCCGCACCTCGGCGCTGGCCGTGTCGGCGCGGGCCGCGAGGTCAGCGGCGGTGCGCTCGACCATGCCCGGCGAGAGATCGATGCCGGTGACGTGTCCCGTCGGGCCGACGCCGTCGATGAGGGGCCACAGCGCGGCCCCCCGTCCGCACCCGATGTCGAGCGCCCGCTCGCCGGGGTTCGGCGCCAGTTCGGCGACGAGCCCAGCCCCGATGGGCCCGAAGAAGTCGACGCCGACCGCGTCGTAGGTGTCGGCGACGTCGTCGAAGGTGGACCGCACGTGCGCTCGCTGCTCATCCGCCGACGGCGCCAGGTGCGATCGCTGCTCGTCCATCCATCGAGTCTGCCCGCTGGCTCGGCGCGGTGCTCGCTCACCGCACGGCGATCACACCTCGATGAAGATGCACTCGCCCGGGCAGTCGGAGGCGGAGACGATCACGGCGTCCTCGAGCCCGGGTCGGACCTCGGCGATGTCGGACGGGCCACCGGGATCGTGGTGCACGCCGCGCTCGTCGCGGACGTAGGAGATCCCGTCCTCGAGGATCACGAAGACCTCGGGACAGTGGTCGGTGCACAACCCGTCTCCCGTACACAGGTCCTGGTCGATCCAGACGCGCATCGCAAACCTCCGGTTCCGCCCTCCCATCGTGCCGTCGCGATCGGCGCGATGCCAACCTCGCCCGCCCACCAACATGCGTCGCCGCGCCGCGCCCGACACCGCGGAGCGACGCATGTTCAGCGGTACCCGCCAACATGCGTCGCCAGATCACGCCCGACGCCGCGGAGCTACGCATGTTCGATTGGGGGGGGTGGGGTCAGATGTCGTTGATGATGGCGTTGAAGGTGGCGCTCGGGCGCATGGCGGTCGAGACCAGGGCGGGATCGGTGAAGTAGTAACCGCCGATGTCGACCGGGTTGCCCTGCGCGGCCTCGAGCTCGCCGAGGATGACCGCTTCGTCGGCGGCGAGCGCGGCGGCGACGGGCGTGAACTGGGCGGCGAGGTCGGCGTCGTCGGTCTGGGCGGCGAGCTCCTGGGCCCAGAACAGCGCCAGGTAGAAGTGGCTGCCGCGGTTGTCGAGCTCGTGCACCTTGCGTGATGGCGACCGGCCCTGGTCGAGCAGGGACCCGGTGGCCCGGTCGAGCGCGGTGGCCAGCACCCGGGCGCGGGGATCGTCGTCGGCCGTTGCCAGGTGCTCGAGCGACGCGGCCAACGCCAGGAACTCGCCGAGCGAGTCCCAGCGGAGGTGGCCCTCGGCCACGAACTGCTGGACGTGCTTGGGTGCCGAGCCGCCTGCGCCGGTCTCGAACAGGCCGCCGCCGTTCATCAGCGGGACCACCGACAGCATCTTGGCGCTGGTGCCGAGCTCCATGATGGGGAACAGGTCGGTGAGGTAGTCGCGCAGCACGTTGCCGGTGACCGAGATCGTGTCCTCGCCCCGACGGATGCGTTCGAGTGAGAAGCGGGTGGCGTCCTCGGGCGACATGATCTCGATGTGCAGCCCCTCGGTGTCGTGGTCGCCGAGGTAGGTGCGCACCTTCTCGATGAGCTGGGCGTCGTGCGCTCGGGTGGCGTCGAGCCAGAACACGGTGGGTGCACCGGTGGCACGGGCCCGGGTGACGGCGAGCTTCACCCAGTCGCGGATGGGTGCGTCCTTGGCCTGGCAGGCTCGCCAGATGTCGCCGGCGTCGACGGTGTGCTCCATGAGCACCGCCCCCGAGCCGTCGACCACGCGGACCGTCCCGGGCGCCGCCATCTCGAAGGTCTTGTCGTGGGACCCGTACTCCTCGGCCTTCTGGGCCATGAGCCCGACGTTGGGCACCGATCCCATGGTGGCGGGATCGAACGCCCCGTTTGCCTTGCAGTCGTCGATCACGACCTCGTAGAGCCCGGCATAGCTGGAGTCGGGGATGACGGCGAGGGTGTCCTGCTGCTCGCCGTCGGCGTTCCACATCTGGCCCGAGGTGCGGATCATGGCCGGCATCGACGCGTCGACGATGACGTCGCTCGGCACGTGGAGGTTGGTGATGCCCTTGTCGGAGTCGACCATGGCGATGGGCGGGCCGCCAGCCATGGTCGCTGCGAACGCCGCCTCGATCGGGGCGCGCACGGCGTCGGGGAGCTCGGTGAGGCGATCGAGGACGTCGCCGAGGCCGTTGTTCGGATCGGCCCCGACGGCGGCGAGGTCGGCGGCGAACCGGTCGAACACGTCGGCGAAGTAGGTGGTGACGGCGTGGCCGAACATGATGGGGTCGGAGACCTTCATCATCGTGGCCTTGAGGTGGAGCGAGAAGAGCACGTCCCGATCGCGGGCGACGCCGATCTGCTCGGCGAGGAACTCGCGCAGGGCGCTGACGCTCATCACGGTGGCGTCGACGACCTCACCGGCGAGCACCGGGATCGATTCCCTGAGCACGGTGACCGACCCGTCGGCCGCGACGTGCTCGACCCTCAGCGTGTCGGGCGCGGCCATGGTGACCGACTGCTCGTTGGCGCGGAAGTCGTGTGCCGTCATGTGGGCCACACTGGTGCGCGATTCGGGCGACCACACCCCCATCGAGTGCGGGTGCCTGCGCGCGTAGCGCTTGACCGACGCGGGCGCGCGCCGGTCGGAGTTGCCCTCTCGCAGGACCGGGTTCACCGCCGAGCCCTTCACCTTGTCGTAGCGGGACCGCACCTCGCGGTCCTCGTCGGTGGACGGCTCATCGGGGTAGTCGGGGATGGCGAAGCCCTCGGCCTGCAGCTCCTCGATCGCCGCCACGAGCTGCGGGATCGAGGCCGAGATGTTCGGGAGCTTGATCACGTTCGCGTCCGGCTGCTTCACCAACGCGGCCAGCTCCGCGAGGTCGTCGGTGACCCGCTGGTCGGCGCCGAGCCGATCGGCGAACTGCGCCAGCACCCGCGCCGCCAGGGAGATGTCGCGCACCTCGACGGTCACTCCGGCGGCGGCCGTGAACGCGGCGATGATCGGCAACAGCGACGCGGTCGCCAGCGCGGGCGCCTCGTCGGTGTGGGTGTAGATGATGGTCCGGGGGTTCTCAGCCATTGATCTTCCGTTGCCGTTCGTCGGTGGTGCGTCGCTCGACTCTAGGCGGGCTTCCTGGCGGACCTCACATGCCGTCGTGGGAGAGCTCGCCTCGTCGGAACGTGTCGCCGAGGGCCGAGCGGCCGCACCTACGCGGGCGCCGGCGAGCACCAGCCCTCGGCCTTCGGCCTTCCGACCTCGCGGTCGGGATCGTCGGGCGGCTCCCTCCCGATCCCCACCCTGATCCCCCGTTGGGCTCGGCTAGGATCCTTCCTTCCGGACCTGTCGGGCTCGGCAACCACGTCAGAACCCATGACTGTCGCTCCTGCGCCCACACCACGCCGCCACGGCTCCTTCCGGGGTGATGTCGATGGCATCCGAGCGATCGCCATCGTGCTCGTCGTGGCCTTCCACGCCCACGTCGGCGGCTTCTCCGGAGGCTTCGTCGGCGTCGATGTCTTCTTCGTCATCTCCGGGTACCTGATCACCCGCAACCTCGTCGCCGAGGCCGGCACCAGCAGCCGCGTCGGCCTCCTCGCGTTCTGGGCGCGGCGCGCCCGTCGGCTCATCCCTGCGCTCGCGGTGCTGGTCATCGCGACCCTCATCGCGTCGACGCTGATCCTGTCACCGCTCGAACTGCCCAGGTTCGCCGCGCAGGGCGCAGCCGCCGCGCTCTACGTCTCGAACATCTTCTTCGCGGTCACGACCTTCGGGTACTTCGACCTCGCCGCCGAGTCGAGCCCCTTCCTGCACACCTGGT
The DNA here is from genome assembly GCA_038235385.1 of Acidimicrobiales bacterium. Lineage (GTDB taxonomy): Bacteria > Actinomycetota > Acidimicrobiia > Acidimicrobiales > Acidimicrobilacustridaceae > JBBSTY01. The sequence goes on along the minus strand of JBBSTY010000048.1, from coordinate 10,638 downwards.
CGCTCGGCGTCGAGGAGCAGTTCTACCTGGTGTGGCCCGTGGCCGTCGCGATCGTCCTCGCCGCCTGCCGGCGCAACCGCGAGCGCGTGCGCACGGCGCTGATCGTGGTGTTCGCGATCGGTGTCGTGGTGTCACTCGGTCTGGCCGTCCAGCTCAGCACCCTCGAGCGGCCGTTCGACTTCTTCACCCTCCCGACACGGGCGTGGGAGTTCGCCATCGCGGGGATCCTGGCCACCGTCACCATCCCGACGCGGCTGCTGACCCGTTGGGTGCGGCTCGCGCTGTACGTCGTCGGCGCGTGCCTGCTCGCCTACGCGACGATCGCCTTCGATCAGGCGCTGCCCTACCCGAGCTTCTGGGCCACGATCCCCGTCGCCGCCACGCTGCTGCTCATCATCGCCGGGACGGGCGACCCGAGCGTCCCCGTCTTCAAGGTGCTCGCCTCGCGGCCGATGCAGTGGGTCGGGCGCGTCTCGTACTCCTGGTACCTCTGGCACTGGCCGTTCATCATCCTCGCGGTGGCGTGGCTCGATGACGATCGAGTGATCGTTCGACTCATCGCCGCGCTGCTCGCGCTCCCCGTCGCCGCCGCGGTGTACCACTGGTTCGAGAACCCGGTCCGCTTCAACCGACGACTCACCGCTTCGCTCCCGCTCACCTACACCATGGCGTTGGGGGTCACGCTGGTCACGCTCCTCGTCGCCGGGGGGGCCGGCGCGATGTCCATGCGCACCCTCGAGCAGGAGCCGTACGCCACCTACAAGACGATGAAGGACAACCGCTCGGTGGACGTGTGCTCGCCCGAGTTCGACGGCCTGCAGGTCGACCTCTGCGAGACCGGCGACCTCACGTCGGACACCACGGTGATGCTCATCGGCGACTCCCACGCTCGCCACTGGATCGACGCGTTCGACCGTGCGGCGCAGGACCTGAACGTGCGCCTGCTGGTCCGGTGGCGTGGCAGCTGCCAATCGATACCCGTCCGCACCACGTCGAGGCTCGATGCCGGGTGCGCCGCGTTCCGTGCCGCGACCGCGGACGCGATCCGCACCCACGATCCCGATCTGGTGGTGCTGTCGAACTACGGCGAGGGCATCGCCGACGTGACCGATGCGGAGGGCAACGGTCTCGACGAGGCAGGCCAGGCCCAGGCGTGGCAGGCCGCGTTCGAGCAGCAGGTGGACGAGATCCGCGCCGCCGGGAGCCGCGCCGCCTGGATCATCGACGACCCGGCGCAGAACCTCGATCCCCTCATCTGCCTCACGAGGCCCGGCAACGACATCAGCGACTGCGAGACGCCCGAGGCGGACGCGCTGCGCATCGTCGGAACCGCACGCGCCGCGGAGCGATCGGCTGCGGAGGACCTCGGCGGGGTGGCGAGCTTCGACCCGACCGCCGGCTTCTGCGTGGACGGCCGCTGCACCATCTTCGACGACGGCATCCCGATCTACGTCGATCGCCATCACCTGGCAGCGGGTTGGACCATGACCCAGGTGGACGGGGTGCGCGACTTCCTCCGGTCGGCGCTCGACGCCTGAGCACCGGCCTCGCCGACCGCGCTCGTCGGAGCACCACGGGCTTGCCCTCCGCCTCCGACCCTCCGCCCTGGGTAGGGTCCGACGATGGCATTCGAGACCGTCACGGGGTACTGCTGGCCGCAATCGGTGGAGGCCGGCGAGCAGGTCGCCCTGCACCTCTCGTCGCCCGGGGCGCGGCCGGTCTCGGTCGAGGTCGCCCGGGTCGGCGCGGCACGCACCGTCGTCCACACCGATCCGGCAGTCGCCACCGACTTCCACGAAACGCCCGGCGATGCGTCCGCGGCGGGGTGCGATTGGCCAGCAGCCGCGTCGATCGATGTCGACCCGTCGTGGCCGTCGGGCTACTACGAGGTCGTGCTCGAGGTCGACCTCGACGGCAAGATCCGCCGCAACCACGCCTTCTTCGTGGTGCGCCCCACGTCCGGCGCACCGACCGCGCCGGTCCTGTTGGCGCTGTCCACCAACACGTGGCACGCGTACAACGACTTCGGCGGACGCAACCTCTACAACGGCGGTACGCACGTGTCGCTGCAACGGCCGATGAGCCCCGGGTACCTGGCCAAGCCCCCGGGCAAGGGCCGCCGGGTCACCGTCGTCGACGCGCCGGATCGCCAGATGGCCGCGCACGTGGGGTACCTCAGCCTCAACAAGCTCTCACCGTGGGCCGGCTCGGCCGGCTGGCCCGATTGGGAGCTCCCGTTCCTGGCCTGGTGCGAGCGTGAGGGCTACGCCGTCGACGTGGTCACCAACGCGGATCTGGCCGACCACCCCGAGCTGCTCGGCCCCGACTCGGGTTACCGGCTGTTCCTGTCGGTCGGCCACGACGAGTACTGGTCAGCCGGCATGCGCGACACGGTCGAGGGGTTCATCGGACGAGGCGGCAACGCCGCCTTCCTGTCCGGCAACACGTCGTTCTGGCAGGTCCGCCTGGAGGACCCGACCCCGGAGGGGCCGGCCGCCACGATGGTCGGCTACAAGGGCTTCTTCAAGCAGGATCCGGTGTACGACACCGATCGTGTCGCCGAGCTCACGAGCATCTGGTCCGACCACCTGATCGGACGGCCCGAGAACCACATGACCGGTGTGAGCTTCTCGCGCGGCGGCTACCACCGCATCGGCAAGGTGGTGGCCAACGGGATCGGCGGCTACACGGTTCACCGCCCCGACCACTGGCTCTTCGAGGGCACCGGCATCGTCTACGGCGACGTGCTCGGCGCCGACGCGGTCACCGTCGGCTACGAGTGCGACGGGTGCGAGCTGGCCTACGTCGACGGCCTCCCCGTCCCCACGGGCGCCGACGGCACCCCGACCGACCTCGAGATCCTCGGCACGGCCCCCACCCAGCACTTCGATCGCACCAACGCGCCACGCCCGCCGGCGCCGAGCGCACCATCGGAGATCGAGTTCATCGCGTCGCGCCTGTTCGACTCCCGAGATCCCGCTGACGCGGCTCGCATCGCCCACGGCCACGCCGTGCTGGGTACCTACACCTCGCGCGGCGGTGGCACCGTGGTCACCTCGGGCTCCACCGACTGGGCCCACGGCCTCGCCGGGCGCGATGCCCAGGTCGAACAGATCACCCGCAACCTCCTCGACCGCTTGTCGCACTGACCGGCGGCGACCCGGATCGGCCGGCGGGCGACCTCCACGAGGACGGCGTCTCGTCCCACCGCCGGACGTGGACGAGCATCCCCCCGACGTCGGGATCGTCGGAGCGGGTGTTCGAAGATGTTTGTGCCCACCAACTCGTGCGGCAGGTAGCCGAACACCGACGCCATCGGCGCGTCCCCGGCGCGGCCGGACCGACGCTGGTTCCCGGCGTCGGAGGAGGCATCATGGGCGTTCCCATGACCGAACCATCGGACCGAACCGACGCCACCCCACCGGCCGGCACCGCGACGACCGTGCCGGAGCGGGTCGACTCGGCCGACTGGTCAGCGGTCCTCGATGATCTGGATGCGGTCGGCGTCGCCGCCGTCGGTCCGGTGCTCACCCCACCCGATTGCGATGCGCTGAACGAGATCTACGACGACGACGATCGGTTCCGATCGACGATCGACATGGCCCAGCACCGCTTCGGCCAGGGTCAGTACCGCTACTTCGACCATCCGCTCCCCGCCATCGTCCAGGAGCTGCGCGCCGCGTTCTGGGCTCACCTGCTGCCCATCGCCCGGACGTGGGCGGATCGGCGCGACCAGCCCTCGCCCTGGCCCGACTCGCTCGCGCAGTGGCTCGAACGCTGCCACGAGGCCGGCCAGATCCGACCCACGCCGTTGATGCTGCGCTACGGGCCCGGCGACTGGAACGCCATGCACCGCGACCTCTACGGCGAGCTGGTGTTCCCCATCCAGGTCGTGATCGGACTCGATCGGCCCGAGACCGACTACGTCGGCGGCGAGCTCGTCGTGGTCGAGCAACGACCCCGAGCGCAGTCACGGGCGACCGTCACCGTGATCCCTCGTGGCCACGCGACGGTGTTCGCCACCCGGGACCGACCGACCCAGACCCAGTCGGGGTGGTCCAACGCCCCGACGCGCCACGGTGTCAGCACCGTGCGCTCGGGCCGGCGCACCACCCTGGGCCTCATCTTCCACGACGCCGAATGAGTCATGGTCGCGACCGCGACCACGACGTGATCAGGTCGACTCGGAGCGGCCGGCGCCGCCGTCCGCCGTCGCCGGGACGGGCTCCGGCGCTGCGGGGGGCTCCGGAGCGCCGTTCACCTCGTTGCCGGGCAGGCTGGCTCCGGCAGAGGAGCGGCCGTTGGCGTCCGCCGCCAGGTTGCGCATCAGGAGGGCACCCACGCCGCCGAGGATGCCCCCGCCTTCGGAGCTCACCTGGATGTCGGGCACGATCTTGATGTGCCCGGTCCCGACCTCGCGCAGGGCGGCGACGAGCGCTGTCTGCTCGGCACCGATCGCGTGCCGCTGGGCGTCGAAGCCCTTGGCCCGTGCCAGCCCGAGTGCCTGCTCGGCGGCCGCCGTGGCCTGACCGATCGCCTCGGTGCGGGTGGCCTCGGCGTTGCCCGTGGTGGTGATGACCGCCGCCTCGCCTTCGGCTCGTGCACTGGCGGCCGAGGCGCGGGACTTCTCGATGTCGACCGAGACGTTGGCCTGGGCCAGCTCCGCCTGCATGTCGGCGACACCGCGCTGCTGCTCGAGGCTCACGCGGGCCTCCTGGGCTTCGCGCTGCTGGGCGAAGGTGGCGCGCTCCTGGGCGGCGATCTCCCGACTGGTGAGCACCTCGACCAGGTCGGCTGGGAAGATCACATCCTGGATGTAGACGCCGCGAGTCTCGACCTCGTAGCGCGAGAGGTAGCTCTGGATGTACTGCTCCGCGGCGCTCTGCACCTCGTCACGCTTCTCGATGAACTCGGTGGCACCGAGGGTCTGGAGCTTGTTGCGGAAGTAGTTGCCGACGGCCGACTGGAGCACCTCGTTCACCAGGTTCGCCATGGTGCCCACCATGCTGATGACCTTCGGCGCCCGGGTGTCGGGCACGTGGATCTGCACCTGCAGGTCGATGCTGAACGCGAACGCCTCCTTGCTCTTGGCATCGATCGGCGCCAGCCGGGCGTCGAGGCTGTGGGCCTCGCTGGTGGCGTGGGACCAGTTCAGCGTGAGGATCGAGGTGGGGACGATCTCGGCCTCGTAGATGCGCGGGTTGAGGGTGTACTTGCCGGTGCGCAACGGCTCGGACCAGATGCCCTGGTGACCAGGAGCGACGATCGACCCGAACTTGAACTCCTCGCCCGACGTGTCCTCGGTGGGGAGACCGACGTAGGACTTGATGACCGCGACCTCGCCCTGGCGCACCACGAGCATCTCGCGCAGCTCCACCCGCACGAGGAAGGGGTTCAGGAGGTACGAGCCGTACAGCAGTGGGTCGTGCTGGAGGCCGATGCACCCGCCGTTGGCGAGGAACGCCTGGTAGTCCTGGTAGTTGTCGTGCAGATCGTTCTTCGAGCGCAGCACCGCTTGGATCACCCGGACGGCCGAGCCGTTCTCGGTGGCCTCCATGGCCGTGACATCGGCGAAGCCACCGATGCGGCTGGCGATGTCGCCCGACGGCGGACCTTCGAGGGTGGTGACCACGCCGACCACGTCCCGATCGCCCTGGGGGGTGATGTGCACGACCGTGAGCACGTTGGGATCGACCTGGTCGATGGCGGCGTCGGTGGCGTCGGACACGACCTTGCCGAAGGTCGCGGCGCTCGTGAGCACGATGAAGCCGACCGGGTGGATCGGTGCCGTGGTGCCCGGCGGGAGCACCGGGCGTTGCACGCCGCGCTGGCCGCCGTCGGCGAGGAACGTGCGGATGTCGGAGAAGCTCCCGAACTCGGGCCGGTAGATGGCCGACTTGGCCCCGGTGGGCAACGCCGCGCCGACCTGGGCGATCACGAGACCGATGTGGCCGGGCGGGACCTGGACCCATGGGTAGCGCTCGACGCGGTAGACGGGCCACAACTTGAAGCGGAGGCCGGGCATCAGCAGGTCGGCCTGGTACCCGGCCTCGCCATGGAGGGCGACGAGTGATTCGCCCTGCGACTTCTTCCCGATCCGCTTGGTGACGAGCCCGACCTCGGACGGGCCGACGGTGTGTGAGCTGCGGAGCGCGACGAGCACGACAGCGAGTGCGACGACGAGGACAGCGACCGCAGCGGCCAGCGTGACATCCATCGGTGGTGACGCCTTTCAGGAACGGGCACCGGGCAATCCGGTGTCCCTGGCGCTCTGCAGGTCAGCGCTGGCCGGCAAAGACGTCGATGTCCTCCAACATAACGAAACCCAGGTGAAGTCGGCCGCGGAGAACCGCACCGTCGTGAAGAAAATCGAGGCGGCCACCCGCGTAGACGACCGGCTCGAACGCAGCTCCGTCCGCGCCGTCGACGGCCGCGCCGATGCTGATCGTCTGGTGCGACTCGAACCGGTCGACCACCCAGGCGGCGCGGTCGTACTCGGCGGTGACGAAGTACCCGCCCCGGGGGTTGAACACATCCTCGATCACGCGGAAGGCGTCACCGTCGCGGCGCAGCACCAGGCGCCGCGTACAGGCGTCGGACCGGCTGCCCCGGGCGATCGCGGCGCGGACGTCGGACTCCCGGAACAGGCCCACGGCCACCTGGTCGCCGTCGGCGATCTCGGTCGTGTCGAGGCGGCGCGCCGCCCCCGCCGCCTCCGCCAGCGCCATCCGGGCTCCCGACCGACCCGAGCGGGCAGCTCGGCGTTCGTGTTCGTCGACGAGGTAGGTGCGCAGCTCGTCGTCGTCGAAGACGCGCTCGAGGATCGCCCACTGCACGTCGGACGGCAGTCGCTCGAAGACCTTCGAGGTCACCGCCCGCCGCTCCGCGACCGAGAACTGGTCGATGGCGTCGACGAGCTGCTGCACATCGGCCGCATCGTCGGTGGCGATCCGCTCGACCTCCCGCTTGATCTCCCGCGCCAGGTCCAGGTAGGTCCCGAGCGCGGCCACCTCGGCCGGATCCGCCCGGACCTCGTCCCGGCGTCCCCCGCTCGACGCTCGATCCTCATCAGCCATGCCCCATGATGGCGCGCCCGCGTCGACCGGCGGCATCTCATCCGAAATTGCGGCGGTGAGCCCTCCATGCGGCGTCCACCGCCGCACGTTCGGGTTCTGATCTCGGGGCTCCGGTCGGGCGATCCGTACGCGGCTGACCTACCGTGGCGCGCCCGGACGGGTTCGCACGGACCCCGCCACCCCCGCCGCCATCTCGACGAGAGGCGGACCCACCTCATCTGCCGTGGAGGCCCCGCACCGATGTCGATCGCCATCACCGAAGACCACCGTTCCCTCGCCGACACCGCGTCGGACTTCCTCACCAAGCGCGGCTCACGGGCCGCGGCACGCGAGCTGCTCGACGGCGCCGCCGAGGGAAGGCCGCCGTTCTGGGACGACCTCGCCGGGCTGGGTTGGCTCGGGTTGCACATCGCCGAGGAGCACGGTGGGTCGGGCTTCGGGTTCCCGGAGCTCGTCGTCGTCGTCGAGGAGCTCGGACGCGCCATCGCACCCGGACCGTTCGTGCCCACCGTGATCGCCAGCGCCACCATCGCCGCGACCGCCGACGACGACGTCCGGACACGGCACCTCCCCGGCCTGGCCGACGGTTCGGTCACCGCGGCCGTCGCACTGGGTGGCGCGGTGGAGATCCGCGACGGGAGCGCCCACGGCTCCGCCGGCGTGGTGCTCGGCGCCACCCTCGCCGACCTGTTGGTGGTGACCTCGGGCGACGACGTCGCCATCATCGATGCACGTGGTGCCGGCGTCGCCATCGACACGCCCACCAACATCGACCCGACCCGCACCTCGTCCCGGGTCACGCTCGACGCGGTGCCCGCCACCGTGCTCACGGGAGCCGCATCCACCCTGCTCGCCCACGCCCGCACGCTGTTCGCGGCCGAGGCCACCGGCATCGCCCGCGAATGCACCCACCAGGCCGCCGAGTACGCGAAGGTGCGCAAGCAGTTCGGCCGCACCATCGCCACGTTCCAAGCCGTCAAGCACCACTGCGCCAACATGCTCGTGGCCACCGAGCTGGCCACGGCTGCGGTGTGGGACGCGGCTCGTGCCGCCGATGACCGCGGCGACCAGTTCGCCTACGCCGCGGCCGTCGCCGCCACGCTCGCCATGCCCGCCGCCGATCTCTGCGCCAACCTCAACATCCAGGTGCACGGCGGCATCGGGTTCACCTGGGAGCACGACGCCCACCTCCTCCTGCGCCGGGCCACCGCCCTGGAGGCCGTCATCGACGCCAAGGCCGCCGCCGCCGACATCACCGACCTCGTTCGCTCGGGCGTCACGCGCGAGCGCACCGTGGACCTCCCGCCCGAGGCCGAGTCGCTCCGCGACGAGATCCGTCGGTTCGCCGGCGAGACCGCCCCGCTCGATCCCGAGGCCCAGAAGATGGCGCTCATCGACACGGGGTACGTGATGCCGCACTGGCCCGAGCCGTGGGGCCGGGGCGCCGGCGCGATCGAGCAGCTGGTGATCGAGCAGGAGTTCGCGGCAGCCGGCATCTCCCGACCCAGCTACAGCATCACCGGATGGGTGATCCTCACCCTCGTCCAGCACGCCACCGAGGATCAGGTAGCCCGTTGGGTTCGTTCGGCGCTCACCCAAGAGGTCATCTGGTGCCAGCTCTTCAGTGAGCCCGACGCGGGTTCGGACGCGGCGGGCGTCACCACCAAGGCCACCCGCGTCGACGGAGGCTGGCTCGTCAACGGACAGAAGGTCTGGACCTCGGGCGCCCACGTCGCCGGGTTCGGTCTGGCCACCGTGCGCACCAACCCCGACGTCAAGAAGCACGACGGCATCACCACCATGGTGATCGACATGCACGCCGACGGGGTCGAGGTCCGACCGCTGCGGATGCCGTCGGGCGGGTCCGAGTTCAACGAGGTGTTCTTCAGCGACGTGTTCGTGCCCGACGACGACGTGGTCGGGCCCGTCGACGGCGGCTGGACCGTCGCACGCGCCACCCTCGGCAACGAGAGCGTGAGCATCGGCGGCGGCGATGGCGGCATGTCGCTGCCGGCCGCCATGATGATCGAACCCTTCGACGCCCACCCCGACCGGCTCGACGGCGGCGCCGCACGCGTCGGTCGCTACGCCGCCGGCATCCAGGCCATGGGTCTGCTCAACCTGCGCAGCATCAACCGCTCGGTCGCCGGGGGCGACCCCGGACCCGAAGGTGCGGTCACCAAGCTCGTGCTCTCCGAGCTCGGCCACGATGCCGCCGACATCCTCAACGAGCTCTCGGGCCCCGACGGCGCCTTCCTCGACGGCCCCGCGGCGGTGTCGGGCATGCTCGTGCTCATGCACCGGGCGCTGTCCATCGCGGGTGGCACCTCGGAGATCAAGCGCAACCAGATCGGCGAGCGCATCCTCGGCCTCCCCCGCGATCCCCTGATCAACTGATCTCCATCAACTGATCTCGATCACGTGATCAACCCGATCGGCTGATCCACATCGGTCGCCGGCCGGTCCGGCCCGCCCTGAACCCCATGGCGGGCCGGCGCCGTTCCGTTCCGTTCCGCGCCGCGTGTCAGTACCGGAGATCGCTGGGGTCGGCGAGACGACGAGCGACTCGTCGCGCCTCCTGGTCGGCATACGCCGCGGCGAACTCCGGCGCCACGTCTCGGAGCGTGACGTGGCGCTGGTTGCGCGAGAGCTTGACGGCGACCGAACCCGGGGGCTGCGAAGCCCGGACGGCGCAGGCGCCACCCACGACGAGGCCGACCACGAGTGCGCCGACCTGTGAGCGGCCGGAGCCGAGCCACCCGAAGAGCACGAGGAACCCGACGGTGAGCACCACCACCTCGCCGAGGTGGATCAGCGCCGATCGGCGCGCCGAACGCGTCCGGTCGTAGGCCGTGTCGGCGAACGGGAGCGATCCGTCGACGCGACGTTCGGTGCCCGCCGCCACGACCAACATGATCAGCCAGCCGAGGGGACCCAACAGGATGAAGATGACCGGCCACGACGGTCGATAGCAGGCCCGCATCCCGTAGGGGCGGTCGGCGGCAACGCCGCTCGCCGCGCAGATGCGGGGCAGCGCGCCGTCCTCGAAGTCGTCGACTCGAACATCAACCGTCGCCATGGGCCACCTCCACCTCTCGGCGTCACCGTAACCCCGACGCCGAACGCAGGGCGGTGATCGGCCGTTGGTCGTTGCGCTCCTGGGTCACACGTCGGGGTTGCGGCGCACGATCTCCTCGTTGAGGGCGCCGGCGAAGCTCGTCCACGCCAGGTACGGGGCCATCAGGCCTGATGCCGTCCGATCGACCTGGGCCGACAGCGCGGTGTAGCCCGCCGTGGCCGCCAGTTGGGTGACGAGCACGCCCATGGCCACCTTCGGCCTCCGGGCACCGAAGAACGCGGGCGTCCACGCCGCGTTCGCCGCCAGCTGCACCGCCCACAGCGCCAGGGCGGGCCGACGCATCGGATGCTCGGGGGCGGCCCACACCCGATACCCCGAACCGGCGATGGTGGCGTACAGGACGGTCCACACGGGAGCGAACACCTTCGGCGGCGGTTGGAACGGCGGCTTGTCCAAGCGGCGGTACCACCGGCCGATGCTGCG
>JBBSTY010000047.1:0-26083 GCA_038235385.1 Acidimicrobiales bacterium | reverse complement strand
GGCCACGCTGGACCGGTTCGGGCTCCCGGTCCGGCGGGCCGTGTACACGACGAGCCACATCGAGTGGACCGGCGGATCGCCCGCCTTCTGGATGGCCGCCCGCTACGGCCGCTCCCAGACCAGCGCCCTGCTCGACCAACCGCCGAGCATCCCGGTCCTGCAGCGCCTCCACCCCTCGTACGCGGACGAGCTCGAGCTGCTCGCCGAGCGACCCACCCGTCCGGTGTCGCACACCGTCGACACCAGCGCCTACCTCACCACCTCGCACCTGGTGGTCCCCACCACCGGTCAGATGGTCGAGAACCTCGTGGTCCTGGTGCCGGAGCGCCCGACTGCCGACGGCGATCAGCCCGCCGTGCTGTTCGCCGGGGCGATGGCCACCTTCGGGGTCACCCCCAACGCCTTCGACGGCGACCCGGTCGCGTGGGCCGACGCGCTCACCGACTTCGGCGACCTCGCCTCGATCATCGTTCCGGGCATCGGCCCGGTCGGCGGCGCCGACGACGTGCTCGCGCTGCAGGCGTACCTCTACGCCTGTGCGGACGCCGAGGGCGATCCCACCGCCATCCCGGCGGGCCCCTGGGACGAGTGGGACGATCGCGAGCTCGACATCGTGAACGTCGAACGGGCGTCGATGCTCGCGGCCGGCAACCACGAGGTCCCCCCGTCGATGCTCCGCCTCGCCGGCCTCGTCTGATCGCGTCCCCGCGACCAGGTCTCCCCAACCACCGGACGTGCCGTCTGCCCGGCGGCCGGGTCGATCTCCCGGGTCGATCTCCCGGTCGGTCAGCCGGCGAACTCGAGCTCGTCCTCGAGCCCGGCGCGACCGGTGAGCCAGAGTCCGAGCGCCTCGGACGTTCCCCGCACCACGGTGCCCCGACCCATGGCCCGACCGCCGTCGGTGGGTTCGACGCGGAACGACAGGAGCTTGCGGGCACCGAGCACGACGCCTTCGCGCAAGATCGCGCCGCGGCAGGCATCGGGCACGTCGCGGGTGCGGTCGAGCCCTCGCAGGATGTCCTGGTGGTGCACGGCCAGATCGCCCAGGAGGAACACGGCCACCACCCGGGTGAGCGGCGCCGGCTTGTCCGCCCAGTTGCGCGCCCGGTTCATCAGGCGGGTGCGTGGCATGGACCGGGCCTTGTCGACGATCGCCTGGTTGGCCTTGGCGATCTGGCCCGGTGCCTTGGCGTACTCGACGAGCCCGAAGTCCACACCCATCAGGTGGGCGAGGATGTCGCGCGGGGCCCACCCCTCGCACAACGTGGGGCCCGATTCGAACTCGTCATCGCTGAGCGACTCGAGCGTGGCCAGGACCGCCTGACGCTCATCTCGCAGCTCGGCCTCGGCGGGGAACACCATGTCGCTTCCTCTCGGCGTGGATCGGGACGTGCGTCTCGGAAATCTATCGGCGGACGCCCCGCCGTCCCGCACCGGCGCCGTGCGCCACGCTCATCGGATCGGATCGGCGGTCACGAGCTGGTCGCTCACGGCCCAGAGCCTTCGAGCGGCCTCCGGGTCGCGCCCGGCCGCAGCCGGCCGATGCCGAGCGCACCGGGCCAGGTACCCGGCGACGTAGTAGCCGTCGGTGGTGGCCTCGTACCGCGGGAGCGACGCCAGGCGGACGATGGGTTGCGCACCCCGGTGGGGCGAGACCATGAACGGCCGCCCGACGGCGAGCAGCCAGCGCTCGGGACCGGTCGTGTCCCCACCTCCACCGAACCCCGACCGAACCGCGCCCGGATGCAGGCAGTTGGCCACGACCCCGGTGCCCTCGAGCCGCCGGCTGAGCTCGGTGGTGAACAAGACGTTGGCCAGCTTCGACTGGTTGTACGCGTCGGTGCCGTTGTAGGAGGTCTCGTGCTGGAGGTCGTTCCATCGGATCGAGCCCAGACGGTGCGCGATCGACGAGGTGATGACGACCCGGGCGGGCGCGCTCTCGACCAACCGATCGAGGAGGAGCTGGGTGAGCAGGAAGGGCCCGAGGTGGTTGACCTGGAAGGTCATCTCGTAGCCGTCCACCGTGACCCGGCGACCCGAGATGATCCCGCCGGCGTTGTTCACCAGCACGTCGAGTCGGTCGTGACGCTCCAGCACCTCCGCGGCGCACGCCCGCACCGACGCGAAGTCGGCGAGATCGAGGGGCACCATCGTCACGCGGTCGGCCCCGGCGCCGACACGCCGGCGCACCGACTCCAGCGCCCGTCGCCCCCGACCCTCGTTGCGCGAGGTCATGATCACCGACGCACCCATCCGGGCGAGCTGTCGTGCTGCGGCCAGCCCGATGCCCGAGTTCGACCCCGTGACGAGCACGACCCGCCCGGTCAGATCGATGCTCGGCGCCATTCCCGAGCGTACCGGCGGGCCCCGCGACGACGCCGGGTCCGCGCGGGCATCGCGGGCGACGGCCGCCCGTCCGAGGCCCGTCGGCGGCGGGTACGGTCGGGCCATGACCGATCCCGTGGGGGCCTCGCCACCGGGCCCGCCCCCCGACGAGCCCGAGGTGGCGGCACCGATACCGGCGGCGACCGTCGTCGTGCTGCGCGACCGCGGCCGCCGGCTCGAGACGCTGATGGTCCGCCGCAACACCGAGCTGGCCTTCGCCGGGGGGCACTGGGTGTTCCCCGGAGGTCGGGTCGATCCCATCGATGCGCCCGTCGAGTTCGACGCCGCACGCGCCGCGGGCCGGCGCGGCCCGCTCGACGAGGCGGAGGCACGGGCCCGGGCCGCGGCGGTGCGTGAGACCCGTGAGGAGGCCGGCCTGGTCATCGACCCGCTCGGGCTCGTCTGGTTCTCGCACTGGACCCCGCCGCCGATCTCACCGAAGCGCTTCGCGACGTGGTTCTTCGCGTCGGCCGCCCCCGACGGCGAGGTGACCATCGACGGTGGCGAGATCCACGACCACGCGTGGATGACCCCCGACGAGGCGCTCGCGGCACGCGAGACCGGCGCCATCGAGCTCTCGCCGCCCACGTGGATCACGCTCCACACCCTGGCCCGGTTCGCCGATGTCGGCGTCGCCCTCGACACCCTCGCATCGTCGCCGCCCGAGCACTTCGCCACTCGGATCGGCTTCGTCGACGGCGGCGTCGTGGCGCTCTATGCCGGCGATGCCGGCTACGACGACGACGATCCGCTCCGGCCCGGGCCCCGACACCGACTGTCCATGATGGACACCGGTTGGGTCTACGAGCGCGACCCGGATCTCGGCCTGCCGCAGATGCCCTGACAACCCACCACCGTCGGGATCACCCCACGTCGAGCACCGCGTCCTGCGCCGTGGTGCGCACCGTCGCGGTTCGCTGCTCGAACGATCCCGGCACCGACCCGGGCATCGAGGTGGAGGTGATGCATCCGCCGTCGCCGACCCGCTGGTAGTTGGCCCGGGCGCGCGTCACGCGTGTGCGCACGCCCGCTCGGTCCTCCACCGCGAGGTCCGACCACCGCACCGTGGTCGGCGGTGCGGCGCAGTCGGCGAAGACCTCCGACCACACCATCGGCGAGACGAGGCGATCGCCGGGTGCCCACAGGTCACGGACCACCGTGGGCTGCTCACGCTCGAGGTCGGTGATCGAACCCCGCCACGCCGAACGGGCGCCGGGGGCCGGGCCGGCGTGCTCGACGCGGAGCCGGTAGGCGCGACCCGCGACCCACGGGAAGTCCCGGGTGTTGACGTTGCCCGGTGCGCTCGGCAGCGCCGAGGGGGAGCCGTCGAGCTCGCCCCCGTTCGGCCCGTACCCGCCCCAGTTCACCGCGGTGGAACCGGGGTGACGGTCGAACCACTGCAGTCCGAGGTGGGCGCCGCCTCCCCTCGACCGAGGTCCGGCGAAGCTCACCTGGAGCGCCCAGAAGTAGAGGGCGGCGACCGTCGGCGGTTCGACGATCTCGACGACGACGTCGACGGCCGACCACGTGCCCGGCGGTGCCTCCCAGATCAGGTGGTGCGACGACGCCCCGTTCGTGGACCGGGGACGCCCCGCGGTGCCGTCCCACGCGCCGGTCCCTCCGCGTGCGAACGTGCGACCGAACCACCCCATGGTCCGACCGTACCCGGAGCGAACCCCGACGACCCGGCGACCGCGACGACCCCGGTGCTCAGGCTCGGCGGTACACGGCAGCCCGCCAGACGGGGGGCAGATCCATCTCGGTGAGCTCGATCGCCGCCCGCACCATCCAGTCGAGCGCCGACCCCGGGTCGGTGCCGTCGGGGAGCGAGAGCACGAGGCCGCGCCGGGGATGGTCGTTGAGGACCCTCCAGGTCTCCGGCACGACGATCCCGGCATCACGGAGCCGCCAGACGGCCCGGCGGCCTCCCGGATGCTGCAGACCGAGCGAGGTCGGATCGGCGCCGCCTCGCCGCCACGAGCCGGGCACCCACGAGCCGAGCGGCACCGGCGGACCGGCGGCGGTGAGGAGCCGACCGAACGGCGAACCGGTGTCGGGGACGTCGTCGACGTCCACATCGGGTTGGAGGTTCATCCACCCGGCGTGCGCCGCCGCCAGCTCGGCCATGATCGCGACGACCTCATCGGTTCGCTCGGTTCGGAACTCGACGACGGAGGTCGGCTGCACGGCCACCCCGACGTTCTACCGGATCCCGGCGTCGGCGGGTCGAACCCGGCTCGCTCCCCACGCCGTGGCGCTCGGTTGCCTACGCTGGCCGCCGTGACGAACGACCGAACGTCCATCTGGCCACGACGGGCGGCGGCGATCACCGTCGCCGGCGCGCTGCTCCTCGCAGCGTGCGGCTCCGACGATGCCGGCGTCAGCGCCCAGGACACGACGTCGTCCACCGAGACCTCGACCACCTCCACCGCCGCACCGACCACCGAGGCGCCGACCACCACGGTCGCCGAGACGGTGCCACCCACCACCGAGGCTCCCACCACCACCACTCCCCCGCCTCCACCCCCGCCCACCGTTCCGACCGAGCGGGGTCGCTACCTCGCGCCCGATGCCCCGGCGCCGCGCCCCGACGTGAACATCTACGCCAACATCGGCGCCGACCACATGAACCCGGCCACCGCGGACGCCCGACCCCTGGTGTACGTCCCCCACGAGGTCTCCGGCACCACCTCGGTGATCGATCCGGCCACCATGCAGGTGATCAACACGTTCCCGACCGGAGCCGAGAGCCAACACGTGGTGCCGTCGTGGGACATGTCGACGCTCTACGTCGTGGCGAGCGGGGCGGGGCTCATCACGCCCATCGATCCGACCACGGGCCAACCGGGCGCAGCGATCCCGGTCGACGATCCGTACAACCTCTACTTCACGCCCGACGGGAGCGAGGCGATCGTGGTGGCCGAAGGGGCCCAGCGCCTCGACTTCCGCGACCCGCACACCTTCGAGCTGCATCGCTCGGTGCAGACCGGCTGTGCCGGTCTCAACCACCTCGACTTCGCCGCCGACGGCTCGTACTTCATCGCCACCTGCGAGTTCGAGGGGACGATGATCAAGTTCAACATGATCGAGCAGCGCATCGTCGGTGAGCTGGCGATCGACATGCGCCCGAGCGGGCGGACACCGCTGCGGGGCTACGCCATGCCCCAGGACATCCGCCTGTCACCCGACGGCACCGTCTTCTTCGTCGCCGACCTCCAGAGCGACGGCCTGTACGTGATCGAGGGGGACTCGTTCACCCAGGTCGGGTTCCTCCCCGCCGGTGTGGGAACCCACTCGCTGTACCCGAGCCGCGACGGCTCGGTCATGTACGTCATCAACCGGGGCACCCGCGCCATCGGCGGACCGCGCGGCGGTCAGGGTTCGGTGAGCGTGCTCGATCCGTTCACCCGCACGATCGTGGCGGACTGGCCCATCCCCGGTGGCGGGAGCCCGGACATGGGCAACATCACCGCCGACGGCACCCAACTCTGGCTCGGTGGGCGCTACGACGGCGTGGTGTACGTCTTCGATCTGGTGAACGGCGGCCTGGCGGCGACGATCCCCGTGGGCATCAACCCCCACGGCGTGACCGTCTGGCCCCAGCCGGGGCGCTACAGCCTCGGCCACACCGGCAACCTGCGCTGAGCGCCGAGCGAGCGGCCCGCGCCGTTGTGACATGACGTTCGCCACATGTGCTGCTTGACACGCCAAGCAGACGCTTTCTGCGGTTACTCTGGGATGGTAGGTAGGTCCGCACGCGTCTCCCTCGAAAGGAGCACCAGCAGATGGACACCATCCTCCGACGGCTCCGATCTGTCACCCACGGCTACCACGCCGCATCCCACGAACGTTCCCTCGGGCTCTTCGGCGCCTGGCGGGCGCTCGACGACGACCCGGTGCTGCTGTGCGACTGCGGCCGGGACCACTCGGCCGACCGCACCACCTGACGACGAGCGGGCCCACCCGACGGCCCGTCGAGACCCGCTGCCGTCGCACCTCGTGGATCGGGTGAGCTCACCGTCGGGCCGCCCAGTCCGAACGGGTCATGCGGTAGACGCGGTGCGTGCCGGTCTCGGACGGCGCGGCGATCGGCGCGTCGATGGTGCCCACGAACGTGAACCCGAGCTTCTCCGGCACCCGAGCGCTGGCGGTGTTGGCCTGGTCGCACGGGATCTGCACGTGGTAGATCTCCGGTCGGGTGAACGCCGCCGTCGTGAGCAGCGCCGACACCTGTGGCGCGAGGCCACGCCCGAGATGCTCACGATCGATCCAGTAGCCGATCTCGAGGCCGTCCGGGCCGAGGCGACGGTGCAGGCCGGTGCTGCCCACCGCCGCACCGTCGAGGAAAACGGCCAGCACGACGTCACCGCCGCCACGCCAGCCCTGCTCCCACTGCTCGATCAACGCGACTCGCTGGTCAACGGACTGGGGCTCGAACGCGATCCACGGCATCCACGGTCGGAGGTGCTCGACGTTGGCGCGGATCGCCTCGTGCAGCGCCGTCGCATCGTCGACCGTCCACCGGCGCACGAGAAGATCGTCCTCCTCGAACCGATCGGGCAACGAGTCAGACGCGTTCATCGGTCCAGTCTTGCCGCCCCGGCGAGGTTCCACTCGACGTCGAGACGCGACGAGGGCTCCCGTCGTAGGGAGCCCTCGTCGACGCGGTCGTGGTGCTGGGATCAGGTCCGGGTGGCCCCCGGGATCACCCGAGGTCGAACCTGGGCGCAGCGCGTCAGCTGCAGCCGCTGGTGGAGCCGCAGCTGGGGCACGCGTGGCAGCTGCCCGAGCGGATCATCTGCACCCCGCACTGCATGCAGATGGGTGCGTCGCTCGGGCGCGTGCCGGCCGGGGTGGCGACGATCGACGGCGGGACGTCGAGGTCGAGCTCGGCGGCGAGCTGCGACGCCGACTCGACCGACGGCGGATCCGATGCGATGTCGGATCCCTGGCGGGTCTCGACGACGGTCTCCTCCACACCCGGCAGGGTGGGTTGGGTGCGCTCGGCGGTGGTGAGGATGTTGAGCTCGTTGCGCTCCTCGATCGACAGGTACATGATCGCCAACCGCCGGAACAGGTAGTCCATGAGCGAGTTGGCGATGCGGATGTCGGGGTCGTCGGTCATGCCGGCGGGCTCGAAGCGCATGCCGGTGTAGGCCTCGACGAAGCTGCGCAGCGGCACGCCGTACTGGAGCCCGTGACTGACCGAGATGGCGAAGGCATCCATGATGCCGGCCATGGTGGAGCCCTGCTTGGACACCCGCACGAAGATCTCGCCCGGCTGACCGTCCTCGTACTCGCCGACGGTGACGAAGCCCTTGCAGTCGGCGACACGGAACTCGAAGGTCTTCGAGGCCCGCGTGCGCGGGAGACGGCGGCGGATGGGTTCGTGGCTCACGCGCTCGACGACCCGTTCGATGACCACGGGTTCGGCGGCCGGCGACTCGCCGTGGTCGTCCTTCTTGGCCATCGAGAGGGGCTGGGCCACCTTGCAGTTGTCGCGGTAGATGGCGACGGCCTTGATGCCCAGGCGCCACGCGTCGATGTGGAGTTGCTCGACCTCCTCGACGGTGACCTCTTCGGGCATGTTGACCGTCTTGGAGATGGCACCGGAGATGAACGGCTGCACGGCGCCCATCATGGTGACGTGACCCCGGTAGTGGATGGCGTTGTCGCCCATCGAGCAGGCGAACACCGGGATGTGGTCGGCGGCGATGTGCGGAGCTCCGAGGATCGACTTGTTCTCGTCGATGTAGGCGATGATCTCGTCGATCTGGCTGCCGGAGTAGCCGAGGCGTCGAAGCGCCCGCGGGATGGTCTGGTTGACGATGCTCATCGTGCCGCCGCCGACGAGCTTCTTGACCTTGCACAGGCCGAGGTCCGGCTCGATGCCGGTGGTGTCGCAATCCATCATGAGCCCGATCGTGCCCGTGGGTGCGAGCACCGACGCCTGGGAGTTGCGCACCCCCGAGACCGCAGCGATCTCGCAGGCCTCGTCCCAGGACTGCTGCGCCGCGCCGAGCAGCGCGGCGGGGACGAGCTCCTCGTCGATCTTGGCGGTCTCGGCACGGTGGGCGTGGAGCACGCCCAGCATCGGCTCACGGTTCTCGGCGTAGCCGGCGAACGGCCCCATCCGGGCGGCCGTACGGGCCGAGGTGGCGTAGGCGTGACCGGTCATCAAGGCGGTGATCGACGCGGCGATCGCCCGGCCCTCGTCGGAGTCGTACGGCAGGCCGAGGGCCATGAGCAGCGCGCCGAGGTTGGCGTAGCCGAGTCCGAGCTGACGGAACCGGCGGGTGGTCTCGGCGATCGGCTCGGTCGGGTAGTCGGCGTTGCCCACGAGGATCTCCTGGGCGGTGAAGACGACCTCGACGGCGTGCTTGAACGACTCGACGTCGAAGATGGCGTCCTCGTCGTGGAACTTCAACAGGTTGAGGCTGGCCAGGTTGCACGCCGAGTTGTCGAGGTGCATGTACTCCGAGCACGGGTTCGAGCCGTTGATCGGACCGGTGTTGGACGCGGTGTGCCAGCGGTTGATGGTGGAGTCGAACTGCATCCCCGGGTCTGCGCACTCCCAGCTCGCCTGGCTGATCTGACGCATGAGGTCGCGGGCGCGCACCGTGCGGATGGTCTCGCCCGTGGTGACCGCGGTGAGCTCCCAGTCGGCGTCGTCGACGACCGCCTGCATGAAGGCATCGGTGACCCGCACCGAGTTGTTGGCGTTCTGGTACTGCACCGAGGTGATGTCGGACCCGTCGAGGCTCATGTCGAAGCCGGCGGCCTCGAGCGCCCGGGCCTTGCGCTCCTCGTTGGCCTTGCACCAGATGAACTCCTCGACGTCGGGGTGATCGACGTTCAGGATGACCATCTTGGCGGCACGCCTGGTCTTGCCGCCCGACTTGATGGTGCCCGCGGAGGCATCGGCGCCCCGCATGAAGCTCACCGGACCCGACGCCGTGCCGCCACCCTTGAGGAGCTCGTGCGAGGATCGGATCTTGGACAGGTTGATGCCCGAGCCGGACCCGCCCTTGAAGATGGTGCCCTCCTCGACGTACCAGTTGAGGATGGCGTCCATCTTGTCGTCGACCGCCAGGATGAAGCAGGCGCTGGCCTGCTGGGGCACGCCGGCGACGCCGATGTTGAACCACACCGGCGAGTTGAACGCCGCCTTCTGGGTGACGATCAGGTGCTTCAGCTCGTCGGCGAAGGCCTCGGCCTCGGCGTCGTCGATGAAGTAGCCGTCACGCACGCCCCACGCGGCGATGGTGTCGACGACCCGATCGGCCACCTGCTTGAGGGAGTGCTCGCGTTCGGGAAGCCCGAGGGTGCCGCGGAAGTACTTCTGGGTGACGATGTTGGTGGCGTTCAGGGACCAGCCCTTCGGGAACTCCACCCCGAGCTGCTCGAACGCCACGGAACCGTCGCGGTAGTTGGTGATCCGGGCGTCGCGCAGCTCCCACTCGACCTCGTCGTACGGATGCACGCCGTCGGTGGTGAAGTGACGGCGGATCCCGATGCCGGTCTGTTCAGGAGCGAGTGCCATGGGTGTGTTCCTCCCGGCCGCCGACTCGGCGACCCCTCTGAGATGTCGGCGACCGATGTCGCCTGATGATCTTGTCCGGGCTGTGTGACAACGACGCGCGTGCCGCTCGGCACCCGCACGACGGACTCGTGGAACCCGCCCCCACATCAACATCGCCGGGTCGGCCGTCCTTCCGGCCAACCCAAGATGTTGTGGTGCGCACCCCGCGACTGGCAGGCGGACCACAAGATGTGCCGTGCATTACACCAGCGTAATTACAGCCGTGTCAAGGGGTTCGAACCCCGGGACCCGGGAACCTCCGCTCCTCGGTCGACTCCCGCGCCACCCACCAACAGATGCTGCAGCGCGAACGAGCAGGTCAGAGGACGTTCCCCGGTTGCGCGCCGAACGCCCGCACCCGTTGAATGCCTTCCGCCCCCAAGGAGCCGTCCTGCCAGCAGAGAACCAAGACGCCAGCCACCATCCGCTGAACGCGCCGCAGCTCCGTTGACAACGACCGACCTTACGGAGATCGCCCTGTGCATCGCTAGGGGAACAACCCTGTGTCTTTCCGGTGGACAACTCGCCCCGCTGTCCACAGTCCGCACAGGCGGGCGACGCCCGTCGACGACCGGGCACACGGCAGCGACGCGTCGCGGCGGGTTCGGGATGAGGGCGCGGCGACCGGTTGCTCAGCCGAGGGCGGCGTCGGTCGCGACGGCACCGCCGGCCTCGACCGTGGCTGCGGTCAACGACCGGACGGGGGCGCCGTAGCCCGGGAGCCCCTCGGCGGCGCCGAGCTGGTCGACGATCGACGACGACAACCGCCGCGACAACATGATCGACAGGTGACCGGTGTCCTTGACCAGGATGTTGGTGGCGTCGAGCTCGGGTTCGAGGATCATGGCCCGCCGGGCTGCCACGATCAGGTCGAGGTTGGAGTAGTAGGCGACGTAGCGGGTCGGGCTCGGCTGGGCGCTGTGGCGCAACAGGGTCATCACCGACGAGTCGGGGCGCAGCTGGACACCGGACGCGAAGGGGCTCAAGGCGGCGATCGGCGAGCCGTGGCGAGCCATGCGGACCCCACCGTGGGGCGAGGCGACGGTGACGCACACCCCCACGTCTGCCAGCCCGTGCACCTGCACGGCGTAGCGGGCGATGATGCCTCCGAGCGAATGGCCGATGATGTGGATCCGATCGGTGCCGAAGTGCGACCGCACCTCGTTCGCTCGCTCGGCGCACTGCTCGGCCAACGCCGGGATGTCCGCCGTGAGCGGGTTGTAGTTGAGGGCGTCGACCCGCTCGAACCCCGCCTGGGTCAGGTACCGCTTCACGAAGAGCCAGTTGGACTTGTTGGCGCCGTACCCGTGCACGAGCAGGACCGGCGTCGCGACCGGTGAGGTCTCGTGCCGGAGATCGGCCACGAACCCCCGATCGCCGAACCCGAACGGGTACACGCCGGCGGTGACGATCGTCGAACTGACCTCGCGCAGGTGACCCACGTACGTGGCCGGACGCCGAGCGGCGTGCGCCACTGCCCCCGCCGGGCCCAGCACCCGATCGATCACTCCCATTGCGTCCTCCTCGACGCGTCGAGGTCCCGTACCCCGACGTCGGCCGTCGCGCCTCCCCGGCGCAACGACGCGAACCCACATCCGTTCTAGTTCGTCGTCGGCGGACAACCGTGGAACCTGTTGCAATCGACACGCAACCGACGCCTCCGACGCCCACTCTCCGGTTTCCTCCACCAGTCTCGATCCCTTTCGCTCTCGTCGCGCACGACCCCGTGTCCCCGGTTCCGCACCGGCCACCGTCTCGGCGGCACCGGTCCCCTCACCCGGGTAGGTTCGGAAGATGCGCCAACTCCTGCCCGTCGCCGCCGACGTCGATCCCGTCGAGGCGTACGGGGCCGACCGGCGCGTGCGCCAGGACGGACGCCCGTGGGTCCTGGCCAACATGGTTGCCAGCGCCGACGGTGCGGCGGCGATCGAGGGAACCACCGGTTCACTCGGCGGTGCGGCGGACCGGGCGGCGTTCCACGCGATCCGGGGCGTCGCCGACATCATCGTGGCGGCGGCCGGAACCGTCCGGGCGGAGCGGTACCGACCGCCCCGCGAGCCCAGCGAGGTGGTGGCCCGGGGGCGCGCCGAACGCGGGCAATCGGACCGCCCGCGGATCGCGGTGGTCACGAGGCGTCTGGACCTCGACCCTGGTCTCGAGCTGTTCTCCGACCCCGACCGGCGCCCGGTCGTGTTCACCGCCGCGTCGTCGGACCCCGAGCGCCGCTCGCTGCTCGAGCCGGTCGCCGACGTGGTGGTCCTCGGCGAGGAATCCGTGGACCTGGCCCAGATGATCACCTGGCTCGGCGATCTCGGGGCGCGCGTCGTCCTGACCGAAGGTGGCCCGTCGCTGCTCGGCCAGTTCCTGGCCGAGGACCTGGTGGACGAGCTGTGCCTCACCATCGCCCCGCTCGCGGTGGCCGGCCCGGCCATGCGCATCGCCCACGGGAACGATGCGAGCCAACCGCGCCACCTGGTGATCGACCGCGTGCTCGAGAGCGGCAGCGAGCTGCTCGTGCGCTACATCCGCACCTGACCGCCCCGGCGGAGGCCGCGGCCGGACCCGGCGGGGCCCGCTCGGGCGATCAGTGGCGCTTGGGTGCCGTCGCCTTGGTCAACAGCCCCAGCTCGCGCTCGAAGTCCGCTGCCGTGTCGAAGTCCTTGTAGACGCTGGCGAAGCGGACGTAGGCGACCGGATCCAGATCCCGGAGACGCTCGAGCACCTCGAGGCCGATCCGCTCCGACGCGACATCGGGACCGTCGCTGCGCAGCACCTCTTCGACCTGGGCGACCAGCGCCGTGATCTCGTCGACGGTGACCGGACGGCCCTTCGCCGCCGCGTGCACACCGAGGATCACCTTCGCCGGGTCGAACGGCACCCGATCGCCGGACCGCTTGACCACCATGAGCGGAACCTCTTCGAGCCGCTCGAAGGTGGTGGAACGACTTCCGCAGGCCAGGCACTCCCGGCGGCGTCGGATGGCCGAGCCGTCGTCGGTCTGTCGCGAATCGACGACCTTGTCGTCGAGACCACCGCAGGAGGGACACCGCACACCGGCGAAGCTAGCCCCCGGACCGAACGATGTGCGACCACGCAGGCCGGCGCGGCCCCGCTGGGGCACCGGGGCGCCCGAGCGCGGACCCATCGAGGGGTGCCACTCAGCGGCCGAGGCCATCGATGGCGATCCGCTGCCCGGCCTGGAGCGATGCGCCCCCCGCTCGCGCCGTGAGCTCGTCCACCAGGGACCGCACGTCGCCGTCGGGCTGGAGGCTGCTCGCGATCGACCACATCGTGTCGCCCGGGCGCACGACGTACACCTCGCCGCTCGACGGCGCCGGACCCGCCGACTGGTCGCTGGCCGCAGCGACGGCGACCGGACCGGTCGCCACCGACAGCTCCTCGGACGATCCTCCGACCGACGACAGGCTCGCGTGGACCGCGAGCGCCAGCGTGGTGATCATCAGCAGGACCACGAATCGACGCCGCCAGTAGGTGGCAGCGCTCGCGCGAACACGGGGTGCGACGACGACCGACTGCGATCGGGCGGCGCGACCGGCACCCGTCGGAGCGGGGACGAGGTGCAGCACCGGACGGTTCGAAGCGGTGGTGGGCGTGGGTTGCGGAGCGAGGACAGCGACCATGGGATGCATTCTCCTGACGAGGTGTGACACGACCGTGGCGAAGCGGTCGGCCCACTCCGGACACCGGGCGATCGGGGACGAGACCGATGACCCGGTGGCCGACTCCGTTCCGAGCGGGCCCACCTCGTCGACACGACGATGGATCGCCACCAGACGATCCGGGTGCGGGGCCGGCTGGTTCGTCGAACACCCGTTCCCGCCCGACCAGCTAAGCACGAACGCCTGTTCGGTGTCAACGCCTCGGTCGAACAGGTGTTTGCCACGAACCTCGAGACGTCCTATGCTCCGAACAGGCGTTCGCCACCGTCGCTGCTCAGCCTGCAGCGCCTCCACCCGGCGCCTCCCACCACCGAGACGGGGAACCCATGCCACCCACCAAGAAGCTGACCGCCCGGCAGCAGCAGGTGCTCGATTGCATCGAGGCCGCCATGCACGATCGCGGGTACCCGCCGTCGGTGCGCGAGATCGGCGAAGCCGTCGGGCTCACCTCGCCCTCCACGGTCCACTCGCACCTGGCGTCGCTGCAGAAGATGGGCTACCTCCTGCGGGATCCCAGCAAACCGCGGGCCATCGAGGTGCGCTACGACCCGAACTCCGGCGCAGCGATGGAGCGGCGCCCGGTGCGCCACGTGCCCCTCGTCGGCGATGTCGCCGCCGGAACCGACGTGCTCGCCCAGGAGAACGTCGAGGAGATCTATCCCCTGCCGTCGGACCTCACCGGGGAAGGCGAGCTCTTCATGTTGCGGGTGCGCGGCCAGTCGATGATCGACGCCGGCATCCTCGACGGCGACTTCATCGTCGCCCGCGCCCAGACCACCGCCGACGCACACGACATCGTCGTCGCCGGGATCCCCGGCGAGGAGGCGACGGTCAAGACCTTCTCCCGATCGGGCAACAAGGTCGTCCTGCTCCCGTCGAACCCCGACTACGAACCCATCGAGCTCGATCCCGAGGACGTCGCCATCTTCGGCAAGGTGGTCACCGTCCTGCGCAAGCTCTGAGGGGTCGTCGGCTCGACCTCAGAGCTTGGCCAGCGCCTCTCGATAGCGCTCCGGCGCACGAGGCGTTCCGAGCTCGCTCTCGATCACGTCGACCACGATGCCCTCGCGGTTGATCACGAAGGTCGCACGGTTGGCGCAGCCGAGCGTGTCGTTGAACACGCCATAGGCCTTCGCCACCGCGCCGTGGGGCCAGAAGTCCGACAGCACCGGGAAGGTGTAGCCCTGCTGCTCGCTCCACACGCGCTGGGCGTGGCGGCTGTCGCACGACACCGCCAGCACCTGCACCCCGGCGTCGGTGAACGTCGCGTGGTCATCGCGCAGCGTGCACAGCTCGCCCTCGCAGACGCCGGTGAAGGTGAACGGGTAGAAGACCAGGGCAACAGCCGTGTCGCCGGCGAAGTCCTCCAGCTTCACGTGCTCGCCGGCCGGGTCCTGCAGGTCGAAGGCCGGTGCGGGCTGACCGATCTCGATCGCCATGGGTCGCTCCTCGTCGGGGATGTGGTGATGGGGCACGCCGCCGGGACCGACGGCGTTCGAGTGTAGGTCGCGAGACCGTCGTGACGACGCGGCCGGACCGGCCGCCACCGGCTCAGGAACCGGCGCCGCGCCGCACCAGATCCGAGGGATGGGGGCCGGGAGTGGAGCGCGCTTCGCCCCATCCAGGGCCGAGCGGTGGGGCACGCTCGCCGGTGAGCACCACCCGGTGCTCACCGCTGTCGGACGCGGTCCGAGATCAGGTGGCGGCGCCGTGGTCGCGCAGGATGTCGTTGAGCTTGGACTTGTCGTGGCGTTCGCCGGGATCGATCCGCTTGATGACGAGCACGCACGGCAGACCGAACTCGCCGCCCGGGAACTCGCGGGGTCGGGTGGCCGAGACGGCGACGCACCACGACGGGACCTCGCCGCGGCCGACCTCCTCGCCGGTCTCGGCGTCGATGACGGGGATGGAGCCGGTGAGGATGCAGCCGGCTCCGAGGACGACGCCGTCGCCGACCCGGGCGCCGTCGGCCACGATGCAGCGACTGCCGATCAGGCAGTCGTCGCCGATCATGACCGGCACCGCACTCGGCGGCTCGAGCACGCCGCCGATGCCGACGCCGCCCGAGAGGTGGACGTTGTCGCCGATCTGGGCGCACGAACCCACGGTGGCCCACGTGTCGACCATGGTGTTCCTGCCCACGCGGGCGCCGATGTTCGTGTAGCTCGGCATGAGCACGACGCCGCGGTCGAGGAACGCACCGAACCGGGCCGAGGCACCGGGCACGACGCGGACGCCGGCGGCGGCGAAGTTCGACTTGAGCGGGATCTTGTCGGCGTACTCGAACGGTCCGAGCTCGATGGTGGCCATCTCGGACTGGCGGAAGTAGAGCAGGATCGCCAGCTTGAGCCACGCGTGCACGATCGGCGTGCCGTCGGGACCACGTTCGGCGACGCGGGCCTCCCCCGAGTCGAGCAACGAGATCGCGTCGAAGATCGCCTGGTTGGCATCGAGGTCGTCGGGGGCGAGGTCGTCCCGGCGATCCCAGAGGTCGCCGATGGTTCGTTCGAGGTCAGCCATGGGCGCCCACGCTACCGGAGGCGACGGCCCGGCCCGACCCCTCCGACACCCCGAGGGGGCGGGTCCGTCAGACCGGGCGGGGTTGGCGACGACCCCGGCGTCCGCTGTGTCGGTGGCGGCGGCGAGGCCACCGCACCACGGCGACGATCCAGGCGATGACCCCGAGGGCCAGCGGCACCGCGGTGAGCAGCAGCAGTCCACCGAGCGACCCGATCCAGCCGGGCCGCTCGACCGGTGCCAGGGCGACGAACGAGGTGAGCAGCGAGTTGTAGTCCCGGCCGGTGGCCGAGGACTCGGAGGGGAAGGCGGTGACCGTGTAGGTCCCCGCCCGGTCGATGGTGAACTCGCCGGTCGGGCGGCCCTCGTGCCAGGGCGTGTGGTACGGCTCCACCGGCACGAACGAACCGTCCGCAGGGGCTCCACCGACCGGTTCGCCCCCATCGATGGCCACGACTGCGAGGTCGCGGCCGGCGATGGAGCGGACGAAGACCGTCAGTGGCTGACGGGAGGTGGCGCCCGCGGCACCGTCGAACTCCTCGTAGACGACGTAGGTGCCGGGGTCGAGCGCGACGGTGGCGGAGGTCTCGAAGACCTCCCACCGGGCGAAGGCGAACGGTGACAGCTCGGTGAGCCACCCCCAAGCGCCGGCCGCAGCCACCACGAGGAGCACGGTGGCGACCGTTCGGACGATCACGCCACCGCGCGCGAGCCGTGTGGGAGCGGTGATCGGCTCGACGAGGGGTCCGGCGATCACTCGGATCCGCCGCTCGGTGGCGCGGATGTCACGGCCGTGGCCGATCGTCCGGCGCGCCGGGCGCGGCCCACGGGGTCGCAGGCGGATCCGCGCCGATGGCCCGATCGGAGGTGCGCGTCTCGTCGGTCGGCGACGCGGGCGCCCGCGTGGTGACGGCGGCGGACGCAGGCGGGGCCGGCACGGCCGTCGGTTGCGTGCCGGGCGGTTCGGCAACGGGAGCCGCGCCGTACCCCGGAGGCGGGCCGTACCCGGGCGGCGGACCGTACCCCGGAGGCGGGCCGTACCCCGGAGGCGGGCCATACCCCGGAGGCGGGCCATACCCCGGAGGCGGGCCGTACCCGGGCGGCGGACCGTACCCCAGAGGCGGACTGCCGTAGGGCGGGAGACCCCGGGGATGGAGGCGGCGCAGGGCGCCGGCGCGCTTGACGGTCACCACGATGAGGATGGTCAGGCCGACGACGAAGGTGAGGCCGCCGAGCACGATCGATGCCACGACGCCGAAGATGGCGGTGCCGTCGAAGTCCGTGCCGATGGCCACCCGAACCGCGTCGGTCCCGTACGCCGACGAGGTGCGATCGCGGACGGCGGGCCGCCGGACGACCACGGTGTACAGGTCGGTGGAGGGGACATCCACGGCGGCGAAGGGGATGCCGCGCATCCCGCCGCTGGAGTAGGACGACGAGGACGAGCCGGCGATGATCTCGTCGACGTCCAGCGCGTTCCCGGCGCCGTCGGTGATGGTGACCTCGGGTCGGGCGCGCAGCGAATACGAGCTCGGGTACGGCTCGGTTTCGCCGAAGATCGTGTTCCGGCCCGACTGCAGTCGCACGGTGCGCTCGCCGGGCACATCGATGCGGGCGTAGGAATCGGGGAGCGACGCCAGGTTCACCACCGAGAACACGAACCAGACGATGGCGATCACCGGTCCGAGGACGAGGATCACGGCGCCGATCCAGCCCCACTTCTTGGCGGGACGGATCTCCGCCGCCGGCGATGCGGATGCGGCGGCGCCCGGGCCGAACGGGGATGCGGCGGCCGGGGGGCTCGCCGAGGTGGTTCCTCCGAACGGGGATCGGCTGGGGTCGGGCGTCGCCGGATCGCTCATGGCGGCCATTGTGGCCCACCAGCGACATCGGACGTGATCCGGGGTCGGTCGCCGGCGACGCGGCCCCGACGATCAGATCCCGAGGCGGCGCGCCACGAGATCGAGGCGATCCATCGGCGCGACGAGCGCGAGGCGGACGTGGCGTGCGGCGGCCGAGCCGTAGAACTCGCCCGGGCTGACGAGCATCCCGGCATCGGACGCGAGGGCGCGGGCGAAGGCCCATGCGTCGCCGTCGGGCGCTTCGGGCCACAGGTAGAACGCCCCACCCGGGAACGGCGCAGGTGCGCCCACCGCGGCGAGGATCGCCCGACCACGTTCGATGCGCTCGCGGTACCGAGCGGCCTGGGCATCGACGTGGGCGTCGTCGGCCCACGCGGCGATCGCCGCCGCCTGCACCGGTCCCGGGACCATCAGCCCCGCGTGCTTGCGCACCTCGCTCAGGTACTCGACCAGGTCGGCATCCCCGGCGTAGAACCCGGCGCGCACGCCGGCGAGGTTCGAGCGCTTGGACAGCGAGTGGACGGCGATCACCCCGTCGAGGCCAGCTTCGAGGATGGTGCGACGGGGGCCGTCCCAGGTGAACTCGACGTAGCACTCGTCGCTGAACACGGGCACGTCGTGGTCGCGGCCCCAGGCGGCGACCGCATCGAGGTCGTCGATCCCACCGGCCGGGTTCCCCGGCGAGTTGACCCACAGGCAGACCGCCCGCCGGGCGTCGTCGGGATCGATGCTCGACAGGTCGAGGCGCCAGTCGCCGTCGACGCGCACGGGAACCGCGCGGCACCCGGCGAGCGTGGCCCCCATCTCGTAGCTCGGGTAGCTCACCTCGGGGTACAGGACCGTGTCGCGATCGGGCGACCGCAGCCGCAGCCAGTGAGGCACACCGGCGACCAGTTCCTTGGTGCCGATGCACGCGGCCAGGGCGTTCGGGGCCACCGAGACGCCGAGGCGGCGCTCCATCCACTCGGCCGCCCCGACCCGGAACGCCTCCGAACCCACCGACCCCGGGTAGGAGCGCTCGCTCCCCGACGAGCCGAGGGCCCGCACCACCAGGTCGGGCGGCGCGTCCGACGGGGTCCCCACCGACAGGTCGACGCATCCGCCGTCGAGTCGGTCGGCGATCGACCGGAGCTCGACGAGGCGGTCGTAGGGGTACGGCGGGGGCTGGAACCCGGCAGTGGAGGCCATGGGCTCATTCGACCACATGGGGATCCGGGTCGGCTCAAGCCGGGCTCGAGTGATCCTGGAGCGGCGTCGGCTCGGGTGACGCCATGACCGCCACCGATCGAGCGACCGCCACGGTCGACGTCGTCATCATCGACGCACCGTGGCGGCGCGATGGCCGGTGCCCGGACCGATCAGGTCACCAGCGCCGTGGCGGCGGTGCAGCCGGGAGACGAGCTGTCGGATCTGATCACGGGGTCACGAAGACGACGAACTCGCGCAGGCGGCTCGCGGCGGAGTCGTCGAGGCGAGCCCGCAGACGCATCCCGTCGGCGTCGGCCGACTCGACGAGCACCTCCCCTTCGCGGTGCACCTCGGCCAGGACGTCGCCGCGATCGAAGGGGACGAGCAGATCGACGACGTCGGTGAGGGAGCGCAGCCGGTCGCCCACGGTCTCCAGGAAGGTGCCGATCCCCGCACCGGTGCGAGCCGAGATCGCGACCGAGCCGGGATGGTTCCGCACCAACCGGTCCGCAGCATCGGGGTCGAGGTCGGACTTGTTGAAGACGACGAGCTCGGGGACCGCGTCGGCATCGATCTCGTTGAGGACGTCACGGACGGCGCCGATGTGCGCGTCGGGGTCGACCGACGAGGCGTCGACCACGTGCACCAGCAGATCGGCCTCGGCGACGAGCTCCAAGGTCGACCGGAACGCCTCGACCAGACCGTGGGGCAGCTTGGCGATGAACCCGACCGTGTCGGTGAGCAGCACGGCCTCGCCGCCGGGGAGCTCGAGGCGGCGGGTGGTGGCGTCGAGGGTGGCGAAGAGGCGATCCTCCACCAGCACACCCGCCTCGGTGAGGTGGTTGAGCAACGTCGACTTGCCGGCGTTGGTGTACCCGACGATCGCCACCGACTTGGCGCGCGACCGACGGCGGGCCTTGCGCTGGGTCTGGCGCTGGTGGTCGATGCGGACGAGGTCGCGTTCGAGCTTGTTGATCTGGCGGACCAGCCGACGGCGATCGATCTCGAGCTGGGTCTCGCCCGGACCGCGTCGGGTGCCGATGCCGCCGCCCTGCTGGCTCATGGTGAGGCCCTTGCCCCGCAACCGCGGGAGGCGGTAGCGCATCATCGCCAGCAGGACCTGGGTCTTGCCCTCCTGGCTGTGCGCGTTCTGACCGAAGATGTCGAGGATCACCGCTGTGCGGTCGATCGCCGACCGACCGAGGATCTTCTCGAGGTTGTACTGCTGCGCCGGGGTGAGCTCGTCGTCGAAGACGACGGTGTCGGCGTCGACCATCTCGCACAGGTCGCGCAGCTCGGTGACCTTGCCCTTGCCGATGAAGGTGGCGGGGTCGGGCACGTGACGACGTTGCACGATCCGGTCGACCACGTCGGCCCCGGCGGTGTCGACGAGCAGGGCGAGCTCGTCGAGCGACTGCTCGGTGAGCTCCTCGTGGGCGGCGCTGCTCGACACGCCGACGATCACGATGCGCTCACGGAACGAACGCTCGATCAGACCGCCCGATGCGCCGCCGTAGTCGCCGAACGCGCCGCGGTGGCTCTCGTCCTCGTCCCCGTCGTCGTCGGGATCGTCGAACCAGTCGTCGACGCCGGCGGCCGGCTCGATCCCGTCGCGCTCGTCGAACGGATCGGCCACCGTGGCGATGCGATCGTCGTCGACGTCGTGGTCGACGTCGACGTCGACGTCGTGGTCGTGGGCGTGGTCGTGGTCGTGGTCGTGGTCGTGGTCGTGGTCAGCAGCGGTGGAGCGGGGTCGGCTCGGGGTCATGCGCGCACCTCCGCGGCGACGAGATCCGCGTCGACGTCGACGTCCGCGACGAGCACCGACGGCCCGATCAGTGTGGCGGTGGTGTCGTCGAGCTCCACGTCGGCGGTGCCGCCGGGCATGGCGACGCGGACGTGGGCGCCGGTCAGGCCCCACCCGTGGGTGAGGTGCGCGGCGGCACACGCCCCGGAGCCGCACGCCTCGGTGATGCCCGCGCCGCGTTCCCACACCCGGAGCTCGATGGTGGAGCGGTCGTCCGAGACGGCGATGTACTCGACGTTCACCCCGCCTGGGAACTGCGCTTCGATCCAGGCGCCCTCGGTCGCGAGGTCGATGGCGGCCGGATCGTCGACGACGACCACCAGGTGCGGGTTGCCCATGTCGACGGTGCCGTGGAGGCCGTGCAGCGAGTCCTCCACCAGCGGGGGCACGGGCGGGCCTGGCCGGGGCATGCCCATGTCGACGCGCACCCGGCAGGTGGCGGGATCGTCGGTAGGGGTCACCGTCAGGGTGCGGACGCCCCGGTCGGTGGCGGCCACGACCATGGTGTCGGACTCACCGCGCTCGCGGGCCACCGCCTGGGCCAGGCAACGGATGCCGTTGCCGCTGATCTCGGCTCGCGACCCGTCCGAGTTGAACAGGTGCATCACCACGTCGATCCCCGAAACCGCGTCGTCGGCGTCAGGCGCGGCGCCGTGGATCAGCCCGTCTGCGCCGATGCCCCGTCGGCGATCGCACAGCCGTGCCGCGAGCACGCCGTCGATGGCGAGCGCACCCTCGTGGCGCGCATCGAGCACGACCAGGAAGTCGTTGCCGAGGCCGTGGTGCTTGGACAGGTGCAAGAGGTTCCTCCGAGATGGCGCCGGTGCGACGAACGGTTCGACGACGGCGATCGACGGTGGACACGGGTGGGCACCGACCCGGGCCGTCGAGGTGGAGGGTATCGCCCACGTCGTGGCGTCCCGCCCGCATTCCGGAGCCGACCGACGGACGGTGGGCACGGAGACCGCCGACGAGCCGGCATCGCGTGCGTGCCGATCCTCAGGTGATGGCGGCCAGGAGATCGGGCAGGACGCGCATCGGATCGGGGTCGTCGATCGGCGGTTCGAACCAGGTGATGCGCGGATCACGGCGGAACCAACGCTCCTGGCGTCGGGCGAAGCGCCGGGTGCGGATCACGGCGCACTCGATGGCGTCGTCGAGCGGCGAACGGCCGGCGACGTGGTCGAGCAGCTCCTTGTACCCGAGCGCCTGGGCTGCCGTGCGCGAGAGGCCCTCGGGCCGTTCGGCCAGGCGCCGGATCTCATCGAGGAAGCCGGCATCGATCTGCGCCCGGTACCGGGCCTCGATGCGGGCGTCGACCACCGGGCGCGGCAGGCGGATGCCCACCAGCTGCACCGACGTCGGCGGGTACGAGGTCAGGCCGGGACCGAACGACGAGAACGGTCGGCCCGACCCCTCGGTGACCTCGAGCGCCCGGACGATCCGGCGGCGGTTGGTGGGCTCCATGCGCGCCGCCGCCACCGGATCGAGCTCGCCCAGGCGCCGATGCAGGGCGGCGGTGTCCGGCTCGGCGTCGAGGCGAGCCCGCACGTCGGGGTACCGCCCGGGAACATCGAGGTCATCGACCACGGCGCTGAGGTAGAGACCGGTGCCCCCCACGAAGAGGGCCCGATGGCCCCGCGCCGCGATCTCGGCTCGCGCCGAACGCACGTCGTCGGCGAAGCGCGCGACCGCGTACTCCTCGTGGGGGTCGGCGACGTCGATCAGGTGGTGGACGACCTCGGCCTGCTCGGCCGCGGTCGGCTTCGCCGTCCCGATGTCCATCCCGCGGTACACCTGCATCGAATCGACCGAGACCAGCTCGACGGTCGGGTCGGCCCCGGCGATGGCGAGGGCGAGGGCCGACTTCCCCGACGCCGTGGTGCCCACCAGCGCGACCTCGCCGAGCGACGAACGCCGCGGCGAGGGTGGCGAGGACGCCGGTGCCAGCCGATCCTCGCCCGACGTCACCAGAACTCGTCGAGCAGCACGTAGAAGTCGACCTTGGCGAGGTCGGGAGCCTCGATGCCGTAGGCGTGGAAGAACGGACCGAGCGCTTCCGGCGTGAGGTTCGACGCCAGGCTGCGAGCGATGATGGCGAGGTCGAGGTAGCGATCGGCGACGCCCGCACGGTCGACGTCGACGTAGCCGGTGATGGCCAGGGTCCGCTCGTCGCCCACCGGACCGAGCAGCAGGTTGGTGAGCGACGGGTCGCCGTGGACGACCACGAGGTCCTCGGGTCCGGACGGACGGGCGTCGACGAGCAGCTCCACCAGTCGTTCCGGCGTGAACCGGGCGTACGCCGGCTCGAAGTCGCGCTGGTGGACCAATCCACGCTCGACCCGCGAGCGGGCCCGTTCGAGGCGCGGATCCACGCCGACCGGACCGGGGCAGCCGGCCGTGGGCAGGTCGTGCACCCGCCGCAGCCCGGCGGCCAGCGCGACGATGAGCGCGTCGGGGTCCTGGTGGTTCACGGGATCGGTGGCCGGAGAGCCCGCCGCCGCTGCCGTCAGCAAGAAGCTGCCCGCCGGTCCGTCGGCGAACGCCACCACCTCGGGCACGGGGAGGAGGTCGGCCAACCACTGCAACCGCTCGTGCTCGGCGACCAACTGCGCGCCGGGCAGCTCCGGATCGTGGGTCGACGGCGCCGACTTCAAGAAGGCGTGGTGGCCGTCGGGGAAGCGCAGGAGGTCGACGCGGGCGTCCGAGAGACCTCCGCGCACCGATGACCACGTGGCGCCGTCGACCGCCGCGGCCACGGCAGCGGGCAGGTCGGCGATGGGTTCCACCGGCGGACCCTCGACGAACGCCGGCGTGGCGGGATCAGCCACAGCGGTGCACGTCAGCCGGCAGCGACGGGGATGCGGGTGCGGTGACGGGGCGCGGCGGTGACCTCGACCAGTTCGCCGCGCAGGAAGTGAGGTCCGGCTCCGGTGACGAGGATCTCGGCGATGGTGCCGGGCCGCAGCACCCGGTCGGCACGGAAGTGCACCAGCTTGTTCTGACCGGTCCGGCCCGAGGTGACCGTCGCGTCGCGCTTGCTCGGGCCCTCCACCACCACCTCCTCGGTTCGGCCGATGCGGGCTTCGTGCTTGGCCAACGCCGACCGCTCGACCACCACCCGGAGACGCTCGAAGCGCTCGGCCACGACCGCCGGATCGACGTACTGGTCGACCATCTCGGCCGCTTCGGTTCCGGACCGGGGCGAGTAGATGAACGTGTAGGCGCTGTCGTACTCGGCGGCGGCGACGACCTCGAGGGTGCGGGCGAAGTCGTCGTCGGTCTCGCCGGGGAACCCCACGATGATGTCGGTGGTGACCGCGAGGTCGTCGATGGCGGCGCGGGCGGCGGCGAGCTTGTCGAGGTAGCGGGCGGCGGTGTAGCCCCGGTGCATAGCCGCCAGGACGCGGTCGCTCCCCGACTGCAGGGGCAGGTGGAGGTGCGGGCTGACCGCCGGGTTGGCCGCCATGGCCGTGATCGTCTCGGGTCGGAGATCCTTGGGGTGCGGGCTGGTGTAGCGCACCCGCCGGATGCCCTCCACGTCGGCGACGGCGTCGAGGAGGTCGGCGAACAGCGGCCGCGGCCGACGCGCCGGATCCGACGCCCACGACGGCCCGGTTCGGTCCCGGTCCAGGTCGCTCGGCGCCTGGCCACGCAGTGCCGTGGTGAGGTCGCGCCCGTAGGAGTTGACGTTCTGGCCGAGCAGCGTGACCTCGACGACCCCATCGGCGGCGAGCCGCTCCACCTCGGCGACGAGCTCGCCGAACGGGCGGCTGATCTCCTTGCCCCGCACCGAGGGCACGATGCAGAACGCGCAGGCGTTGTCGCATCCGATCTGGATGGTGACCCAGGCGGCGTAGGGCAGGTCGCGCGTGGCGGGCAGCGCAGACGGGAAGGCGTCGACGTCGTCGGCGGCCTCCTCCCAGATCTCGGTGACGGGGCCGTCCACGCGCGCCTGCGCCAGCAGCTCCGCCGTTCGGTGCACGTTGTGGGTGCCGAGCACGACATCCACGTGGCCGGCGCGCTCCTGGATCAGGTCGCGGTCCTTCTGGGCCAGGCACCCGCTCACGACGATCTCGAGGTCGGGGCGGTCGTCCTTGAGCGCCTTCAGCGCACCGAGGTGGCCGTAGAGCTTGTTGTCGGCGTTCTCTCGGATGCAGCAGGTGTTGAGCACCACGACATCGGCGTCGTCGATCGACTCGGCGGGCGCCATCCCGTCGGCCTCGAGCAGGCCGGCGATGCGTTCCGAGTCGTGTTCGTTCATCTGGCACCCGTAGGTGCGGATGAGGTAGCGCTTCTCCACCGCGTCAGGTTAGGTCGTCGGGCCCGCGCCCCTCACCTCGGCACGGGTCGGGCGACGCAGACGCGACACGGCGCCCTCATCCGAAGATGCCGGCGCCGTCCCGTGTCCGTTGCGTTGGACGTGCAGCAGGTGCCCGGCGGCGATCGCCATCGGGCACCCGGCGGATCAGTCGTCGAGCGAGATGGGCACGTCGTCGGCGTCGGTCATGACGTCGTCGGCGTCGAGCTCGGCCGGCGCGTTGGGATCGTCGTCGACACCGGCCTCACGGCGAACCCGATCGGAGATCTCCATCATGATCTCGGGGTTGTCGGTGAGGAACGACTTGGCGTTCTCGCGACCCTGGCCGAGCTGCTCGCCTTCGTAGGTGTACCAGGCACCGGACTTCTTGACGATGCCGAGATCGGCACCGATGTCGAGCAGCGATCCCTCACGGCTGATGCCCTTGCCGTACATGATGTCGAACTCGGCCTGGCGGAACGGCGGTGCCACCTTGTTCTTGACGACCTTCACCCGGGTGCGGTTGCCCACGACCTCGGCGCCGTCCTTGATGGACTCGATGCGGCGGATGTCGAGACGGACCGACGAGTAGAACTTGAGCGCCCGCCCACCGGGGGTGGTCTCGGGCGAACCGAACATGACGCCGATCTTCTCGCGCAGCTGGTTGATGAAGATGCAGATGGTGTCGGTCTTGTTGAGGTTGGCGGTGAGCTTGCGCAGGGCCTGGGACATGAGCCGGGCCTGGAGGCCGACGTGGGTGTC